>CAYNMH010000168.1:0-4834 GCA_964398145.1 uncultured Flavimarina sp. | reverse complement strand
GATTGATGCCGAGATCAACGGACTTTTTTAATCTTAAATTTTATCATTTTGAAAGGGATTTGGGTTTTTATTATACTACTGAGTATTACAGGCTGTAAACCCGAAAAACCTGCATCAAAATCAATCACGCAACCGGTGGCGCCCATTCTGGGAGCAGACCTTTCGTATGTTAATGAGATTGAAGATTGTGGCGCCCATTACACAACAGAAGGAGATACGATTGATCCTTATTCCTATTTTGCTGAGCGGGGTGCAAACCTGATTCGGTTACGCTTATGGCACACTCCGGAGCACTCGCCCTATTCTAACTTTGAAGATGTCAAAAAATCAATCAGACGGGCGCACGAGGCCGGAGTTGCTGTGTTGCTTGACTTTCACTATTCTGATTTTTGGGCAGACCCGCATAAGCAGGCGCGACCCAAATCTTGGGCCGGCATTACTGATGATCAAATTCTTGCAGACAGCGTTTATCAATACACTTTTAAAACCCTTACAAAACTCGGTGAAGACAACCTCTTGCCCCAATGGGTGCAGGTGGGAAATGAGACCAATATTGAAATTCTTCAGCCTGTAGATACGGTAATAACCGACACCCTAAACTGGGAACGCAATGCCTTACTGCTTAACAGCGGTTTGAAAGCTGTAAGCGATGTAGAAAAGGCTTTTTCAAGCGAAATTAAATGCGTGTTACACATCGCTCAGCCTGAAAATGCGTTTGCTTGGTTTCGCAAAGCGGAAGAATATCAGGTAATCGATTTTGATATCATTGGTCTTTCGTATTACTCTAAATGGTCTGAGTACCCTTTAGAAAAAATATCCGCAGCAATTGATTCTTTAAAGACCCAGTTTAAAAAAGAGGTGGTGATTGTAGAAACCGCTTATCCTCATAGTCTTGATAATGCCGATGCCGCCGGAAATATTCTGGGTAATGATGCCTTAATTGAAGGCTATCCCGCAACTCCTGAAGGTCAAAAAAACTATATGCTTCAGCTTACGCAAAACGTTCTGGATGGCGGCGGACTTGGAGTCATCTATTGGGAACCCGCCTGGGTAACCTCTACCTGTAAAACTCCCTGGGGCACCGGCTCGCATTGGGATAACGCAACCTTTTTTGACGGAACTCAAAATAATGCTGCCTTGCCGGTTTTTGAGTTTTTCAACCCAAAGCATTACAACTTTGAACAACCCTGATTCGCATTCCAGTTTTGCATCAATAAGTATAGCTTTCACTAATAGTCTGTTAAAGAAACTTAGCTTTCCGCCAAACTTCTCTTAAACCTATAGGCCTAAGCCTGCAATCGTTTGCTCACCGCTTCTATTTCTGCTAATTTACTCTGATAAAGTATTTAATGCTGTAAAATGCTGAGTGAACCTGTAGCCATTTTAGAAAATCTGACTCCCGGAAAACGCACCATGACCGAGCTTCCTCACGGTGGCTTTCTGGTGCTGGAACACGACGTGCCCGCCTTGCTTATTTATCGTAAAAAACCCAACGATAAAGCAACGCTAAGATTGGCAAGAACCAGTGCTTCTTACCTAATCATAGGGGACTCTCATTTCGAATATTTCAGGGATTTTATAAAGGAATTGACCTCTAAAATGGCAGACCGCTTTGGCTCTTTTATTTTGCTGGAATTGTATAAAGGAGAGCCGGGAACACTTGATTTTATCATCAAAGGTCCCTCGCACAAGATGCCGGCCTCTCTCGAGACTCTTTCTGAAGAGCTTTCTGCCATTGACAGCAGGCGTTATAATGTGAAATTAGGAGCTTCTATCTGCAATACGAAATCACGTCAAAAACCGGGCGACGAACCGCTTTTTGAAATTGATGAACTTAAAGCTGCCGGGGGAACCTTGCTGGGTCTCGAACTGCCACCGGTTTATAGCACCGAAAAAGGAAAAATTTATCCTTTATATTTTAAAATATTCCGGGAGAAATTGTCCAAAGCGATTCAAAAAACCATTTTTGAATTTATACGGGTACAGACTACATCAGACATTCACAGTTATCACACGCTGGGGAGAAGGCGCATTCACGAGGAAGTACTAAAAATTGACCGGCAAATTACAGAGATTCAGTCCCGGTATGACTTTTTATGGTTGGTTGCACCGGTCAACATTCAGGCGTTGAGGCAACGGTTTTTTGAATCTAATTTTGAAACGATCGATGCATATCACTATCGTTTGCTTCCGGTAGATCCTGATCTTCTCAAAAGAGAATTGTATAATCTACGTATAGATGAGATTGACGATCCGTCACTATCTTATTTATACAGCGAGAAGCGTGAAGAGCTTGACAAAGAACTCACCATGCTCAAGGAGCGAGGTTCCCGAAATTTTTTCTACAGCAGTGTGAGACTTTATCGTGGTGTTCCTCAACATGTTTTGGCAGAGGCCAAATTGATTTTGGAAACCATTCCTGAAGATCACGGCGAAAAAGATGAAAAAACAATAAATGCTCACGATTTTAAAGAGTTAGCCAGGGCCGAATTTGATTTTTTTAAAGAACAGGCACCCCATTACGAAGGGAATATCCATATTCGGAATGATGTAAATATCATCATGGTTTCTGACGGGGAATTGTATCTGCCCGAAGATTATAAGATGACCCAACTCGAAGCGCAGGCACTCATTCAGCATGAAATAGGCACCCACGCCTTAACGCATTTTAATGGCAAACAACAACCATTAAGTCAGCTGTCGGCAGGTTTTGCAGATTATGATGCCACGCAGGAAGGTATCGCAGTACTTTCTGAATATCTGGGCGGCGGTCTCACCGGGAACCGGCTACGCATTCTGGCCGGTCGCGTGGTTGCCGGGGAAGACCTGATGAACGGGGCCGACTTTAAGTCGGTTTTTCACGGTTTGTACACCAATTACGGTTTTGATAAGGAACGTGCCTTTAACATCACTTCCAGAATGTTTCAGGGAGGTGGATTTTTAAAGGATATTGTCTATTTAAAAGGACTTGTGGCGTTAAGGGATTATTTGCAAAAAGGAGGTGAATTTAAGCCCCTGCTCGCCGGAAAATTTGCTTTAAAACACATTGATATCATCAACGATCTTACCCAGCGCGGTCTTTTAAATGATCCGAAAATCATCCCGAGGTACTTTAACAATACCGATTTTTCGAATAAACTTAATGCTTTTAGACAGGGTATAACGTTTTCCAAAATGATTTAAAATAAACCATTACCAGCAACCATAAAACGAGTAATGGCATAGTTCAGCTGCCTGTGAGTAGCCAAGATTTAACCAATAACACAAAAATTAAAAAAATGAAAATAGGTTTTGTAATAAGTGATGTCGCCACAGAGCCCGTAGGCACTTCAGTCGTTTTAATGCGCAGGGCGCACCAACGCGGCCACGATGTCTATGTGATGAATGTAGGCGGATTTAATTTTGTACAGGGAGGCCCCATAAAATTGATGTGTAAGCACATTCCAAAAGATTTAGAATACAAAACGCCTCAGGAGTTTTGGGATCAGGTCCAGGATGAGGCGATTCCCTGGGAAATGGTAGATTCCTCTAAAGTAGATGTGGTTTTCCTACGCAACAATCCTACTGAGGAAACTCACGCACGGCACTGGGCAGAGCATTCGGGGATTTCCTTTGGCCGGATGCTGCAGGAGCAGGGTGTTTTAGTCCTCAACGATGCCAATGCCATGTCAAATGCATTTATAGATAAATTATACTTTGAAGAATTACCCGCATCCATTAAACCCAAAAGTATCATAACCCGGGATCAGGGTGAGCTATTGAAATTTTGGAAAAAATGTGGAAAGAAAATAGTCCTGAAACCGCTTGAAGGTTCCGGGGGGCAAAATGTGTATTTAATAGATGAAGAGAAGAAAAACTTCAATCAAATCATAACCAGCCTCACCGAACTGGGATATGTAATTGCCCAGGAATTTTTACCGGAAGTAAGCAAAGGAGACGTACGTATCATTTTGGTAAATGGGCGTATTCTGGAAGAAAAAGGCGAATTGGCGGTCATTAGACGCGTAAATAAAGACAAGGCAGAATTTAGAAGTAATTTATCACTCGGGGCGACTGCTAAACCTGCAAAGCTTACGCCTGAAATGGAACACATCGTTAAAGTGACGGCGCCGAAATTGATACGCGATGGTTTCTTTTTCGTAGGTCTTGATGTCGTAAAAGATAAGCTTATCGAAATCAATGTTTTAAGCCCCGGAGGTCTCGATTATTGTGAAGAAATAGGCCTGCCGGAATTTACCGAACCGGTAATTGAGGCGATTGAGCGCAAAGTGGAATATAAAAAACTTTACGGAAGCAATTTCTCCAATAAGGAACTTGCTTCAATGCACTAAAAAGGGAAATCATGTCATCTACAGAAGATTATTCCCGTATTCTGGGAACATATTCCAGTAACAAACCCGGCCCGCTGCTTTTTATATCTGGTGGGATTCACGGCAACGAACCCAGCGGAGTGAAAGCACTTCAGCGTGTTTTTTCAGTTTTGGAAAAAGAAAATCCCGAAATCAACGGGAAGGTGGTAGGCGTTACCGGTAATCGTAAAGCACTAAATGAACGAGTACGTTATATTGACAAAGATCTCAACCGTACGTGGACTGAAGAAAACATCAAAAGTGGTACTCAGGACTCTCACGAAAAGAAAGAAATGTTTGAAATCATTCAGGTTTTAGAACATTTTCCGGAAGCTGACTTTGAAAAGCGTTATTTTCTGGACTGCCACACTACATCATCGGCCAGTAAGCCATATATTTCGGTGCAACAGGTAAACGATAACGATTCCTGGGCTCATCAGTTTCCTACCTATATCATTCGCGGATTTTCAGACATTGTATATGGG
>CAYNMH010000167.1:0-4899 GCA_964398145.1 uncultured Flavimarina sp. | reverse complement strand
AACTATATCAAAATCGCCTTCAGGAATTTGTGGAAAGACAAAAGTTTCACTTTTCTCAATATATTGGGATTAAGCATCGCGTTTGCCGCGGCGCTTCTGCTGGGGATGTATGCTTTTTTTGATCTGTCTTTCGATCAGTTTCATAAAAACAAGGATTCGATTTATCAGGTCTATTATGTGGAACAAACGCCGGCTGGGCAGGGCTTGGCAACTAGCATGCCGGTGCCTTTTGCGCCTGCCTTAAAGGAAGAATTGCCTAATATTAAGCAGATCACCCGTTTTATAAGTGACGGCGCACTCAATCTGGAAGAAGATAAAGAGCTGGAGCTGAATCTTATTTTTGCAGATCCCGACTTTTTTGAGATGTTCAGCTTTGAGACGCTTAAGGGGCCTGACCGGGTTATTCAGGACGAGTCAAAAATCAGTATAACCGAAGAGACCGCCCAAAAGCTTTTTGGAAAAACCGATGTCCTTGGCGAACGGTTAAACTTACTTATTAATGGTCAACGAGAAGTTTTTACAGTAGGCAGCGTACTCAAGAATATTCCCTTAAATAGTGGGATGCAGTTTGACGTGGCAGCTAATTTTAAGCACTCTGAAAATTATGACGATAACCTAGACCGTTGGGATTCCCGTAATCATTCTGTATTTATACAATTAAATGAAGACACCAGTCCAGCTGCACTGATGCAAAGTGCCGTCTCATTTACTGCTTTGCATTATAAAGGAAACATTGAAGATCTTAAACGCGATGGTGCACAGCCCAATGCCAAGGGTACTTATCTGGAGCTAAACCTGTTACCTTTGGAAGACATGCATTTTGCAAATTTTGGTGGGAATTCGTTGAAAGTGAGCCGGGCGTATCCGTATATGATTTTGGGCATAGGCCTGCTCATTCTGTTTATTGCCAGCATCAATTTTGTGAATATGAGTATCGCCCGTAGTGCGCAACGCCTGCGTGAAATAGGCATGCGTAAAACCCTGGGAGCTGCTAAAAAACAATTGTTTCTTCAGTTTTGGAGCGAAAGTGTTTGGGTTTTTCTCCTGGCTTTTCTTCTAGGCATCGGACTTAGTCTGGCTTTAGAACTGCCCTTTCGCAGACTCTTCAATACCCCGGCGACATTGGGAGAAGTGATTTCGCCCGCCCTATTATGCGTTCTTCTGGTTTCATTTCTCCTGATCACATTTATCGCGGGAGGCTATCCGGCTTTGGTGCTGAGCAAACTGGGCACGCTTAAGGCGCTAAAAGGAAAGCTTGATCTGGCGGGTAAAAACCGGGTGCGCAATGTGCTGATGGTGGTGCAGTTCAGCATAGCTATCGTACTGATTTCGGGTACCTTGGTTTTGAGTAAGCAGCTTGATTATATGCGAAATAAGGATTTGGGTTTTGATAAAACTCAGGTCATTGCCGTGCCTTTAAACGGAAAGCGTGCGAACCGGCAGGATGTGGCATTGTTACGTAACGAACTTGCCGGAAAACCGGGAATAATCTCTGTTTCTGCTTCTGATAATAATTTAGGTCTGGGCAGGGATGGCAGTACCTACTTCAGCCGGCTGGGCTTTGATTATAAAGGTCGGGGGGTCACTACCAATATGCTTGTGGTAGATTACGATTATCCTGAAACTTTAGGGCTTCAACTCAAAGAAGGGCGCACCTTTAACCGTAACTATTCCAGCGACAGTCTTTCTATTGTGATCAATGAAGCCATGGCGCGGGAACTTCAGGAAAAAGAGCCGTTAAACAAGCAAATCCTTCTGGACGATTCAATCACCTATACGATAGTGGGCATCCTGAAGGATTATAACTTTCAGTCACTTAACAAAAAGATTGAACCCATCAGTCTATTTATGAACCGCGATTGGGATTTGTATTATGCCTTTGTTAAGGTTGCACCGCAAAATATGGCGCAGAGCTTCGAAACCATTGAGAAAGCCTGGAAGCGTATTGAGCCCAACGCCGAATTTCTGGGGTCCTTTTTAGATGAAAATATGGATCGCACTTTTAAGCGGGAACGTACGATGACCACCATCATCAGCAGCGGTTCGCTTATCGCCATCGTGCTGAGCTGCATCGGACTTTTTGCAATCTCGATGCTGGTAGTGACGCAACGTACCAAGGAGATAGGAGTGCGTAAAGTGGTAGGTGCCAGTGTGGCACAGATTACTTTTTTACTCACCAAAGACTTTTTAAAACTCGTAGGTGTCGCTTTTTTAATTGCCGCACCGGTAGCCTGGTGGCTGTTATCCCAATGGCTGCAGGATTATGAATACCGAATCGAACTACAGGTCTGGATTTTCCTTGCAGCGGGCCTGCTGGCGATGTTTATCGCATTGGTCACTATAAGTTTCAGGACCATTCGGGCAGCGCTGAAGAATCCTGTAGAATCATTACGAACTGAATAAGCTATAGCTTCCTAATCCCAAAGGG
Source organism: uncultured Flavimarina sp. (assembly GCA_964398145.1). GTDB lineage: Bacteria > Bacteroidota > Bacteroidia > Flavobacteriales > Flavobacteriaceae > Leeuwenhoekiella. The sequence continues at coordinate 2,471 of CAYNMH010000167.1, read as the reverse complement.
GGAATTAATGGCAAGGGGAAGCGGAAGGGGTTAAATGTTAATGAGTTATTAGGTTACTGAATTATTTGAAAGACTAACTCCAAATTCAATAAAGAATAACAACAACAATAACAATAGGTAATGTTAAAGAACTATATTAAAATCGCCTGGCGGAATATCTGGAACAATAAATTGTTTTCATCTATAAATGTGATTAGCCTGGCCATAGGTTTAAGCGCGTCCTTTGTGATAGGCCTGATGGTATATTATGAGTTCACCTTTGATACATTTCACAAAGATGGAGATCGTATTTACCGGGTGGTAAGTGAATTTCAGTCGGCAGAAGGTACTTTTTATAATTCTGGGATACCCGTTCCTATGAGCCTTACCGCAAAAGAAGAGTTGCCGGGCGTGGAGGATGCTGTTTATTTTTACACCTGGTCTCCAGTTGAGGTAAAGACAACATCGGGTTCTGAAGCGTTTAAAAATCCTGATTATACGATTTTTACAGAGCCGGCTTATTTTGAAGTTTTTGATTATGAATGGCTGGCCGGTTCTAAAACCGAAGCGCTAAATCAACCGGCGCAGGTGGTACTTTCCCAAAAGCGGGCCGCAACCTATTTCCCAAATTTAGAGCCTCATCAGGTTATAGGAAACATACTTACTTATAACGATTCCATCCAGGCGGTGATTACCGGGGTGGTGGCCAACTTTGAGCAACGTACCGATCTGATTTTTGAAGAATTTGTTTCGTTGCCTACAGCAGCTCAAACGTCTGGTGCCGAAGGGATTTTAACTGGAAACTGGGATTGGACTAACTCCTCTTGCCAGGTGTTTGTAAAACTGAAAACACATGCAGATATAGAAGCTTTAAAGCATCAGCTCGACCTGCTATCCAAAGCGCATCAAAGTGAAGATTCCAAAAAATTTGGTCAACTGCAGCAGTTCCGACTCCAGGCTTTGTCAGATCTTCATTTTAATGGTGATTATGGAATATTTGATTTTAGCAGAAGTACAGCGAGCTTACCTGTATTGAAGAGCCTGGCGTTTATCGCACTTTTCCTGATACTTTTGGGATGCTTTAATTTTATCAACCTCAATACAGCCCAGGCCACACAACGGGCTAAAGAAATAGGAATCCGTAAAACACTAGGCAGTTCGCGCCGCCAGTTGATTTTTCAGTTTTTGGGTGAAACTTTTATGCTAACCCTCATAGCGAGCGTGATTTCGGGCTTTTTAGCGATTTGGCTCTTAAAAATTTTTAAAGATTTTATTCCAAATGGCATTACCCTGGGGCTTTTTACAAATCCGTTTGTGCTGGGTTCTGCGGTGGGCTTAGTCGTTCTTATTACCCTTGCGGCAGGAATCTATCCCGGCCTGGTTTTATCTGGTTTTAAACCTGCAACGGTATTAAAAGGCGTGCAATCGAAGCCTGAGGGAAAAGCGGGATTGCGCAAAGTACTTACTGCTTTTCAATTTACTATTGCCCAGGTTTTCATCATTGCGACACTTTTGGTTACCAAGCAAATTCATTTTTTAATGAATAAAGATATGGGCTTTAAAAAAGAGGCCATCGCCTATGTGAGTACCCCCTGGCACGAACAGGCATTTCATAAAAAACAAGTGCTTTATGATAAGCTGAAAGCCATTCCACAACTCGAGCAATTGAGTATGGGAGGGATGCCCCCTGCTTCCTTTTCAACCCACAGCAGTTGGGTGATATATCAGGGCGAAAGCGATGAAGTGCGAACAGATCTGGAGCTGCTCTATGGCGATAGCCAATATTTAGACATGTACGGAATTAAACTTCTGGCCGGCCGAACTATTCTTAACGACACCATTGAGGAGTATATCATTAATGAGACGGCTATGCGCACCTTTGGCTTCAAGACGCCCGAAGAAGCCCTGAATAGGAATCTCAGCAATGGTGAGGAAAATAGTACTATAGTGGGGGTTATGCGTGATTTCAATCAGCGTTCGCTCACATCAGGTATAAAGCCGATGGCATTTACAGGAGACAGAAGCCGGGCAGATTTTAGCCAGTTTAGAAACATTCATTTTAAACTACCTGCTAGAGAAGGGGATAACTGGGAACCGGCTTTGACCAAAATAAGATCTGCCTACCGCGATGTTTATCCCAGTCAGGATGTTGATATTCGATTTGTAGATGAGGCAATAGCCCGGTTCTACGATCAGGAAAGGCGCTTATCTAAACTGCTCAGCTGGGCTACCGGATTGTCGGTGTTGATCAGTGGACTGGGGCTTTTGGGGCTGGTGATTCATACCACCGAACGTCGGGCTAAAGAAATAGGCATTCGCAAGGTGCTTGGAGCCTCATTGGCGCAACTCAACTTATTGTTGTGTACCGACTTTTTAAAACTGATGGTTTTGGCCTATCTCATAGCTGTGCCCATAGCCTGGTGGGGGATACACCAGTGGCTTCAGGATTATGCCTACAAAACCAAAATGAGTTGGTGGGTTTTTGCCCTAAG
>CAYNMH010000166.1:0-4996 GCA_964398145.1 uncultured Flavimarina sp. | reverse complement strand
GGGTTAAGTTCAATAGGGCTTAATTTTTTTGGTGAAAACCCTGTTTCCGCGGGCTTTGGTTTATTTAATGCCGGCGGTATTATTTTTATGATCGTCGGGATTACGTTTTCGAAACGATTTGCCGATACATACGGAAAACGGGACGTTTTTGGCGTAGCCTTATTCATCTCGACCTTATTCATTCTGGCTTTTTATTTTTTCCCGAAAGATGCGGTTATCCTGATATTTGTGTCTCAAATCTTACACGGTTTTTTCTACGGAATCACCATACCACTGCTGTGGGCTATGATTGCAGATGTTGCAGATTATTCCGAATGGAAGAACAACAGAAGGGCTACCGCAATTATTTTTTCGGCCATGATGGTAGGACTTAAGGGAGGATTGAGCATTGGCGGCGCACTCGTAACATGGATACTCGGGCTTTACAATTACATCACTAAAGAAGCGGCAGGAGTGCCTGTAGAACAAATCGTTCAGCCCGAAACTGCCATTGAAGGAACCAAACTATTAGTCAGTATTTTTCCCGCTATTCCGTTTTTAATAGGGGCCGGGTTGCTGTTTTTCTACGAGATAAATAAAGCTAAAGAAAATCAGATTGAAGAAGATCTTAAAAAGCGCCGACTGGGAAATAGCCAAAGTTTGTAATTCTTAACAAAACTCAGGACAGAGGTTCCAGGTCAACATACCTGTAATTAAGAGTGCCTAAATGCTCAATTTCGAGACTTCCAGATTTGATTTGCGACCAGTTACAGAGCTCAACAAAGGCCTTATCGTCAAATTTGCGATACACATTTTCTGAAAACAGAATGTACTCATCTATAGGAATGTCGTTTTTAAGCATACGGTGGGCAGTGATCACATCTTCACCCATTAATTTTATCCGGTTTCCTATGGGCACCATTGCAATCTCTTCACCATAGTGAAGAATAATCTTCAAACCCAGAATTTCGGGGATCGTGCCCGCATCGCTTTCGTGCTTGTGCTCTTCATAAAGCTGGTGAATGCGCTTGTAGAAATCTTCATAAAACGATTTGCATTGTGCTATAAGCTCTTTGAGAGCGGGCAGGGGACCATTTCTGAAAAACAATACAGCATCTCCTTCAATCTCAGAAACCTGAAGATTAAGCGTGTTGGCATAAATGATTTCATTTAATAAAGCCGGAATCACCTGAGCTGTAAGGTCAAAATTAGCCGCACGCATAAATTGGGTAAAACCGCTTATATCCGGAATACAAAGTAAAGTAGGTTCTGCTTTCATAGTCTCAATTTCTGCATTTTACAGAAACGAGCGTGCATTTTGGCAAGAGATTAACGCAGTTTTCTTGTTTACTTATTGGAGTCGGCGGGCTGGTTTTTAAGAATGAAATTCTCAAGGGTAAGCGTGATGCTGAAAACTACAACAACCGGAAGAATCCAGCCCACACCATAGTCGGTGAAAGGAATCCATTTAAAGGGTGTTGTAAATCTTTCGTAATGGAGCGATTTTAAAAAATCGGGAAGGCTGAATAAGATTGTGGTAACGGCCACTATTCTAAATACCAGCCTGGAAACCACTCGTTCCGGGAATAAATTCAGTATGATTAAAACGATAACCAGTGGGTACACAAAGCTCAGCGCAGGTACAGCTACGGCAATTATATAGGCAACACCCGTTTGACCAATGATAACCCCGAGCAAACAGGCTAAAACCGCGGTGATGATATAGGCTGCCTGTGAGCCTTTAAAGAGGCCTTTTACAAAGTCTGAAGTGCCGGTAACCACTCCTACTGCGGTAGAAAAACATGCAACGCCAACTAAAATAGAAAGCAAAATGCGGCCTCCCGAGCCCAGAGTGTCGTAACTGAGATAGGAGAGCAAATTAGTGCGGGAATCGGTTACCGTTTGATTAGCATATAGCGATCCTACATAAATAAGACCGATGTAAATTACAAGCAGGCCCAGTCCTGCAAGACTTCCGGCCTGGATCATAAGCTTCTTTTTAATCTGGTGACTTTCTGTATTTACCAGATTTAGGGAAATTACCACGACTGCCCCAATGACTATGGCGCCTATCGCGTCAAAGGTTTGATAACCTTCTAAAAGTCCGCTGGTAACAGGGCTTGTGAGTTGAGAGCTTGTGGCGGGAGGTAATTCCGCAAAGAGCGCGATGCAAATAATAGTGGTTAAAATGAGTAATAATAATGGCGTGAGATACTTACCGAGCGCATTGATGAGGCGACTTCGGTTTAATGCGAAAAGAAGTACCAGCCCAAAATAAATAGCACTTGTGGTAAGTGAACTGATGCTGAAAAAAGGTGCAATGGCCATCTCATAGGTGACCGAAGCCGTGCGGGGTCCCGGCAAGGTAACCGCAACCAGATACACAATTATGCAAAAGATAAGACTGAAGATGGGATGAACTTTGGTGCCAAAGTCGAGCATACTGCCCTGTATACGAGCGTGTGCAAAAATGCCCAGCAGAGGAATGAGTACTGCAGAAAGGCAAAAACCTATACTCACCCAAAGCCAGTTGGAACCAGACATGTATCCCAGGTAAGGCGGTAAAATGAGGTTCCCGGCTCCAAAAAAAAGTGAAAATATAGCGAAACCTGTTACCAGTGTTCCTTTAGAAAATCTCATAGTGGTTGTATCTTTCGGGCCGAAAGTTAAACTAAAATGAGCGTAACCAACTCGGGGAATCTATTATTTTATAAGCAGTACGGTACGGGAGAAAGTCTGTGTTTGTTACACGGTTTTCTTGAAAATCACCGTATGTGGGAACCTTTTATAAAACAGCTCTCTCAGCGGTTTCATCTTATTGTAATAGACCTGCCCGGTCACGGATTTTCAGCCTTTAGTGAGGCGGGAAATTCGATGCACCAAATGGCAGAAGCCGTTTATAAAGTGTTTGAAGCACTCGGCGTAAAGAGTGTTAAGATTGCAGGTCATTCGATGGGGGGGTATGTTGCTCTGGCCTTTGCTAAAGCATACCCGGCAAACACAGCAGGAATCCTCTTACTTAATTCTACCCCTGAAGCCGATACAGAAGAACGTAAAAAAATGCGGGATCATGCCATCGACATGGCAGGGCGTAATTACACAGCACTGGTTTCTATGTCGGTAGCCAATTTATTTTCTTCCAAAACCAAAGACGTATTTGAAGAGGAGATTGCCCTAACCAAACGCGAAGCACTCAAAGTAACTGCTAAAGCTTACATAAGCTGTCAAAAAGCGATGCGTGCCCGACCGGATCATAGCCTTTTTTGGAGTGAAGCTTCTTTCAAAAAACAAATGCTTTTGGGTAGCGATGACGGTCTTATCAATTCAAAATCAATAATTCAAAAATTTGAAGACTTTGAGGTTGAGATTGACGTTTTACCTGGTGGTCATATGCTTCATATCGAGAATTTTGAACGGGTTTCTGCAGTTTTAGGGGAATTTTAAGTGAAATTAATTCGAAAAAGTTTTCAACATGTGTTGATAACATCACGTATCGTTGAAATTTTTTTAATCTGCACGTTTATTTTTTGAGAAATCGGCAAAAATAAGTCGATCAGCTCCAAAAGAATGCTTTTTAGCGACTTAACCTTTCATTTTAACGAATAATTCTGTTAAATTTAACTACCTAAATTCAAAGCCCTTTATCATGAATTATTCGAACCTGACAAAAAATCCCTTACAAATGATGCTGTGTAAACTTTTTGGTCACAAATATGAAGTTTTGCGCTCTTATCAAACTAACAAGAAAGAATATGAGTGCTGTAAATGCAAGATGCAGTTTACGGAAAACGATCAAGGCGAACTGCAACCCCTTACCCCAAAATTGCGTCGCATTAATGAAGTGATGGAAAAATTCTACATTTTCAGGCATCAGCGCCAGTCGGCATAAACTTTTACTCTTCCTCGCGTAACGCATTCCAACCCCGGGAAACAATGGGGATAGAAGTATTGGCCCGTGTAATGAGGTTCATTCCCTCCTGTGAGGCGGTCATATGACCTATGACCGTGAGATTGGGATTGCCTTTTATTTTCTCGTAATCTTCCTGTTTAACTGTAAAAAGTAATTCATAATCTTCACCGCCGCTCAGGGCTACCGTGGTGCTGTCTATCTCAAATTCTTCACAAACCTGAATTAATTGAGGGTCTAGCGGAATTTTCTTTTCATAAAGCCTGCAACCCACTTCGGAACTTTTGCACAGATGTATAATTTCTGAGGATAAGCCATCGCTAATATCTATCATAGATGTGGGTTTCACTTCAAGATTTTCAAGAAGTTCTACGATATCCTTACGGGCTTCAGGCTTAAGCTGACGCTCAATAATGTACGAATAGGGCTCGAGATCGGGTTGTGCATTGGGATTTACGCGATGCACCTGTTTTTCGCGTTCCAGCACCTGTAATCCCATATAAGATGCTCCTAAATCGCCGGATACCACAAGTAAATCTCCTTCTTTTGCAGTATCGCGTGTGACAATTTTAGTTTTATCGGCTACACCAAGGGCAGTGATGCTAATCAACAAACCTTTAGTACTCGAGGTAGTGTCGCCACCTACTAAATCTATTTTGTATAACGAGCAGGCTAATTCAATTCCTGCATACAGCTCTTCAAGAGCCTCGAGCGGAAAACGATTAGACACTGCCAGAGAGACTGTTATTTGGGTGGCCCGGGCATTCATCGCATAAATGTCTGAAAGATTGACCATGACGGCTTTGTAACCTAAATGTTTTAGCGGCATAAAAGCCAGGTCAAAGTGTACGCCTTCAATAAGTAAATCGGTTGAAATAACCAGGTTTTTACCTTGAGTATCAATTATTGCGGCGTCATCTCCAATACCCTTAACGGTTTCGGGATGCTGAATTGAAAAATTTTTGGTGAGATGATCTATGAGTCCAAATTCTCCTAATTCACTTAACGATGTGCGACTTTGATCTTTATTTTCAAACATAACGCGGTAGATTTTGCCGCAAAGTTAGCGGGAATATGTCAAAAGCCTTCAGATAACTTACAACTTTGTAT
>CAYNMH010000165.1:0-5082 GCA_964398145.1 uncultured Flavimarina sp. | reverse complement strand
CAGGCAGATATTCGATTTAAAAACAGCTATGAGAATCAGGCGGATTTTGAATCTAAAAGTGCCCTGATACGCCAATGGGTTAGCGCTTTTGTGCGTGCAAAAACGGAAGCATCGGTGATTGAGCAGAGGAATAGACTTTCGTACGTGGATGAGGTCGTGTGCCTGATTCTGTTTGATGATGATTCGGTTTCAGAAATCAATGCGATTTCAGCTTTTGAAGAAATCAGCGGTTTAAAAGGGGATCACCAGACTATTTCTGAAGGTAGTTTTAGGTTTAATTATCATCAGTTTACGGCGACTTTAGCGCATTTTGTTGATGAGGATGTGGCAGCCTTTGAAGCTTTTCGCAAAGCGAAACACGAAGTGACCGAGCGTCTTAAGGAAGAACTGAAACTAGAGGAGTTTAAGCCTAAGGTCCTCACTTCTTTCGTACGCAATAAATTAATCGATCAGGTGTATTTTCCACTGTTTGGGGATAATCTGGCCAAGCAATTGGGAACGATGGGCGATACCACGCGAACCGATAGAATGGGGATGCTGTTACTTATTTCGCCACCGGGATATGGTAAAACCACCCTCATGGAGTACATCGCAAACCGGCTCGGACTCGTATTTATGAAAATTAATGGTCCGGCCATAGGACACGAGGTGACTTCGGTAGACCCGGCTGCGGCGACCAATTCGGCTTCGCGCGAGGAACTTAAAAAGCTGAATCTGGCTTTTAAAATGGGAAATAATGTGATGTTGTATCTGGATGATATTCAGCATTGCAATCCGGAGTTTTTACAGAAATTCATTTCCCTTTCTGACGGTACCCGTAAAATAGAAGGGGTGTATCGCGAGAAACCCAAAACCTACGATTTACGCGGAAAGAAATTCTGCGTGATCATAGCGGGTAATCCGTACACCGAAAGCGGCGCCAAGTTCCAGATTCCCGACATGCTCGCAAACCGGGCAGATATTTACAATCTGGGAGACATCATTGGGGATACCGAAGATTTATTCAAACTGAGTTTGATCGAAAATTCGCTTACTGCGAATCCGATTTTGCAACAACTAAGCAGTAAGAATTTTGACGATGTATATACGCTGCTTCAACGCCTGGAAACCGGAAATGAAGAGCTTCAACTTAAAGGAAATCACAGCAATCGTGAACTTGAAGAATACAATTCGATACTTGAAAAAGTTTTAAAGATTCGGGATACCGTGCTTAAAGTCAACGCAGCCTACATCAAATCTGCCGCGATGGAAGATGCGTACCGCACAGAGCCGGCCTTTAAACTACAGGGTTCGTACCGGGATATGAATAAGCTGGTGGCCAAAGTAGTACCAATTATGAATGAGAAAGAGTTACAGACTTTATTGCTGTCTCATTACGAGAGTGAGTCGCAAACGCTTACCGCTTCGGCAGAAGCTAATTTGTTGAAGTATAAAGAATTGATCGGTTCAATCTCTGCGGAAGAGCTTGCACGCTGGTCTTCGATCAAAGAAACATTTGTGAAAAACAACAAGCTCAAAGGCTTTGGGAATGCTAATGAAATGGCGCAGGTTTTAGCCCAAATGATGCAGTTTTCAGAGAATCTGGAAGGGATTAAACAAGTGCTGGAGCACGGGATTAAAAAGATGTAATCAAGCATTTTTAGCCTTAAGTTCCCTGTATTTCTTCTTAATCAGGTCTTTATTTTTATCAGCATATCTCACGCCATAATAACCTATTTGCATAGCTGTGGTAAAAAGAAAAAAGCGTTTTATGAGTTTGTGGCCTTCCATAGTATCGATTTTTTGTTCGTTCAATATTAGCGATTTGCAAGCAGTATTTTTGTTACAGAAAGGCCAAGTTTCTACATTAAAAGTTAAAAGCAGATCGGAATTCTCTATGCTATTTTAACTAAAAATAATATTTTAGGAATATGAGTATAGAACCTAATGAACTAAAACCGCAACTAATCGAAATTGAATCCCGCAAACTCATTGGCAAATGCGTTACCACCACGCTTTCCTTTGATGATACCGCAGCTTTGTGGAAGGATTTTATGAGCAGACATAAAGAAATTGTCAATCGCGTAGATTCTGGGTTTTATTCGATACAGGTGTATCCTTTTGGTTTTAAAGTGGAAGAATTTACCCGGGAGACCGAGTTTGAACGCTGGGCAGCTGTTGAGGTTAAAAATTTTAATATGGTGCCTGAAGGAATGAAAACTAAAAAGCTCGCCGGTGGTTTGTATGCTGTTTTTACCCATAAGGGGCCCGTCAAGGAATTTATAGAAACCTCCAACTACATCTATGGTACCTGGTTACCAGAGTCTGATTACAAACTTGATGACCGTGCGCATTTTGAACGCCTTGGCGAAAAGTACTACGGTCCCGAACATCCCGAGTCTGAGGAAGAAATTTGGCTTCCCGTTGAGCGCAAAGGGTGAATTTTATGTTTTGAGTTATTTAGTTATTTTAAGATTAAACCACTACACTAGAATTTGACGTGGCATAGCTGCACGTTATTTTGCTAACTGCCAACTGAAACTGTCAACTTTTTTCTGATCTTCTTTGATTGCGACAAATGTGTTTTAAATAACCTAATAATGAATAACTTTTTTCGTGATCAGTTTTTAGCTTCAAAACAATAACAATAGCAATTACCGGTGGTGGTAGGGTTCATTCCGTAAAATTGTAAACGCCCGGTACACCTGCTCCGTCATAAAAAGCCGAATCATTTGATGGGAAAAAGTCATTTTTGACAGAGACACTTTTCCGCGGCCGGCGGCATAAACCTGAGGAGAGAAACCATAGGGTCCGCCGATTACAAAGACCAGCGTTTTTATGCCGCTGTTCATTTTTTTCTGCAGATAATCTGCAAACTTAACACTGCTAAAATCCTTTCCGTTTTCATCAAGCAGGATGAGTTCGTCCTGAGGGTTAAGGCGATTCAATATGAGTTCGCCTTCTTTTTCTTTTTGCTGTTCTTCAGAAAGGTTCTTGGTCTTTTTCAGATCAGGAATGATTTCCAGTTCAAAATTGACGTAATGTTTCAACCTTTTGGTATATACATCTATAAGCTCTTCAAGGTTGCGGTCATCAGTCTTACCGATGCAGAGTAATTTGATATTCATTTTACAAAAATACTCTTTTCGGAATTTTAAAATAAACCAAACAATTCTGCTTTCTGCGTAATGCGAAATGGAATTGTAAATTAAAAATGGGATTGCATAACTTAGCAAAACCAGAAATAAGATTATGATTACAGAAGCTCAGCTTGATATAGAGATAGATAGAATTATTGAAAACGCCATTCGTGAAGATGTTGGACCGGGTGATTACAGTTCGCTGGCCTGCATTCCGGCTGATGCCACGGGTAAGGCCAGGCTTTTGGTAAAAGAAGATTGTGTTATCGCAGGTGTTTCTTTTGCTCAAAAAGTATTCGAATATGTTGATGCACATTTACAATTAGAAATTCTTATTGAAGATGGTAACGACGTGAAAATAGGAGACATCATTTTCTACGTAAGCGGCAACTCGCAAAGTATTTTAAAGGCAGAACGGCTCGTACTAAACGCCATGCAGCGTATGAGCGCCATTGCTACCAAAACCCGGCACTATGCAGATTTATTGAAGGGAACCAAAGCTAAAATTTTGGATACCCGTAAAACTACTCCGGGATTCCGGGCGTTAGAAAAACAGGCGGTTAAAATAGGCGGGGGCGAAAACCATCGTTTTGCGCTATACGATATGATTATGCTCAAAGATAATCATATCGATTTTGCAGGTGGAATCACAAGGGCAATTCATAAAACCCAGGATTATTTAAACCAAAATGATTTAGACCTAAGGATTGTGGTGGAAGCGAGAGATCTTACCGAAGTAGCGGAAATTCTTGAAGCCGGCGGAGTCTATCGTATCTTGCTCGATAATTTCAATTATGATGATACGCGGGAAGCTGTTAAGCTTATTAAAGGGCGCTGCCTCACCGAGTCTAGTGGAGGCATCGATGAAGAAACGCTTGTGGAATACGCAAAATGTGGCGTAGATTACATCTCAAGCGGTGCGCTTACGCATTCGGTTTATAATATGGATTTAAGTCTTAAAGCTGTTTAGATGAGCGACGAGTTTGATGGTAAGTTGCTCACGATAAAATTTTTATTGCCTGTTGTAAAATGGGCGAAGCAAATCATCATTCCGGGGTTTGAAGGACTTTCATTATACGATTTTTGGGAACTTTATGCTGTAGGTATTGTAAAAGGTACGTTTGCCACCCGAGCCAGTGCTATTGCTTACAGTTTCTTTATGGCACTTTTTCCATTCTTTTTATTTATTCTTAACCTCATACCTTATGTGCCCATTGACGGGTTTCAAACGGAGTTACTGGGTTTTATAGATCAGCTGTTGCCTCCCCAAACTCAAAATTTCTTCGAACCTATTTTGCTTGATATCGCCGCGAACCCCAGGGCAGGACTTCTTTCTTTCACCCTGATTTTTGCCATATTTTTGATGGCTAATGGCGTCAATGCAATCTTCACGGGTTTTGAGTATAGTTTTCACACGGTAATTAAGCGCGACCTTTTTAAGCAATATTCCGTCGCTCTGGGTGTTTCCTTAATATTGGCACTGTTGTTGCTTGCTGTAGTAATAGGGATTTTGTATTTCCAGTTTTCGGTACAGGAACTGAAAAACAGGGATTTAGTATCCGAAAGTTCTTTGTCTTTAATTTCGCAGTTGGGAAGTTTTATAGGCTTACTCATTTTGATTTATGGGGTTGTGGCAAACCTGTATTATTTTGGTACCAAAGAAGGAAAAAACTGGAATTTTTTCTCCATTGGTGCAACCGTGACCACCTTTTTATTCATTTTGACAACCTATTTGTTTGGCTTGTACATCAATAATTTTTCAACTTATAACCAACTGTATGGCTCATTGGGGGCATTGCTGATTTTAATGGTTTATATCTGGCTCAATTCTAATCTCTTGTTGCTCGGTTTTGAACTAAATGCTGCAATGTATCGCCTCAAGAGACGCAGAGACTTAAAAAAATCGGCTGCAAAAAAAACGTAGCTGTTAAGAATAGTGTAAAATAGCGTATACTTGTTATAC
>CAYNMH010000164.1:0-5186 GCA_964398145.1 uncultured Flavimarina sp. | reverse complement strand
GTCTTACAACCTTTAATATCTTATTTAAGAATAGTTCGCAGAGTTTTAAAGGGGAGGGAAAGAGTAAGTAGGTAAATTCACTAATTACTTCTCATTCTTTTTTTAAACGGAACATTTCCATTAACGGAGTTTCTACAGGTGAATTGTCTGGATTGGTTTCCATTATATCAGCCATATAAGCCCACCATTTTTTAATTTTGATTAAAAGCAGTGTTTCTAAGCTCTTCTTAAATGTTTGAGGACAATGACCTATATTAATTTGTACAATCGATTACATTTTTGTTATTTTAAAACCTATAAAGTTTCGAGCCAATTGAAATTTTTAATGATGAGAGAAAACGCCTGTGAGATGCATTTTTCTCAAGTGAAGTAAATTTGAAATAAACCCGAGACTTGCATTTAACGACGGTTTAGAAGGTAAAAATTTGGTAATTTCTTTTTCAATCCCTAAAAGGAATAGGCTTAGCCACTTTAATCATTCTTTCTTAACTTTCGTTGAGATTCTGGTTTCGGGTTATACTTTTTTCTATCGATAAAGTCATTACTTACTCCATCCTTTAAAATAAAAGTATTTAGTTTTAAATGACTATTAAGGAATTACTTAAGAAAATAACTTAGGATTAACGAGTAATGGTATTGTATGTTTCCTTATTTTTCTTGGGAGTCTTTATGTCGGTAAAAGTTTAAAGAACTAATCAAATAAATTATATGATTACAGCAGAGAATGTAAAAAAAGTTCAGAATAATTTTATAAATAAGGATTTTCTTTTGCAAAACCGTTTCGCAGAAGAACTGTATTTCAACTATTCGGCTACTCAGCCCATTATAGATTACCACAACCACCTGCCCCCGGCAGAGATTGTTGCAGACAGGCAATTTGACACCATTTCGCAGGTATGGTTGTATGGGGATCATTATAAATGGCGTGCAATGCGCACCCTGGGTATTGATGAGCGCTTAATTACTGGTGATGCTTCAGACGAAGAGAAGTTTTTAGCCTGGGCTAAAACGGTTCCGTACACGTTACGCAATCCATTGTTTCACTGGACGCATTTAGAACTCAAGCGTTATTTTGATATTGACGAGTTGCTCCATGAAGAGTCTGCTCCGGCGATTTATAAAGAAATCAACCGTCAGTTGCAATTACCCGAAAATTCATGTCGTGGTTTGCTAAAGCAAATGAATGTAGAAACCGTTTGTACTACTGAAGACCCACTTGATACTTTAGATCAGCATCGTGCCTATGACAGCGCAAAAGCCGGACTCAAAATGAGCACTGCTTTTCGCCCTGATAAAGCTATTTTGATCGAGGCGGAAGGATTTAATGAGTATCTTGATAAATTGGCCGAAGTATCCGGGGTTGCTATTGAGGATTTTTCAGATCTGAAAAACGCATTACAACAGCGTATAGACTACTTTCATAAAAACGGATGCAGGCTGTGTGATCACGGTTTAAATAGCCTATCCTGGGCACCGGCGACAGATACAGAGGTAAATCAAATTTTTACCAAACGTCGTTCGGGAGAATCCCTTTCAACTCAGGAAACCGAACAATTTAAAACTGCAATTCTTTTGTTCTTAGGCGAAAGCTACCACGAAAAAGGCTGGGTACAGCAGTTTCACCTGGGAGCTTTGCGTAATAACAATAAGCGTATGCTTTCCAAACTAGGTCCCGATACAGGTTGGGATTCCATAGGCGATTACAAACAGGCTGAAAATTTATCTCAATTTTTAAACAGTCTGGACAGTAAAGATAGGCTTACGAAAACCATTCTGTATAATTTAAATCCCGCTGATAATGAGGTTTTTGCTACAATGATTGGCAATTTCAATGACGGAAGCATTAGAGGTAAGGTGCAGTGGGGATCAGGCTGGTGGTTTTTAGATCAAAAAGATGGTATGGAAAAACAATTGAATACCCTCTCAAACATGGGGCTTATCAGTTGTTTTGTGGGAATGTTGACAGATAGCCGTAGCTTTCTTTCCTTTCCACGTCACGAGTACTTTCGAAGAGTGCTTTGTAATTTGCTGGGTCGTGAGATGGCTTCTGGCGAATTGCCTCAGGATGTGGAACTCGTGGGTAAAATGGTGGCAGACATCAGTTATAACAATGCCAAAGCCTATTTTGATTTTTAATGAATACACAAAAAAAAATAGTCACATTTGGTGAAGTCTTATTGAGACTTTCACCGTCAGAAAACCGAAAACTCCTACAGGCCACATCACTCGACTTTTTCTTTGGAGGAACTGAAATGAATGTAGGGGCTTCCCTGGCTTTTTTGGGTGAGCCGGTAAAACACATTACAGCGGTTTCTAATGATCTGGTAGGGGATGCTGCATTGGCACATATGCGTCAGTACGGGCTTGATGTTTCGTCGGTTCAAAAAGTAGATCATCCTATAGGTCAATATATTCTTGAGGTGGGCTCTGCTATGCGCAGCAGCCAGATTGCCTATAACCGTCTGCACGGTTCTTTTGCAAATATAGAGGCTGATCAGATTGACTGGAATTCTGAGTTCGAAAACGCAGGTTTTTTTCACTGGACCGGGATATCACCGGCTATTTCTGAAAATGCCTATCAGGCACTGAAGGCTGCTTTGGTTTCAGCACAGGAGAAAGGCCTACACATCACCGCAGACCCCGCCTATCGGAGTAATTTGTGGCAATATGGCCGCAAAGGGCAGGAAGTACTCCAAGAACTGGTAAGCTGGTCCTCCATATTTATTGGAGGGGTTAATGAAATCAACGAGATTTTAGGCGCATCATTTGCCCTTGATAAAGACGGTTTTATTCAAGCCGCCAACGAATTGATGAAACAATGTCCTGCTATTACTCAGGTCTTTGATAAAATTAGGACCGGTGTAAGTGCAAACTGGCAAAAAATATACGGTCGTGCCTGGGTAAATGGTGAGTACCTCGAAACTCCCGAACTGGAAATTACGCAGGTTATAGATCGCATAGGTACCGGGGATGCGTATGCTGCCGGACTCATTTATGGTTTGCGGCATTTTGATGCGGAGAAAGCTTTAGAATTCGCAAATGCCGCCTGTGCTTTAAAACACACTATTTTAGGAGATATAAACCTGGTTTCGGTCGCTGAAATCAATGAAGTGATGCAGGGCAATACCGGGGGACGCATAAAAAGATAATACTATGGCAAAATATACACGCATAGAAACGGTACTGCAAATGCAGGAAAATGGCATTGTACCCGTATTTTATCACAGGGATATCGAGGTTTGTAAGCAGGTTTTAAAGGCTTGTTATGACGGTGGTTTGCGTACGTTTGAGTTTACAAACCGCGGCGATTATGCACATGAGGTTTTTAGCGCACTTAACAAGTATGCTAAAGCCGAACTCGAGGGAATGATTATGGGTGTGGGTTCAGTCTTGGATGCTGCAACTTCAGCTTTATACCTTCAGCTTGGTGCAGATTTTATAGTTTCACCTGTGGTAAGCGAAGAAATGGCAAAGGTGTGTAACCGCCGTAAAGCAGGTTGGATGCCCGGCTGCGGTTCGGTTACTGAAATCGCGTACGCACTGGAACTTGGTGCTGAGGTTGTGAAAATTTTCCCGGGAGCTCAGGTGGGAGGTCCAGCCTTTGTGAAGGCGGTTAAGGGACCGTTACCCTGGGCCAGCATAATGCCCACCGGTGGTGTAAGCCCCACCGAAGAAAACCTGAAAACCTGGTTTGACGCCGGTGTCCACTGTGTGGGGATTGGGTCAAAACTTTTTGTAAAAAATGCGGAGGGAAATTATGATTATCAGTCCATAACTAAAACAGTTAGCGAGGCTCTTGATACCGTTAAAAGTATACGTTCATGAAACTAGATAAACTATTTACAGGCTGTGTGTTCAGTTTTATGATTTTGTTGCTCTCGGGCTGTGCTGAGACTTCGAATAAGCGGGTTATAAAACTGGCTCACGGCCTTGATGTTTCGCACCCGGTACATAAGGCAATGGTTTTTATGGGAGAAAGACTCGTGGAGAAGTCTGGCGGGAAACTAAGTCTTGATATTTATTCGAGTCAACAACTGGGTTCAGAACGCGAGTGTCTTGAGCTTT
This sequence comes from uncultured Flavimarina sp., assembly GCA_964398145.1. Lineage (GTDB taxonomy): Bacteria > Bacteroidota > Bacteroidia > Flavobacteriales > Flavobacteriaceae > Leeuwenhoekiella. Next base: position 1,121 of record CAYNMH010000164.1, on the reverse strand, counting down.
TACAAATTGGAAGTCTGGGAATGACCAAAGTTTCAACGGGTGTCCTTGAAAATTTTGCACCCGAGCTCAAGGTTTTCGGTCTTCCCTTTTTATTCAGGGATGCGGAGCACCGCTTTGAAGTGTTAGAAGGGCCTATCGGGGAAGAATTACTCAATGCCAGTGTACCTAAACGTTTAAAGGGACTCACTTTTTATGATGCCGGGAGTCGCAGTTTTTATACCAAAGAACCTATTAAAACACCACAGGATTTACAGGGCCTCAAATTGCGGGTGATGGAGAGTCAGACTGCCATCAATATGGTTAAAAACCTAGGGGGATCGCCTACACCTATTTCGTGGGGCGAACTCTATACTGCCCTGCAGCAGGGTGTTGTTGATGGTGCGGAGAATAATCTACCCAGCTTCTACCTGTCTCACCATTATGAAGTGTGTAAATATTTTTTGGTCGATGAGCATACCGCTTTACCTGATGAACTTTTGATAAGTACCTTATTGTGGAATGATCTTTCTGAAGAGGAACAAAAATGGGTTAAGGAAGCTGCGATGGAGTCAGCTGAATATGAAAAGAAAATCTGGCACGAAGCAGAAATGGAAGCGCTCACCGAAATAAAAAAAGCTGGAGTGGAAGTGACCTACCCGGATAAAGAACCATTTAGAGAACTGGTAAAGCCTATGTATGACGAATTCAAACAAAATCCTGAGATGAAACAGCTTATCGAAAAAATTCAAAATGTAACTACCAATTGATATGAAAAAAGCTCTGGATAAACTATTAGGCTCGGTATTGGTTATTTTAATGGCCTCAATCGTTATAGCAGTATTGTGGCAGGTTTTTTCGCGTTACGTACTTCAATCTGCGAGTTCATTTACCGAAGAAATTGCCCGGTATTTATTGATCTGGATTGGTATCCTGGGAGCGGCCTATGCTTCCGGTCAACAGGATCATTTAGCTATCAATATCCTTCCTCCAAAACTGAATGAAAGGAATCGTATTAAACTGCGAATGGGCATCAATATTCTGGTCATTCTCTTTGCCATTTTTGCAATGATTATAGGTGGTGGTAATCTTGTTTACGTCAATTTTGAACTGGGGCAAAGTTCTGCAGCCTTAGGGATACCCCT
>CAYNMH010000163.1:0-5223 GCA_964398145.1 uncultured Flavimarina sp. | reverse complement strand
TTTTTATTTTCTAAAAGGGGTCAGCATCCGCCGGAATGACAGATACCTAATAGGTGGGGCTGAGAGGGGTCAGCTTAGTCCGGAATATCCAGCATGCGCCACTGGAGATTCAAAAAAAGTACCTGCCGCTTTTGGAAGCTTCAGTAATGGAAGGCGAGTCTAAAGCTCGGTATCTGGCTTTCTTACAGGATCGCATTCTAATGCGGGAAGACCAAAAACAAATTTACGGTACCCAATCCCTGTGGGATACTACTAAAAAGCAAAATGTCATTTGGCCCATACTCAATCCTGAAAACGTAAACCAAAGACGAAAAGCAGTAGGCTTAGAACCCATCGAGGCGTATGTGGAAGCTAATGGATTCTTATATATTCAGGAATAACTCGTTAAAGAACTATGATCTCTGGCTTAGGAAATTTTGGAGATGAGGCACTTGTTGAGTTATCTGCCTTCAATGGGCGTTAAAGAAAATGCCTTACCCATTGTTAATGAAATCTTAATTTTCTGCTTTTCAAAACCCGTTTTCATACTCTCTTCATACTCTATCCTAGGCTTTGCTATGCCTTTGCCTAGGGGATGACCTGCCTGAGGGGTGATTTTAGCGTTTTTTACTTCAGAACTAACGCATTAATCCGAGTACGACTATACATTCTAGTTTCTAATCCTTAAATAACTATACATCCATAGCATATTATGGGGTTCCGTAAAATACTTTTAAAACAAATGGTTAGTTTTTTATATGACTTTAAATTCTTGATATCCTGTAGATTTTAAGTGAATGTTTATTTTTTGCATTGATATAATAAGTTGGGCGTAATTATTGATCAAATAAAAAAAGAAATCATTTTATGAAAAAATACTTAGGAATTCTACTTATACTATCCTTTTCTAATACTATTCAGGCTCAAGATTTTAATACTTCACAGGACAGTATCAATTTTTTTTATGAGAATCTTTTTGATGTAATGAAGAGCGGTTATCTATTTAAAGAAAACGTCAACTGGGAAAAAGTAGAGTCAGAAATTAATACTAATTTGAAGCAATATTCCGATTTCAAAACATCATTAAATGAAATTTCTACATTTTTTGACATAACAAAGGCAGATCATTCCAGAGTATATTACGATGATCAAGAGTTTAGCGGAAATTTTCCTGGGCCCACGAAAGATGATTTTACTGAGCAATGGATAAAAAAGTATAAAACAAAACCGCAATTTGAGGTAAAAGTTTTAGATAATCGATATGGCTATATTCTGGTGCCTGGGATGTACAGCGAGAAAAACCTACATAACCAATCACAAGACCTGTATGATCAAATTGCTAAAATTAAAAGATCAAATAGGTTGCAAGGATGGATTATTGACCTGAGGTTTAATACAGGCGGTGATATTTATCCAATGCTATTAGCTTTGTATGATTTTTTAGGTGATAACGTGGTATGGGGAGTACTCGATATCAATAAAAATTTGGTTAATGAAATAGCATTAAAAAAAGGAAAATACAAAGCCAATTCGAAAACTGTTTCTTATATAAAACCTGATGGAGAATTACTTGATGAAACAAAAGTTGCAGTAATTACAAATATAGCGACTGGGAGTTCTGGTGAAATAACTGCATTAGCCTTTAAAGGGAGAAAAAATACAATTTTCATTGGTGAAAAAACTTTTGGAAAGACCACAGCTAATACTAAAGCAGATCTACCTTTTGGAGCGTTTATGACGTTAATGACGGGGTATGACTGTGATAGAAACGGTAATTATTATGAAAAAATCATTCCTGACATAACTGTTATAGAGCAAGACAATTTTGATGATTTGCTGTTAGACGGTAATATTCAGGAAGCAATTAAATTTATTTCAGAACAAGAATGACTGAGAACAAAGTCGGTACATGGCCAGTAATGAGTTTATAAAAAAAATCCATTTTTGAAAGCAATAAGGAAAAGCTTTAAGCTGACAAGTCAGCGTCCTTTCTCTATCAACTTACGATAAGCGAAATCGTAATCTTTCCCAGGCTAGAATAACTATATAAGTCATTGGTAATCTCTGCTAGAGCTTTACAAGGCTATGGCCCTAATTACATTTACTTTTCCACTAGTAGTAGAAAATCAATCTCAAATTTTAGGTTTAAATAGGAATATGAGCCGATTAGAAGTGCTAATCGGCTCATATTTTAACTATATTTGAGCCAATTAAATAGTTTAATCGGCTCATCATGTATAATTGGCAACACGAAGACTGGCCTAATTTTAAGTATACAACAACTGAAATAGAAAAGAAGCTTTTTGAATTCAGCCAAAGGGCTGGTCGCGTTAATGGTATATTGGAAGGACTTTCAGATACGATGCAAATGGAAGCTATCTTATCTCTAATGGTTGCTGAGGCTGTTAAAACATCAGAAATCGAGGGAGAATACCTGAGCAGGGAAGATGTGATGTCTTCTATACGAAACAATATGGGTTATGGTACACCTAAAGCGGTCAAAGATCCAATGGCGCGGGGTGTGGGGGATTTAATGGTGCGGGTTAGGCAAAATTTTGCAGAACCTTTGACAGACCTGGCATTATTCGAATGGCACAGAACGCTATTAGCGAGTGCTAAACGCATTAATACCGGGCAATGGCGTAAGCACTTCGAACCGATGCAGATCGTATCCGGGAGCTGGGGCAGGGAGAAGATCCATTTTGAAGCTCCGCCTTCCCATTTGCTTCCAAATGAAATGCAAGCTTTTATAAAATGGTTCAATGAATCTCATCCAGAAGGAGCCAACCCTATTAAAAAGCCACTTATCCGTTCCGCGATTGCACATCTGTATTTTGAGAGCATTCATCCTTTTGAAGATGGTAATGGAAGAATAGGAAGAGCGCTTTCTGAAAAAGCGCTATCTCAAGACTTAAATCGCCCCATTCTGTTGAGTCTGTCAAAAGCAATAGAGCACGATAAACAAGCCTATTATAAGGCTTTAAAAAAAGCCCAGCAGTCCAATGAAATCACCGATTGGATTATTTATTTTGTCAATACTGTTTTAGAAGCTCAATCTCAAGCGGAAGAGCTTGTTGCTTTTACTTTGAGAAAAGCTCGTTTTTTTGATCGCAATAGAAATTCCCTTAATGAACGTCAGTTAAAGGTCGTTAATCGTATGCTTGATGAAGAACCGGAAGGGTTTGAGGGGGGAATGACTGCAAAAAAGTATATAGCACTCACCAAAACATCAAAAGCCACAGCAACGCGAGACCTTCAAGATTTAGCAGCAAAAAAAGTATTTATACCTATAGGGGAGGGACGTAGTACACGTTATGAAATCAACTTTGAGGACTAAAGATTTTTAATAAGCGATCTACTTGAACCTACTCGCGTTAAAGGCTTTAGATTATTTTTTATACTTTATAGTATCAAAGACGATCAAATTAGATCATTTTGAATGTTCTTTAAAGTATAGTGAATGATTCAGTGAATAGATCAAGCATTGAATCAATTAAATACAGGAAATATAGGGGATGAGTTGGTTTGCAAATTACCTGCCCTCAGTTATTAGTGTGAATCAAATCATAATCGAAGATCATAATAACTCTTTAGTGTTCCTAGCTTCCATTTTACGCATTAAGGCATCCATATCGTCTCCAACTTTCTTTTGTAGTACTCTTGCATAGATTTGAGTCGTTTGGAGCTGTGTGTGTCCTAAAAGCTTTGACACAGTCTCAATGGGTACTCCATTAGATAACGTAACCGTAGTTGCAAAGGTATTACGGGCTACGTGGAAGGTTACATTTTTATGTATTTGACAGACTTCAGTTATTTCCTTAAGGTATTTGTTCACTTTCTGATTACTATATAAGGGCATTAATTTGCCGGAGACCTCCAACTCCTTATCCTTTGTATATTTTTTTACCAGTGCCAGAGCCTGAGGCAGGAGGGGAACCTTAACAGCTTCGTTGGTCTTTTCACGTTTGGTATAAATCCACAACCGCCCATTAGAAGCCGGAATCAACTGGTCTTTTCGTAATGCTTTTAAATCCACATAGGAAAGCCCCGTATAACAAGCAAACAGAAAGCAATCTCTTACGCGCTCGTAACCTTTACTTGTAAAATGTGTTTCTTCTATACGATCTAATTCACGTTGGGTTAAATAGCAACGTTCCTTTCGTTCAAATTTCAATTTATAATTAACAAAAGGATCTTTAGGCAACCATTCCATTCTTACTGCCAGATTAACCATTTTTCGAAGCCGTTCTAAATGCTTCCGCGTACCGTTTATGGAACAGGTCTTTCTTTCCTTCTTTGGCTTATAAGTACGTATATAGTGTTCAAACTCTGTTATAAACCGGTAGTTTAAATCAACCAAGAAGAAGTCATCTGATTTATAATGGTCTAAGAGATAAGCCTTGATATACTTTTCGGTAGAGTAGTAATTTTTCATCGTACCAGGCTTAAGCGATAATCCCATATTATCATTATGGTACTTGACAAGCTCTAAGAGCGTCATACGCTCTTCATCTTCGCCCATATATCGTAATTTGATTGCTTTCGCTGTAATTACTTTTCGTTCTGAATGCAGCTCCTTATGTGCATTTAAAACTTCAGCCTTTACATCATCCATATAGGAGTTGAGTGTGATAAGTTGATCTGAAGTTTCTTTGGCCTTTACTCGGAGTATATCCCAGTCTTTTACATCAATATCACGCTTTATACTCATTTCAGAGCGTTTTTTATTGACTGTAATTCTAAGGTAGATATCCAGTTTGTTGGGATTGTTTCTTTTGGGACGTGTAAAGAAGTTCACGCCTAAGGTGCTGTTTACAGGCATTTTGTAAGTCTTTTGGTTAAACGATTTTTAGTTAAAGACTACATCCAGATGGCCTAAATGCTATATAAATCTACGATAATTTGCACACCTTATTGCACACCGAATTGCACACATTTGCCTTGATTTTAGATGATATCAGATGGTATCATAAAAAATGAAAAGCCTGTTAATTCATTGATTAACAGGCTTTTTGATATAAACCAAGATTTGGTTCGTCGGGATGAGAGGATTCGAACCTCCGCTCTCGCGCCCCCCAGACGCGCACTTTAACCGGACTAAGCTACATCCCGAAAAATTTCAGGCTGCAAATATACTTATTTAGGATAGACTGCAAAGCCTTTTAAATGGTCACACACATTATCAAATTAGGAAAAAGTCAATATTATTCTATTTTAGATATCTTTATATTAAAATATGTGGCT
>CAYNMH010000162.1:2675-5236 GCA_964398145.1 uncultured Flavimarina sp. | reverse complement strand
ACTGTTAACTGCAAACTGATTACCGCGTCTTCAACCAACCTGTGATACTCAGCCGTTCTGATGCTAGAACGGGTTTCACCTCGTGCTCCAGTATCTGACTTTCAAAAATGACCACACGTCCCGGTCTGGGGATAATGTCTAAAGCTTTTTCCCCATATTCGTTTGGCAAATAAATGGTGAGTTCGCCTCCATTACTGGCCAGCCAGGTCTCATCATTGAGATAACAAACTAGGGAAAGCTTACGACGATCATCGTTCTGAAAGGTGTCGAGATGCCTTTTATAAAAAGTACCTCTGGGATACACGGCATAGTGGAATTCCTTTTGCAGAATCCCTAAAAAGCAGGTGCGGTTTAGGTACGCAACCAGATCATTGATTTTGGCAAAAAACCGACGTTCTACCGCGCGGCCTTCGGCTTCATTGATCCAATAAATGTAATCGCCACGTATTTTTTTATCGATCTCCTCATTAAGCCGGTTCCCTATGGCCGCCTTTTTAAAGAGATCGGTTTCATAAACTGTTTTTAGAGAATCGCGTAATTCTGCGATCTCGTCTGCATCAAAAAAGTCGTCGATGATGCTGTAATTTTGATCAAGCAAATCAGAAATAACCTGCTCATAAACAGGGTTTTCTACAAAATCAAGTTGCTCAAAAAGCTGTGTTTCCATGCGCGCAAAATAAATGAAAAAATAAATAGCATTTTCATAATTATTCTACGTTGCTAAACGTGGCTTTCACGAGTATACTTTTTATACTTTTGTTACATTAATTAACCAACCTATGGAATTTCTGGAATTTTTGAGCGGCACCGGCATTTATGTGATCTTTGCAATTGCTCTCATTGTTGTGGTTCTGTACCAAAAATTTAAAAAATGAGAACAAGTTTAAAACCAATTTACACTAACGCTCTGGGCGACTTTGCTTATGATCTCGGGTATTTTTTAGGAAATAGTCTTCCTTATATTTTATTATTTATTTGCGTAATTACCGTGCTATACTTCATTCGGAAAGCACGCGTCAAAAAAACAAATAATGAGTAACATACGTATCACAAAGCAATTTTCATTTGAAACCGGTCACGCCCTATACGGTTATGATGGCAAATGCCGTAATGTACATGGGCATAGTTATAAACTGTCGGTTACCGTTATCGGTACGCCTATTTCGCAAAGCGAAAACGTGAAGTTTGGAATGGTGATCGACTTTGGCGATCTCAAAAAAATTGTCAAAACCGAAATCGTAGATGTTTTTGATCATGCTACGGTCTTCAACAAAAATACGCCACACGTAGAGCTAGCTCGTGAACTGGAAGACAGGGGGCATAACGTGCTGCTGGTAGATTACCAGCCTACCAGCGAGATGATGGTGATTGACTTCGCCCAAAAAATTCAAAAACACCTGCCTGAAAACATAAAGCTTTTCTCGCTCAAACTTCAGGAAACCGATACCAGTTTTGCAGAATGGTATGCTTCAGATAATGCTGAAGATTTATACTAAATTTAAAGCATGATGCAACCCATTGAGCAGCTTACCATCCCAGCTGGAAAAAAGATCTATTTTTCCAGTGATAATCATCTGGGAGCACCTACGTCTGAAGCAAGTAAGCCTCGTGAACTTCGCTTTATAGCCTGGCTCAACAGCATCGAAGCAGATGCTGCAGCTATTTTTTTGCTGGGCGATCTGTTTGACTTTTGGTTTGAGTATAAAACCGTTGTACCTAAAGGTTTTGTACGGGTTTTGGGGAAATTGGCCCAACTGCGTGACAGTGGCATTCCCATCTATTTCTTTGTAGGCAACCACGATCTGTGGATGAACGATTATTTTACCGAAGAGCTCCATATTCCGGTATTTCATAAACCTCAGCTTTTTGTCATAAACGGAAAGCGTTTCTTTTTAGGGCACGGTGATGGCCTTGGCCCCGGCGATAAAGGCTATAAGCGGATGAAAAAAATATTTAAATCGGGCTTTTTTCAATGGCTTTTTAGATGGGTACATCCGGACATTGGGGTACGGGTCGCCCAATATATGTCGGTTAAAAATAAATTGATTTCCGGAGACGATGACCACCAATTTCTGGGCGAAGAACATGAATGGCTCGCCGCGTATGCAAAGCGCAAGCTTGAAAAAGCCCATTATGACTATTTTATTTTTGGGCACAGACATTTACCCATGCAGATTCAGGTAGGCTCACAGGCCACCTATTACAATCTGGGTGACTGGATTGTACACTACACTTACGGCGTTTTTGACGGAAATGAGTTCGAATTGAAAAAGTTCAAGCTTAATTAAGAGCCGTTTGCATAAATTCCCGGGATTCCATTTTTAAAATGGTCTGATCAATTAGTTCCTGAAGGCCTTCTAACTCTTCCCGGCTTACTGCCAGATCTACAGCGCTTACTGGTGTTTTGAGCAAAAGTGAGCGGCAGGAAGCCGGCGCTGGACAATCCTTACAGGTGATTTGCCGTTTGGTTTCCTCTGTTTGCCAGGCAAATTGCTTTAACTCATCAAGAGTAAAATAGAAGCCGGTATCTCTAAAAACCAATTGTGCCTTTAAAAAGGCTC
>CAYNMH010000162.1:0-2575 GCA_964398145.1 uncultured Flavimarina sp. | reverse complement strand
CATTTTTCGCCCAGATTAAACCCTATCGCCCCTATTTGAATAGTTGTACCGGGTTGGGTAACGGTACATTTCAGGTGTAGCTCATCTTCTCCCACACACTTCCCAAAACCGGTGTCTTTCAGATTTTTACTCATAAAAACAGGAGTCATATTTCCCGGTCCGTAAGGTGCGAACTGTCTCAAAATACGATAGAATTTTGGAGTAATATCTTCCAGATTTAATTCGGCGTCAACGGTCATTTCGGGTACCAAAAGACGATCGTCAATCGTACTACTCACTACTTCTTCAAATTTAGCTTTAAAACCAGCAAACTGATGTTCTCCTAAAGTAAGACCGGCAGCGTATTTGTGGCCGCCGAATTGCTCAATGTGCTCGCTACAGGCTTCAAGCGCTTCATAAACGTCAAAACCCTTTACAGAACGGGCACTGGCAGCCAGTTTTTCACCGCTCCTCGTAAATACCAAAGTAGGCCGGTAATAAGTTTCAGTAAGACGTGAAGCCACGATACCTATGACGCCTTTGTGCCAATTCTCGTGAAAGACCACGGTTGTTTTACGGTGTTCTTCCTGGTTTTGCTGTATTTGCTCCAGGGCTTCCTCTGTGATGGTTTTATCCAGATCTTTTCGCTCTGCATTAAAAGCTTCAATGGCTGCGGCCATTTCCAGGGCACGCTCTCTGTTGTCTTCCGTTAGTAATTCTACGGCATGCAAGCCGTGCTTAATACGACCGGCTGCATTGATGCGCGGTGCAATAATAAAAACCACATCGGTAATGGTGAGCACTTCTTTTTTAAGATTTTCTATCAATGCCTGAATACCCGTGCGTGGCAGCGTATTAATAACATCAAGACCATAAAATGCCAATATCCGGTTTTCCCCGGTAATGGGAACAATATCTGCCCCTATCGCCGTCGCCACCAAATCCAGATAGGGCATAAGCGTTTTTACAGGCAGACCTTTTTCCTGTTCTAATGCCTGAATAAGCTTAAACCCAACACCACAACCACAAAGTTCATCGTATGGATAGGTACAGTCGTCCCGCTTCGGATCTAAAACGGCAACGGCATCAGGTATTTCCGGGCCCGGTCTATGGTGATCGCAGATTATAAAATCAATACCTAGTTTTTTGGCATAAGCCACCTTTTCAACAGCTTTTACGCCACAATCCAAAGCGATAATGAGCGTAACATCATTATCGTGGGCATAGTCAATACCGGCATAAGAAACTCCATAACCTTCGGTATAGCGATCGGGAATATAGGTGGCTACCTGTGGATAGTGCTTCAGTAAATAGCTGCTCATCAAGGCTACGCTGGTGGTTCCATCTACGTCATAATCCCCATAAACCAGGATATTTTCGCCCTGCTTCATTGCGAGATTAATACGTGCCACAGCGAGATCCATATCTTTCATTAAAAACGGATCGTGCAACTCATCAAGGGAAGGCCTGAAAAATGATTTAGCCTTATCGTAAGTGTCAATGCCACGCTGCAAGAGCAACAGGGCTATTTTTTCGGGTATTTTAAGTTGGTTTGCAAACTCTCTTATCTTCCCGGTTTCGGGGGTGGGTTTAAGCGTCCAGCGCATGTTAGTCTATATTAACTTTGAGTATCCAGGCGTTTTCTAAATCTTTCATCTTGCGGTAACCTTTCAGACGTTCAAACAGTGCGTCAGGATCTTTACTAAAATCGAGAAAAATGTAATGATATCCATTTTCAGGCCGAATAAACTGTTTTGGGGCAAAGCCCAAAGTTTCCATTTTCCGGAACCAGGCATGAGCATTTGAAGACTTCGAGAATACGTGATTTACAACATAATATCCAGCCTCCTGATCTGGGACACGTATGGCATCTGCAAGAAGCATATCCTGTAGCAAAGGATCACGATCTATGTTTGACTGAAGGTTTGTCATTTCTGAACGTTCTTCCGCAGTGGTGCCGTCTTTTTCATAAACTACTTCAGTGATTTCGGGTTGTGTTTCAACCATTTTGTCATCTGGCAACACATCTTCTCTGCCTTCCACCACCACACGTTGATAGTAGTCTGAACTGATTTCGGTTTGAAATGCCGTAAAAAAAACAAACAACCGGTCTTCTTCTGTCTTAAACCGAAGCTTAACAGATGTGGCGTCGTTATCGATTAACTTATTGTTCTCATTTTGGATTTCCAGTTTGGCCAAATCAAACCCCAGGGTGTTTGTACTGGCAGGATTACGCGTCAAAAACTTTTTATCACTCAGTGTAATACTGCTGTTGAAGAAATTATTGGCATAACGCACCTTACTCTTCAGCGGCACATATTCCTCGATGTTTTCACCATAAATAAAAACGGCATCTTTAGCCAGTACCAGATCTCCCTCAAGAGCTGCCAGAGTAAGGGAAGCTTTTACTTCACCGGTTTCGGGTACTCTAAACCCTGAAAAGGTAAGGTCTTCATTGGTGTTAAGACTTATGTATCTAAAACCCTGATAACTGGTCATATACTGAAGAGGTGCCTGTGGCAGTTCATATATGAGGTACAGCATCCACCCTGCCGAACTGCCGCCATACATAATACCTTCTAAAGCTGTAATATTT
>CAYNMH010000161.1:0-5302 GCA_964398145.1 uncultured Flavimarina sp. | reverse complement strand
CTCATACAATGTTTACCCGAATCCAAGTTCTAATGAAGTTACCGTTTCAAAAATAGAAAATGAAACTGCAACTTCAGAAACTTATAGTAATTCAGAAACCTCAGAATCGGAGCTAATAAACTACGAGATAATTGATACAGAAGGATACCTGCTTGAAAAGGGAGTTATTCAAAATAACCAAAAAATCAAAGTGAATAAATTGAATCCCGGTGTTTATATGCTTAGACTTATTACTGAAGATTTGGTTGAAACGAAACAAATAATAATCAATTAGAACGAGATTAATCATTTTATATTAACAAACCCTTCCAATAATTTTTTCTTTCGAAAAGGCCTTCACAAAAGACAGGTTTTTTTGAAAGAAAAAATCAACTCTACTTTTTCAATTAGCGCAGCAAGAGATAGATAATGGAGAATGCTTGTGAAAGAAAAAGAAGTAGGGCAAGAATGATGAGCCAATTCGGAATGGCTCGCGATTGCCTGATTAGTTTCAAGATTTCTTTTCTATTTTCCAGTTCAGCAGTTTGATGAACATTTAGTTTTCTAAGGTGCTCTTCGATTAGCTTTTCAATCTGAGTACTATCCGCTTTTATAGCTGTGCTTTTAAGGCTTTTTTCAATGCGCTCTAAACGATTGACTTCTTCCTTAAAAGAGTGTAATTCTTCTACGAGCAGTTCTGATAGTAGTTCTAATTTGGTCATATCCCTATTCCTTTATCGATTACGATTTTGATGATTTTTTTAGCTACTGCTTTGGCCAGGCTTGGAGCAATGGGAATTTTACTTCCATTGATTGCCAAGCTTTTTTCAGAGCTTAGTGACCTTAGTAAATTACTGGCAGACATTGACCGGTGTATGGCACTTCCTTTAAAACTTTGTCCCTTGAACTCAAAGCGAAAACCCTGAAGTTGATTTGATTTGTTAATTACCGGAATCACACTAACCTTTTGTTCCCACATCCGGTTGATGTACGTCTGTGGATCTTTGGTTCTATCCTGACTAAAGGCTTTCTGATGCAGATTCAGCAGTTCGCTTCGAACATTGTTCAGCGCAACACTTTTATCATACTGCACCTCTTTTACAGTTTGTAGACCCAGTTCTCTGGCAGTTCGTTCTGCTGCTAACTGACTTTGTTTTCCGATAAAACTGTCCTTGTATGCCCTGCCATTTAAATCAATACGGTTTACATAAAGATGTACGTGGGTATGCTCCTTATCCCGATGTACATAACCCACTGCCTGGCACTCTTGTAATTTCATATGATGAATAAAGGTTTTAGTGAGTTTCCCTAAATCCTCGGTGTTCATTTGAGCTCCATCGGTTACCGTTGGACTTAGAACAAAACTCAATGTATTGCGCTCACAGTTTTGATTGAGTTGTTGTACGGCTCTAAACTCCTGTGTGATTTCTTCCGGAGTTTCACCAATGATTAAATGACTGTATATTTGCTCAGCTTCCTTCTCAGGATTATTTCCGTAGCGAATGGCTCCCAGAGTACTGGATATGGAACTTCCTTTTCCGATCATGGTATAATACTTTTTAGGTGCTTTTTGATTTCTTCAGCTACCAGATTGACTTCTTCACTAAGTTTTGGATTTCCCTTTTTATACATATTGCCAATGCGTTTAAAGTTATTGTGATACTTCACCAGCATTTTATAGGTATTGATATGCTCTTCGCTCATCCGCGCAGTGATCTGTTGATCCATTAGGCATTTTCTGCAAAAAGCACTCAGGCTTAAGCCTGCAGCTTTTGCTTTTACCTTAAGTAGTTTTTTCTCATACACGCTACATCTAAATTTAATAAGTGCTCGTTTCATCGCTCGTTTATTTTTCTTTGCAACCATCGGGAGCAAAGCAAGATTGTGGCCACAGCCACACATCTTGCCCTGCTTCCCAGAAATCATTTTTAATCGGTTTTCATCAGCCAGGCATTTAAGTCTTTTTCAGCTTTATAGAATGGAGATTTATCGATACAATTGGGATTTTGATTCAGGAAGAATGCGGTAGCTTTTCTACCGGCTTTATCCTGATCCAGATACAGTTCAATAGCATTGTACTGATCAAAATGGACAAGTGCTTTATTCGTAAAAGCAATAGAGTTTAAGATCAGAAAATCAGCTTCACGTTTAAGATTTGGATAGATTGTATTGAGTGACAGGAGATCAAACATTCCCTCCACAACTATTAAATACTGAGACTCATTTTTAATACAGGTCAGATCTTTTGGTGAGCTGGATGATTTGAAATAGGTGTTTCTAAGTTCCCAACCTTCAGACTTGTTTTTGAGTCCAATGGAAAAACCGTATTTATCATTAATTTTATAGTGAACCTCCCTACAAAAAGTATTAGCTATTGTCCGGCTAATTTTTCGTTCGTTCAAATACTGTACTAGAGCCGGATGTTGGATGAATTGTACCTTTTTGATTTCAATTCCAGATTCCTTTGAATTATTTCGTTCTCGTATTGAAAGTTTATCATTCCCGGTACTAACCTGAGCTAAAATTTCTAAGGCACCTCTGACAGATACCTTGGAGAGTTCACAAACCAGATCGATGCAGTTTCCGCCTTTACCGATTCCGTGGTCGTACCAGCAGTTTAATATTTTGGAAACTTTAAAGGATGCCTGAGTTTCTGACCGCAGGGGACTCAGAAACCAGGCTTCCTTTTCCGAATTGCGAGTGGGAAGGTGTCCTAAAAATCCCAGCGCCTCAACGATGGGTATTTTTCGGGCACTTTCACACGATAGTTTTTTTCTTTTCATCTGTAACTAGTTTAAAAATCTCAAAACATCCTACCATCTTACCCATCCCAGTAAATACGGGACTTGAGAAGCGGGGTAGGTTGCTTTTTCATCCTACCCATCCTACCACACAATTGTGGTAAGTTGGGTAGGATTGTGGTAAGATGATTTCTAAAGATCCTACCACAAATGAGCCTAATGTTTATAGGGTCTTAGAAGATTTGTGGTAGGATGGTAAGAGGATTTACTCTTTTTTCTTTCATCAGCTTAATTCATAGGGTGATTCTATAAACTTTCGCTTTGCTAAATAGCCGTAAATTCTACGTTTGGGGTGTTTGATCTTTTGAAAACCAAAGCCTGAGAGGGCGCGTCCCAGATTGATCTGACTGATGCGTATATTCAGACAGTTAAGACTTACCATAATATCTGTTGCCGTCACAAAATCCTTTTGATCGGTAGACTTTTCGTAGTACTTCGCAATGAGTTCCTGTTCAGTAGTCATTTTAGTGTACTTCTGATTGCGTTCCTCATTTTCATTCACATCTTTTACCGTTAATTCCGGATTGAAGTTTGGATCTCTATAGGCCAGATGATAAGCCTGGCTCCAGACGTCAGCAATAGCAACTTCCTTTTTATAGTTGAAGTCTATAGGTCCCATAAGTTCAAAACAGAGCCAGCGTACCGAACCGGTCTCATCATTTAAAAAGGAAGACATATTGGTCGAACCCACAAAAGAGCAAATGCGAGGAAGAATGGTGTTCTTTCGATCATAAGGCAAGCGTTCATTGATAAAGGTTTTTGAGAAAAAAGCTTTAAGTGCATTGACATCATTTTTTGAAAGTACAGCCAGCTCATCGAGATTGTAGAGAAAGTTTCTACAGAGTTGAATACGGGCATCTTTATCACTATTGATATCTTCCGCCATATATTCTGCCAATTCCGGAGGGCAGAGGTAGCGGCACCAGGTTGATTTACCTGAACTCTGACCACTATGGCTGATGATCAGGGCCTGCTTGTTGAAATAAGCAGGCTCCAGAGCGCATTTGATAGCTCTTACCAGCCATTTCTTGAAGTGGTAGACAAATACCTCGTGCTCGTAAAGCGGAACAAAAGAAGCGAGCTTTTCGATATGATCCTGACCATCCCAACCCTGAAGTGATTCAAAATATTCTCGTATCGGATTATAGGTTTCGATAAGTTCGGATTTAATTAGAATCTCCAGCTTTGAAGTACTAATATCGATCCCGGCTTTGGTCAGTTCGATAATAAGCGAATTCAAGTTTAGATAGCTCCAGTGCTTTTTTTGTTTCAGCGATATTTGAAAATCGTGAGAGATTTCGTTGTAAAGAATATCGTATTTCTCAAACAGATATTCACTGGCATAATCGTAAACGGTCTTCTTTTTAGGGTCCGTAACCTGATAGAGTTTATTGTTTTCCATAGCTCTGGTTTTACGGGTCTATGAAATTTTTGGACTCTTTGAATAGGTAGACGGGTCTTTAGAACTTGTTTCTGAGTTCTTTTTATTCTGTAATAACCACCGCTCAAGCTCTTCGCGTTCAAAATAGACAAGCTTACCACTGGGTTTACTGTGCGGAATAATACCCGAAGAAGTTAATCTGTACAAATAGCTCCGAGACATTCCTGTATAGTCACAGGCTTCATCAAGGGTGAGTACCTTTTTGTTGGCTAGTAATAGCGATTCAATGCGTGCCAGCCTTTCGTCTAAATTAATGTTGTTCATCGTATTCGGTTTTAAAGTGAATAGAGAACAAAGCGCTTTGTCTGTTTATGTTTGAATTCCTGAACTAAAAGTATAAAAGGGGACGATGTAATACCGTTTTTGAAGGAAGTAGTTATTTACAAATGAATAATCGAGCAGAAAATTGATTATAGGAAATATTGAAATTTGCTAATATCAAATCCTATCAAATAAAATTAGGCAGAATAGGTTTTGAAGACTTATTAACAAAAGAAGGTTGTTATGATTTAAAAATAGGAGTTCGAATACAGCCTTTCTCTGTCATTCTAGATGATACTCAGATGTATTAAAGAGAGAAATTAAAATAAAACTGAATCTTTTTTAGGTATTAAATTCTAAATTATTCTATTTAATATTATTTGTAGACAAATAATTTAAATTGGTAATCAAAGGCCTTTTTGAAGTGTTAAAAATGTTAAAGTTTTACCTATGTTGTACCCTTCGTGAGTCAGGCAGCTACAAATTAATGTCACTGCCTGATTATTGTGTAGCGAGAGGGGGGCACGATCCCCCGACCTCCGGGTTATGAATCCGCTAAGCTGTCAATATGAAACGTAAACAAAAGGTTTGCAGCGTTTTATAAATGAAAATTTGCTGTTCTAGTATTCGATTTAGTATGCGATTCAGTAAGCGCTTATATTTTGTAAATGACGTATCTGGTTAGTATTCCATCAACAAAAACCAAATCAAAATCTATTATATCATAGTAAGGCCTGTAATTATAAACTTCGATTTCACCTGTTTGATCTGTATCAATGGTTTTGTTTCGGGGATATCCAAAAACGCGCTTAATAAAATC
>CAYNMH010000160.1:2791-5384 GCA_964398145.1 uncultured Flavimarina sp. | reverse complement strand
CATCAATCATCAAACTATGCTTAAAAAATTTTTTATTCTTTGTTCGGGCGCTGATCACGCCTTATTAGACACCTGCGCTCCCGGCGAGCAAAATAAATATGCCGGTATTGGCGCCACGGTGTTCTTTACCGCTTTAATGGCTTTTATTGCTTCGGGATACGCGCTGTACACCGTTTTTGATAACGTAGCCATCGCCATAGGCTTCGGGTTTTTATGGGGTTTGCTCATTTTCAACCTGGATCGCTTTATCGTTTCAACCCTCAAAAAACGGGATAACTTTTTAGACGAATTTCTACAGGCTGTACCCCGTTTAATTTTGGCATTAATCATCGCTGTGGTTATCGCCAAGCCTTTGGAGTTAAAAATCTTCGAAAAAGAAATTGATCGTGTTCTTCTCGAACAAAAGAACGATCTCACCCTCGCCAATCAAAACCAGATTGCAGACCAGTTTACTCCTGAAATCACTGCTCTGGATACGCAAATTGAAGATCTGAAAACCGAAATCACGACCAAGGAAGCCGAAGTCAATGCACTTTACGACACGTATATCACCGAAGCGGAAGGAACTTCAGGTACCGGCAGATTGGGTAAAGGTCCGGTTTATAAAGAAAAGCGGGACAAGCACGATGCTGCCCTGGCCGAATTGCAACAACTGAAGCAAACCAATGCCGAAAAAATCGGCGCGCTTGAAACCCAGAAAACCGAATTAGCAACCGTATACGACACCCGGGTTGCCGAAACCCAGCCGATCATTGATAATTTTGACGGACTCATGGCCCGTATTGAAGCTTTAGACGAATTGCCCTGGCTGCCTTCGTTCTTTATCTTTTTGCTCTTTCTGGCCATTGAAACCACACCAATTTTTGCCAAACTGATTTCACCTCGCGGCGAATACGACTTAAAACTGGCCGATGCTGAAGGCGAACTCAAATCGTGGGCGACTCAAAAAGCCAACCAGCGTCGTAACCTCATCGATGCGGATAATGTGCTAAACGACAAAGTCTACGGCGATCTAGCTCAGGAAGAAGAACTCTACAACTACAAAAAGAAAATGGCGCGCGAACTCATGCAAAAACAGCAGGACGCGTTTTACAAACGCCAGAGTAAGTTGTTGTAATTTTTGGGTAGTCTTACAATAGCTTTTCTTTTAAAAAGCTTTTGGACCGAGATTACTTTATACAGGGCTATTCCGATTTCTTACCAAAAAATAAAGCCTTCCTTTGAAGGGAGGTTTGGTGGGATGTAGAAGCCAGACGACTCTCCCCATTTCCTTTTGAAAATTGACTGGGGATAAGGCTGCAAGCCCCTAGAATTTTCGATCCGGATTGTACACGCTCAAATCCAGCGAAGGCTTTGTTCCATTAATCACTTCAAAAACCAGCAGTCCGGTAGCAGGCCCCAGACTCCAGCCCATCATGGCGTGACCGGCTGCAAGCGTGAGGTTTTTCCATTTTGAGGTACGGCCGATATACGGCAAACCATCCGGAGTAACCGGGCGTAAACCGCACTGCGCATCTGCCTTTTCGGTTTCGGTGATTGATACATTTTCAAAATAACGGGGTACGGCTTCGGCAATAGCATCTACCCGAGCTTTGTTGATGTTGTGATTGATCCCGGCGATTTCCATAGTCCCGGCAAAACGCGTAAAACCATTCATAGGTGTAATAGCTACTTTAGCCTCGCACAAGATCGAAGGCAGCGTGATTCCGGTTTCTGTGGTAGAATTGATGCGATAGCCTTTACCGGCCTGCATCAGAATATTCAGATTTAGTTTTTTATTCAGAGTTCCCGTCCAGGCTCCGGTAGCTAGAATCACCTCATCGGCTTCAATCTGCCTGCCCGATTGGGTTTGAACTTTCGTGATCTTTTCGCCCTGCTTTTCAAAATCGGTTACCTGCTCATTTTTTAAAAACTGAACTCCCTTTTGTTGTAAAAGGCTTTTAAACTCCTGCATAAATTCGCCGGGTGTAGTATGCCAGTCGCATTCATAATAAGCGGCGCCTTTTATGTTTTGCTTCGCATCAGGCATTTTTTGCTGTACTTCTTCCGCACTCAGCATTTTTGCCGGTAAGCCTTCTTTATGGGCTAGGGCTACGGTATGCCCTTCCTCTTCCAGCATACGCTCGCTTTGGCACAGCATCAGCAAGCCTTTTTTCTCAAGCTGAAAATTGAACTTTTCAGCCTCTTTAATATCATGATATAAATCACGCGAAAGCAAATTGATATCCCGAATCGCCGGAATGGCTTTAGCTACATTTTCTTTGGAACAGGAGTTATTGAATGCCATCGACCACTTTAAAAATTCAGCATTTAAACGCGGCTTGATGTAAAGCGGACTCTTGCTGCTGAGCATCCATTTTAAACCCTGCTTCATCACACCGGGTGCCGCTAATGGAATGATGTGACTGGGCGTTAAGTAACCGGCATTTACGTAGGATGCCCCGGCATCCATTGCGCTTTGATCAATCACCGTTACCTCGTGACCACTTTTCTGCAAATAATAGGCGCAGGATAAGCCGATAATCCCACCGCCAATAATCACACATTTTTTACTCATGTTAATCGATATTATAGTCCCACAAAGGTTCTTTGT
>CAYNMH010000160.1:0-2691 GCA_964398145.1 uncultured Flavimarina sp. | reverse complement strand
TGAGCTTCAGTAAGTGTTTTAAGAATTTTTCCATTCTTTTTACTTCGCAGAACCGTTCTGGAAGGTTGATCTATAGCCGAAATTACGTCTACAAAATAATCGGAGTCTTCCAAAAGCTGAATATCGTGATTGAGAGATTCGGGAGTAAGGTTTACGGTTTTTCCGCTTAGCGAAACTTTGAAAAGTTGCTGATGATACGGGTTTGCATCGGCATCAACGCCGGAAGCCAAATAATAAATCTGCTTGTTTTTAGCATCCACTTGTGCAATCTCGTTGACCACAAAACCTCCATTTGTAAGCGGTTTTAGTTTCCCGTTTTCTTTATTCAAAAGATACAACTGCTTCCAGCCGCTGCGCTCTGAAAGCACAACGAGGTCCTGCCAACCCTCAACTTCGCGAAACTCAAAATTATCAATACTGGTCTTAACCGTTTCTTCATAAAGCGGACTTATGCTTTGGGCATCCAGATCAACCACTTTCAAGTATTGGTCTTTATAGCCGCGGCTTCGATAGGAGGCGATCATTTTGTGCGGCTCATCATCCATCCACTTCAACCAGATGCTGTTTACGTGTATTTTTTTGGGCAGATCAATATCGAGTTGTTCTTTGGTTTCCACATCAAAAAATACCGGCTTGTAAGTCACCATTGTGGTATCGCCGGGCGAACCCCGGTAATAACTCAGCAATTTCGGTTTATATAAACTGTCTATGCTGTAATCCAGCAAATACATTTTTTCGGCATTGCGGGTATCAACCACCTGCGTCACCAGGTATTTGGAATCGGACGACCATTGTACGTCAAAGTGCGGTGGGCGCTCGGTACCTTCGCCTTCAATAATGTCGTACCAACCAATACTGCTTGCGTAGTCGTAGCCTTGCTCACCATCAGTTGTAAGCTGAATTTTAGCACCAGACTCCGTATCTTCTATATACAAATTATGCTCCTCTACAAAAGCTTTCCACTTACCGTCTGGTGAAGTTGAAGCACTTCGGTCGCGGTTGCGCCAGGCATCACGGCGGTTTCCGTTTTGAGCATCGATCAAACTAAGCCTATCGGCATCATTATCCCACGAAAAAGACTTCCTCTGAAACGCAAAATGAAGTTTCCCCTCCTTCCGATCTAAGCGGGAAAGATCTAAATCTGTTGCTTCCACGTTAATATTTAACTCTTTAGAAAGAGCTTCCGCCAGTTTAACGTGGTCAAATAATGGAGTAATTTCCTGATTCTCATAAGTGAGATTGAGGTACATTTTTTTGCCCGTATCATGCTTTAAAAACCAAATACCTGAGTCGTCGTCAAGCGTATGCACTTCGGTCTTTAGGTTAAATACTTTTTTGTTTATCAGATTTCCGTAAGTATAATCAATAGCCCGCTGATAATCGGCTTTGGTCATTTTTTCCTGGGCGAAAGCATTCAGGACACCAAATACTGCGAAAAGCAAAGTCAGTTTTTTCATTTTAAAATCAATTTTTAATAATCAGATCACCTGAAACCCAAAAGCGTACGGATCCTCGGTATCGATGGTCATGGTATTATATCCGTAAACACGGGCCCAGCCTTTTATACTGGGTACAATCGCGGGGAAATTACCCAGCGTAGTTACCTGCTCAATACGCCCAATAAACTTAGAACCGATAAAACTCTCGTGAATAAAATCGGTATGCGCCTGTAGCAAACCTCTTGCGTGTAACTGCGCAACACGCGCCGATGTCCCGGTACCACAAGGCGAGCGGTCAATGGCTTTGTCACCATAAAATACTGCGTTGCGCCCCGAAGAAGTTGGATCAATAGGTGTTCCCGTCCACAACATATGGCTGACATCACGTATGGTATCATTTTCAGGATGTATGAAATGATCGGGGTACTTCAGATTGATGCGCTGACGCAATTCCTGACTCAACTGAATAATTTTAGAAGCGGAAAAATCGTGCACCCCGCTAAAATTCTTCTGCGGATCAACAATCGCGTAGTAATTTCCACCGTAGGCGACATCAAATTTAAGTTCGCCAAGCTCCGGGCATTCAATAGTTAAATCGCGAGCCGCGAGATAACTTTTTACGTTGGTGAGCTTTACCCAGTCTACCTTGTTTCCGGTTTGTTGATATTCTATTTCCACAAGACCTGCCGGTGCCTCCATCCTGATCTTACCGGGCACCTTAGGAGTGATAAGGCCTTCTTCGATAGCAATGGTTATGGTGCCTATGGTTCCGTGACCACACATAGGGAGGCAACCGCTGGTCTCTATAAATAAAATGGCAAAGTCGTTTGCAGGGTCGTGGGACGGAAACAAAATACTGCCGCTCATCATATCGTGTCCCCGCGGTTCAAACATGAGTCCTTTGCGTATCCAGTCGTATTCCTTTAAAAAATGCTGGCGCTTCTCACTCATGGTTTTACCAACCAACTCGGGACCGCCGGTTTTAACCACACGCACCGGATTTCCACAGGTGTGCGCGTCTATACATTGAAAAGTGTGGATGGACATTCTTTACTCGTTATTCGTTAAATGTTAATAGTTATTTGTAAAATAAAACGGGGATTCATATTTGTCGAAATTGTTGTGATGCATTTCTTTTACCATCAACCCTTAACAATTAACCTTTAACCCGCTCCGCGATGTAAGCGTCAACCTGTGCTTCCAAAATGGGCAAGGTTACGGTGCCCTCGCCGAGAATGACCTCGTGAAACGC
>CAYNMH010000159.1:0-5476 GCA_964398145.1 uncultured Flavimarina sp. | reverse complement strand
GAGCAAAAGCTTATCAAAGAACAGGAACGAAAAAATCAGCTTGCAGAGCGCAACAAATTGATGCAGGAAATAAACACCAAACGCAAAGAACTTGCAAATACTACTTATCTCGCAGCAAAGCGTAACAGCAGTCTAATCGATATTAAGAATGAGCTGGAAGAAGTAAAGGATAAAGGTAGTAATCCGAAAAAGGTAGAAAAAATTCAAAGTAAGATTAATCATATTATAGATGCCAAGGATAACTGGAAGGTTTTTGAAACTACCTTTAAAGAAATTAATGACGAGTTCTTTCAAAAATTACTGGAAAACCACCCGGGATTAAGCTCAAAAGATTTAAAGTTGTGCGCTTACTTAAAAATGAATTTGGCAACAAAAGAAATTGCTCCTCTCATGGCTATTTCTGTAAGAGGAGTAGAAATTCATCGCTATAGGCTACGCAAAAAATTGGGCTTAAATAGCGGTAAGAATTTATCAAAATACCTGATTAAAAATTACTAGATTCTCATACATCAATTGCCTTGTTGGCGATTTTCTACTTTCTCATTACTACATCAAACGTTTTTCGAAAACGTTGTAAATTTCTATTAACAATATACAACCGCTTAACAATCAATTGTTTGTGATTCATTAACATTTTGATGTATTTTTTATGTAGTCCTATTGGATTTTTAGTCTCCTATATTCACACTCAGAATTTAAAATCCAATTCTAAAAAGTAAAGTATATGAAATGTAAAATTAGCTTTTTGCTTTTCCTGAGTCTGTTTACACTATCCTTAACAGCCCAGGAAACTAAAACCATTACGGGTACTGTAACCGACACCCGAGACGTGCCGCTACCCGGGGCAGAATTGAAAGTAGTTGATAAAGAAAATTATACAACTACAGATTTTGATGGCAACTTCACACTAGATGTAAGCGTTGGTGACCAGGTACGCATAACGTATTTAGGCTTTGAAACGCAAACGTTTTCCATTACTAATGACGACGTATATAATGTAGCGTTGCAAGATCAAACCAGCGAACTCGACGAAGTAGTTGTTGTGGGATATGGTAATCAAAAGCGATCTGATATCACAGGTGCTATCGTATCGGTTGATAGTGAAGAAATCACTAAACAACCTGCAAACAACGCCATACAATCTGTTCAGGGTAAGGTTGCCGGGGTGAATATTATTGCAAACGATGCGCCTGGTGCTACTCCCACAGTTTTGATGCGTGGTCTGGGTACTGCAGAAGGTGGTCGATCTCCTTTTTATGTAGTTGACGGTCAGCCGCTAACAGATATTAGAAGCATTAACCCTAATGATATCGAATCTATTGACTTCTTAAAAGGTGCATCCTATGCAAACATATACGGTATACGTGCAGCAAATGGTGTAATCTTGATCACCACTAAAAAAGGTAAAAAAGGCAAACCCGTATTTTCTTTTGAGTCCTATTATGGCGCAAAAACAATACTTAATAGAGTAGAAATGGCCGGTGCAGACGATTTCATAACTTATTTTAATGAAGGACAGACTTCTATTGGGTCATTCTTATTAGAGCCAAATCAACGTTATAATACAGACTGGTTTGATGAACTTTTACAAACGGGCCTTATAACTAATAATAGTTTTTCGGTATCAGGTGCTTCAGAAAATATAGATTACTTCCTGAGTTATAACTTGTTTGAAGAGCAGGGTATTTTGGAAGGACAGAAGTTTCAGCGCGGAACCATACGTAATAATAACACGTACCATTTATTTGACGACAAAGTGCGTATTATTCAAAACCTGAATATTGCTTATACCAATGAAACACCAAAACCTTTTGGAGCATTTAACCGAGCTTACGGACAGATTCCTCTCGTACCGGTAAGATATGATAATGGCCGTTTTGGGCGTCCTTATGTCAATACAACAACAGGAATTGTAACTTTTGAAGCAGCACCGGGAGAATCAGTACAGGTATTGAATAATGCAGGGAACCCTGTAAATGATGTTTTTTATGCTGATCAACAAATCAACACGACCACTCTTCAAGGTCAGATTGCAGCAGAACTTGATATTACAGATGACTTAATGCTTACTACCCGATTTGGTGCTACCAAATTTTATTCTACTAACAGAGATTTTAACGATATACGAGATCAATGGCTTAATGCTGACCCCCGAAGAACAGAAGAATTTTTCGATCTTCAACGCACAGATCCTGATGGAGATGGAGTAGTATCTACTGAATATGCAAATAACTCGTATTCCTTACGAAGAACTGAATCCTATAGATGGAACGTAGAAGGTTTCTTAACCTACACAAAAGAATTTAATAAGCATAATTTAAGTGCAACTGTGGGATTAAGCCGTGAGAACTATCAGGGTGGTGAATTTACTTTTGCTCAGGCTTATGACGTGCGTCCACAACGAAACCTTCGTAATTTGGGCGATCAGACTTCTCAGCTTTTCCAGGATATAGCAGATGGAGATACCTTTCAGAGTACTAATTTACAATCCTATTTCGGCCGTTTTGAGTACAATTACGACCAGCGCTATTATGTGCGTGGAGTGGTTAGAAGAGATGGCACAAGTGATTTTATTACCGGTGATGACAATCAGTTTGGAGTTTTCCCGGCGGTTAGTGTGGGTTGGACCCTTACTAACGAAGCGTTCATGGAGAATAACAGTTTTCTGGACAATCTAAAACTATTTGCAGGTTGGGGACAGTTAGGTAACCAGTCTGTACCCTTTAATATTCAACAAATCAATACAGGTTCGGGTAGCCGAAATACCAACTATGTTTTTGGCCCGGCTCAAAGCTTAATAGTAGGAGCAGCGTTAGGTTCTCCCGCAAGACCTATTTCCTGGGAAGTTACCGAAGAATGGGAAGTAGGGTTTGATTTTGCTCTTTTAAACAGACGCCTGTCAGGTACCATTGATTACTATAACAGATTAAATACCAATGCTATTTTAAATGTAAGGCCGGTACGTAATTCAGAATTTTTGAACAACTTCTTTGATGAAGCGGCAGAAATCTCAAATACTGGTTTTGAATTTCTTGTGAATTGGCAGGACAATATCGGTTCAGACTTTAGTTACAATATAGGCTTAAACTTTTCTACAAATCAAAACGAAGTACAAAACGTAAAGCCAGCGTATGACGGTGCCATTGGTGGTAGTCTAAATAACGGAATTATAACCAAAAGACTCGTTGAAGGTGAACCCGTTTTCGCATGGTGGATGTATGAAACAGACGGTATTTGGCAATCTCAGGATGAGATCGACAATAACGCTTCACTGGGAACTGCCGAACCAGGTCATTTGCGCTATGTTGACCAAAATGATGATGGGATAATTGATGATCGTGACAAAACCTATCAAGGATCATACATTCCAACCTTCAATTATGGAATCAACTTAGGAATTAATTATAAAAGCTTTGACTTTAGTGTGACCGGGTTTGGAGTTGGAGGAAACTACGTTTATAACGGGTTAAACAGCGTTTACAATATTGGTAATAATATTCCACAAAGCATGTTTGACAATCGTTGGACTCCCGAAAACGGTGGCAATACTGTTCCTGGAGCCAACAGAGACAATGAGGCTTCCGATTTTTACTTAGAAAAAGGAGACTATTTCCGAATTAATAATATCACTTTGGGATATACACTTCCTGAAATTTCGATAATTAATAACGCCAGACTCTATGTTACGCTTCAGAATCCATTTATGTTCACGCAATATTCAGGCTTTACGCCAGAATTAAATCAAAATGGAGATCCTACAGGTACCACGGGTATAGAACTTTCAGCATACCCAACCACACGTTCCTTTATTGTAGGAGCTAGCTTTAAATTATAATTTAAAAAAACAAGGACTATGAATATAAAACTCAAACTAGGAATTTTCTACGCATCGATAGCGTGTTGCCTAATCAGTTGCGACGATTACGTTGAGGATGTTGAAATTGTAGATTCGGTAGCTGAAGGCAGCGAAGAAAACTTTGAACCTGCCGACTTTGTCACCGGGGTTTACGGGATGCATACCGATTTTGTTTATGCATTTCCCTATCTGGGAATTACAGACATGATTTCTGATAATTCAGACAAAGGAAGTTCTCCCGGAGATACCGGTGCAGACAAAAACCTTCTGGATGGTTTAACATATACTTCTACAGCGCCATCTATCCGGGACATGTGGACGCAGTGGTACAAAACCATTGGACGTGCATCTCAGGCTATTGAATTTACACAGCTTTATGAAGGGCAAAGTTCTGCCCCTAAAGAGCGCCTCATTGGTGAAGCTAAATTTTTACGAGCTCTTAACTATTTCTGGCTGGTACGTGCTTTTGGTCCGGTACCCATCCAAAGTCAGGATTTAGTTAGACGTGCGCCTGAAGAAGAGGTTTACGCCCTAATTGAACAAGATTTAAATGATGCTATAGCCGCATTACCGCTTAAGAATGATTATGCAAGTCAGGATATTGGTAGAGCTACAAAAGGTTCTGCTCAGGGTCTTTTAGCAAAAGTGTATTTATATCAGGAAAAATGGCAGGAAGCAGCTGATATGGCTAATACGGTTATGACTTCAGGTCAGTATGATTTAGAGCCAGATTATGCAACGGTATGGCGTGAATCTACCGAAAATGGGCCAGAATCTGTTTTTGAAATTCAGGCTCGTGGCGAGCAACCTGCTCATGGTGTAAACCAATATTCACAAGTACAGGGTGCTCGTGGCGCAGAAGGTTGGGGCTGGGGTTTCAATACTCCCTCTCAAAACCTGGAAGACGCTTTTAATGCAGAAGGCGATGAAATTCGCAGGGATGCGACCATCATTTTTGCCGGGGAAACCCTCTGGGATGGCAGACAGGTAAATCCTGCTGCTGCAAATCCGCGTTATAATGAAAAAGCTTATTCTTCTGCAAACGCCGGTCAGTCTGATGGTGATAAAAATATACGCGTATTACGCTTTGCAGAAATTCTTTTAATACGTGCCGAAGCATTAAATGAACTGGGACAATCTGCTGCTGCGCTTACACCTTTAAACAGGGTACGTACTCGGGTAGATTTACCTAATGTAACGACTACAGATCAGGGACAACTGCGCCGCGTAATATGGAAAGAAAGACGCCTGGAGTTAGCGATGGAACATGACCGCTGGTTTGATCTTATTCGCACCGGTCAGGCTGCCGAAGCGATGGCTGCGGACGGAAAAACCTTTGAGCCACGTATGAACCTGTTCCCTATTCCTAACGAACAACTTCTTCAAACACCCGAAATGACTCAAAACCCGGGTTGGTAATTATGAAAAAAAACATGCGTTTATTTTTAGTTGGATTGATTCTGTTATCCCTGCCAGGATGTAAAGAATCAAAAACAGAAAATCAGAATCAGGAAGTTGCCATGGCGACTTCCGATTCGATTTCTGATGAAGCCCTTTTAGATTCGGTACAAAAACAAACCATCAATTACTTTTGGGATGGCGCTAACCCCAATTCGGGTC
>CAYNMH010000158.1:0-5514 GCA_964398145.1 uncultured Flavimarina sp. | reverse complement strand
ATCCAAGTAAGTACTCCAGCAAATGGTTTTAGAAAGCTTACCTGACTCATCTGTATTGTAAACTGGTCAAATTCTAAAAGCTAGGCTGTAGCAGCATACATCCAGAGCAGGCTAAGCACCAGAGATATACCCAGGTTGATGTTTGTATTTTGAGACTTTAAAGTTTGCATATCAGAACTTTACTGCAAGTTCCGAAAGAATACTTGACAATATTGAAAGCGACTTGTCTCTAAGGGATTATTTTAAAAATTAATGGATGTAATTCTCCCTTTATTATCTCAAAATCAACACTATTTTCTCTTTGGAAACCTTATAGGTATGATATCAGGCTATTTATTTGCGCATTTCACGGGGGTTGCTGCCAAAACGCTTTTTAAAGGAACGTGAAAAATGGGCAAGGGTCTTAAATCCCATCATCTCTGCAATAGCTTTGACAGGAATAGAAGAAGACTCAACTAACGTTTTGGCGTAGTTGAGCCGTTCTTCCATTTGAAATTTAAATACCGTGATCCCATAAAGTTCCTTAAATCCGTTTTTAAGTTTAAATTCATTGGTGCCAAAATCATTAGCAAGTTTTTGCAAGGAACCTAATGCATCAGCCCTGTTCTTTTCAATATGCGCGTGTATTTGCTTGATGATGCTGATGTCTTTTTCATCTTTTAGAACCGAATCTGATAAGTCTAAAAATTTACTGTAATCATAAAGTGGTTCATCAGAATCAGGCGCGTTGCTGTTTGTAAGTTCCCTAATATTTACCGTACGTACTCCTGATAGTAGATATCTCGACTCTGATTCTATAGGAATTAATTCGTTAAGAAAAAAAGTAAGTGGCTGGGTAAGCTTTTTTTTGGTAGTAAGATTTAGATGTAATTTCTGAGGATACTTTGCGGTAATGGTAGCCGATTCCCAAATTTCCTGCGACTCCCTGTCCAGTAAATCTAAAAAAGGCATACCAGCGAGTTGAGATTTTTTAATGCTGACAAATTCATTGTATGTTGAAGTAACCTGAACAATTTTAAACTGATTATCCAGAATAAAACTAAGATCTGTAAGATGTTCAAAAATTTCCCTGCTGTGTACCAAATAGCGGTTTTTATAGGATTCTGATAGTTTATCGGCAAGCATATTGATTGAAACCGCAATGGCTTCAATCACGTCATTTTTTGAAGTAGTGGGAACACGATAATTGAAATTCTCTCCTCCCAATTCAATAATCATTTTATTAATGAGGGATAGGCGTTTTTGGTCGTCTGCATTCGTTTGTGTTTCCATACCGGTACTGTTTATAATTGTGTGCTCTAATTCATCAAAAGGATTAGATATAGGGCTTTAAAAAAGCCCTGGCTTTCTCTTCTTTCGTGAATATTCCGGTAGGGACCAGAGGAGTATTAGACTGTACAAAAAACTCTGCCCGCGTTTTATTGTGAATAGGCTGTACCAAAAAACTAATAGCTTTAGTCAGCAACGTGCCTTCATAAGCTAGAAAATTCCGGGCGATATTATCTGCATCCAGCAGTCTGCGGGCATCGCATAAAACCGGATAAGCACGGCCTTTTTGAAATTGAATACGATCTGATACAATACGCCTGGCAAGCTCGATGCCTCGTATTCGGGTAGGCTTATATTCAAAAACCAGGATCGAATCTTCTATTCGCAATCTGGCGTAATCGGTTTCTAAAAAATCGTGCATAGTCATAATCCACAACAAATTAAAATAAATAAAAGGGACAAATTTTATAAGTACTTGTCTCTAAGGGATTTTGTGATAGTTTAATACCATTTGGAGGCAACTATTTGTCTCTAAGGGATAAAAAGTTGTCTCTAAGGGATTAAAAAGTATTCGCGTAGGGGGAGAAAGGATAAGCCAGAGAATAATTATCTAGCTTCCCTATCAAATTTAAAATCTATCTTCTTATGGCAAAGATAAAACACAATAATTTTTTGGATTCGGTTGACGATGTGATGGTACGCGCCAAAGAAGAAGGGGTACTTCATTTGTATGCCAGCGGTAGTACCCTTAGTGGCAGGTATCTGGAGATAGATGGGAAAAAACACTATCACTTTGGTACCACCGGCTATTTGGGCCTTGAGCAAGATCCCCGGCTTAAAGAAGCAGCCATTCAGGCTATTCGGGACTGTGGGACTCAGTTTCCGCTTTCCAAATCTTACATCTCCCATCCGCTGTATGAAGAACTGGAGCATAATATGGCAGCTATTTACAATACCCCGGTTATTATTACCAAAAACAGTACGCTGGGACATCTGGCGGTTTTGCCTGCAGCCATACGCGATGAAGATGCGGTAATTCTGGATCATCAGGTGCATTGGAGTGTACATCACGCTACGGAGGTTTTGAAATCGCGCGGCATCCCGGTAGAGATGATCAGGCATAATAACCTGAATATGCTGGAAGAAAAACTACGGGAATTTGGGAAACGTGCAGAGAAGGTTTGGTACCTCGCAGATGGGGTGTATTCCATGTATGGCGATTTTGCACCGATTGATGAACTGATGGGTCTGGTAAGGAAATACCCGCAATTGCATCTGTATTTCGACGATGTTCACGGCATGAGTTGGAAGGGAAAACACGGTAGTGGGTATGTAATGAGTGTGCTCAAGGAATTGCCCAAACAGGTCTTGCTCGTGGGTACCCTTAGTAAAACCTTCGGTGCCAGCGGGGCAACTGTGGTTACTACAGATCGAAAATTGTATTCCCGGATTAAAAACTTTGGAGGTCCGCTTACCTTTTCTGCCCAACTGGAACCGGCTTCTGTGGCCGCGGCAATCGCTTCTTCCAAAATTCACTTATCGGATGAGATTTATGAACGGCAGCAGGATTTACAAAACCGGATAAACCATTTTAACAGGCTGCTATCCCAGACGGATTTGCCACTAATCGATCACAATGATTCGCCGGTACATTTTATAGGCACGGGAACACCCGCCACGGGTTATGAACTGGTTAAATTGATGATGCAGGATGGGTTTTACACCAATCTGGGAATATTTCCTGCAGTACCTGTTAAGAATACCGGAGTACGCATCACCATTTCCACCCATAACGAACTTGAGGATATAACCGGCCTGGTGGATGCCTTATCCAAAAACTATAAACTCGCGCTCGAGCATACGCATACTTCCCTGCAACGGGTACGGAGGGCTTTTAAACTGCCGGATGCTGAAGCATCTGTTAATTTGGATGCCTCAAAATATACCGGCAAGTTTCAAGTCAGGCTGGAATCAAGCATTACAAGCATCGATAAAAAACTGTGGAATACCAATATGGGAGGGAAGAGCATATACG
Source organism: uncultured Flavimarina sp. (assembly GCA_964398145.1). Taxonomy (GTDB): domain Bacteria; phylum Bacteroidota; class Bacteroidia; order Flavobacteriales; family Flavobacteriaceae; genus Leeuwenhoekiella. Next base: position 2,210 of record CAYNMH010000158.1, on the reverse strand, counting down.
ATTGGGAGGGTCTTAGATTATTGGAAGAATCCTTTAGTGGAAATGAAGAGCAGGAAAACAACTGGGAGTTTAGGTATGTAGTCATTCTTCATAATCAGAAACCTGTACTCATGACTTATCTTACTTGTGCGCTGTGGAAAGATGATATCTTCTCTAAAAAGGAGGTATCTGCATATCTGGAACAAGAGCGTAAGATGAATCCCTATCATTTAACTTCCAGGGTGTTGAGTCTGGGTTCACTTATCACCGAAGGCGATCATTTATATCTTGATTTTGATCATACCGATTGGCAGGAAGCTTTAAACTTGTTTTTCCGTGTACTGGAAGATCTCGAACGGGAGTTTGAGGCTGAAATGATTGTGCTTCGGGATTTTAGGAAAGACAACCCTTTGCATAAGCATTTTAATTTACAGGGCTTTGTGCGGATGGAGATGCCGGAATCCGCTCAATATATCAACTTTGAGTGGGAGGATGAAGCTGGATATATACAAAGTCTGAGTAAGAAATCACGAGTTCATTATAGAAAGGATATCGCTCCCTACCGGGAAAAGGTACAGGTTGCCATTCACTCATTACTGAATGAATCAGATTTCGAACGTTGCTACCAGCTATATAGAAATGTAAAACAAGCCAATTTGGGGCTGAATACCTTTACTTATCCCATTCAGCTATTCCAGAGTATGAACGCCCATAAAGAATATGAATTCATTGTACTCCGCAATGATAATGACGACAAACACGCTTTGATCTTAGGCGTAATGTTTTGTTATAAATCGGGTAAAACTTACGTGCCGAATCTAGTTGGGCTTGATTACGAATATGCCACTGAATATGGGATCTACAGGCAATTGCTTTATCATACGATTTTAAGAGCGAAGGAATTGGAGATGGAACGTATTGATTTTGGAATGACCGCCGGTTTTGAGAAGCGGAAATTGGGAGCTGAAGTCATTGAAAATGTAAGCTATGTTCAGATCAAAGACAATTACAAGCTAGAATCTCTAGGCGTCTTACAGGGAGCTACTGATAAGTTAGGAACTAAGTAAAGGATCATGCTGTCGTTTGGAATATGGATATGGCTTGTGACTTTGGGGTTTCCGCAGCAGGGGATTCTGAACAGGTATGTTCCTCAAAATAAGGACGTGCATGACAGCTACTACCGAAACTATCTTAAAAGCTTAAGCATTCCTGAACTGAGAGCGGCTTATGATGATGAAGCCGTAGCCTTGCGGCAGCAACAACTTATTACGGAAGCCTATCTCCATAAAGCCCGATTGGCCAGGGACAGTTTTGAAGTGGCACGGGCTTTTGATTTCGCTGCACGCCTGTATGATGCCGAAACGAATTTAAAATACGCAGATAGTATCATTCTGTATTCTCAAAACTGTGGGAATTATACCTATCCCGCCCTGGGTTATATGCTAAAGGGCTATTATTACTATGAAAGCGGAGCCTATCAGAACTCTTTGAAAGCCTATTATAAAGCTTACGATCTTGCGAAGTTGCTCCAAAACAAAGAACAGGAAATTGAGGTCAGTCAGGCCCTGGGAGCCTTTCAAAATCGATGGGGTAATTATCATAAGGCTATTGAAATCTATCAGAATCATATCGCTTATTTAAAATCACTGCCTGATTTTGAAACCGAATATCAGGAAGATTATTTAATCACCCTGCATAATCTGCAACTGGCTTATCAGCGTGCACAGAAGTATGAAGAGGCAGGTTTGCTTATCGAAACCGGATTGAACAAAACCTTGAGTACTCCCGACCGGCTGTTCTTTTATGATTTTCTGCATTCCAAGGGGGTCAATGAATACTATCTAGGTCATTTTGAAAATTCGGAACGGCTTTTAAAGGAGGCATTGCCGGCAATCTCGGAGGACCTTTCTGTGGTCTCGGTTTCCTATTACTATCTGGGACAAATCGCTAAAAGGAATGCTCAGACCGCTTTAGCTTACGATTATTTTAAAAAGATCGATTCGGTTTACACGCTAAATCAGGAGGTTTATCCGGAGCTTAAAGGAGTCTATACTTATTTGATTGGTTATAACAAGAAGAGGCAGAATCCAGAGATGGAGCTGTATTATACACGCAGGGCATTAGCGGTTGATTCAGTCATCAACGCTAACAAGCTTTTTGTAACTGACAGCTATCTCAATCAGGTAGAAAAACCCAGACTTCTGGAAGAAGTAGATTCTGCAAGGCAAGCG
>CAYNMH010000157.1:0-5565 GCA_964398145.1 uncultured Flavimarina sp. | reverse complement strand
TTTCTTTAGCTCACTGTTGTTTATTGCTTTTGGAGTTCGTGAAACTCTCTCCCTCGGTTTCCTTCTCCAAAGAACCCCTTCGGCTATCGCTCAGGGCCGGATAAGTCAAAAGAAAGATTTATACAAATACCTATTTAAGTAGACTCCTTATTCAAGTTCAGCCGATAGCATTGGCATTTATAAATTCCAGGCCTTTTAATAAAAGCGTTTCAGGCGCTATTTTTTTTAAGATTAAGTATGAGGAGTTGCAAAATGCCTGTTGTTTAAGTAGCCATTTCGTTAGGGTCTTCTTAATGGGTAAAGGCTCCACAAAGAATTTAACTATTTTTACACGGTAACCGGGATTTTTAGATCCAAAACTCTTGCTTTAATTGATAAGCCTCCGGCACATCTACTACTAACCAAAACTCGTGTGATGACAATCAAAAACTACATTCCCAATGCATTTACTATGGCCAACCTGTTTTGCGGGATGCTTGGTGTTTTTTTCGCTGCCACCGGTAAGCTGGATTATGCGGCTTATGCAGTCGTGGCGGGAATATTTTTTGATTTCTTTGATGGTTTTTTTGCCCGTATGTTTAAGGTGGAAGGCGAACTGGGTTTGCAGCTCGATTCGCTTGCGGATGTGGTGACCAGCGGTGTGGTGCCCGGGATGGTGATGTTTCAAATGCTGCACAAGCTGGAACATTGGAATACCGGTGAGCGCTGGGTAGAAGCTGGAATGACTTGGGACAGTATTTCGATAATTCCGTTTTTGGGTTTTGCGATTACACTGGCGTCCGCTTTTCGCCTTGCGAAATTCAATATTGATACCCGTCAAACCACTTCGTTTATTGGTTTACCCACGCCGGCCAACGCCCTGCTCATCACAAGCTTGCCGCTCATCGTCCAATTTCAGGATTATGCACTTGCTGAAACCCTGATCACCAGCACCTGGTTTTTACTGGCACTTACCGCCCTGAGTTGCTATATGCTGAATGCCGAAATTCCGCTTTTCGCCCTAAAGTTCAAAAGTTGGGGAGTGGCCGAAAATAAAGTGCGCTATGGCTTTCTGGCGCTGGCAATCATTCTGTTGTTTTGGCTGACTTTTCTGGCAATACCGCTTATCATTTTGCTTTATGTATTGCTTTCACTGATCTTCAGAAACCAATAGTTGATATGGATATTTCTGAAAACCTACTCAATTCCATCAAAAAAATAAAATCCCTGGCCGAGGCCGGCCTGGTCTTCAATAAGGAGAATTACGATGCCGAGCGCTATGAAGAGCTGCGCGGCCTTGCTCTGGAAATGATGAGTATTTTGACAGATGTAAAAGTGGAACAACTTAAAGGTTTCTTTCTTCCGGAAACCGATTATCCCACGCCCAAAGTGGATGTGCGCGGACTCATTTTAAACGATAAGCAAGAGGTTTTGCTGGTAAAGGAAAACGTTGACAACAGATGGACGTTGCCGGGTGGCTGGGCAGATATTGGGCTTACGCCGAAAGAAAATGTACTTAAAGAAATCGAGGAGGAAACCGGTTTTAAGGCCGAAGTGAAACGCCTGCTTGCCGTGCTCGATAAACGGGAGTATCCGCATCCGCCGCAAACGCATTATGTGTATAAGCTGTGCTTTTTATGTGAAATAGTGGAGGGCTCCTTTGATCCCAATTTTGACATCGGTGAAGTGGGCTGGTTTGCTATGAACGATCTGCCGCAGCTTTCAGCCGACCGTATTTTAGAGGAGCAGTTGTTGAAGCTTTTTAAGACCGCCTGTGATGCTCAACAGCCCTATTTCGACTAAGTATGAAAAAGTACTATCCGTTTGACCCTGTTCTAAAACATCATGTAGTACTTGCAGCAGGATTGTTTTTATGGGTATTCCTCTTTTTGTTCCTAACCGAACCACTGGATGTAGGACAATTGAACTTCGAAGAAAAGTGGTTGTTTTTGCCAGTTTACAGTCTGGTTGCTTCTTTGGGCTATCTCCTTCTTTTACCGTTACAGTCCTGGATTTATGCAGGAAATAACAAGACCTGGAAAATAGGATCAGAACTTTTAATGTTATTGGCTTTTTCGCTTACCGGTCTTTTCTCAGTACGTATGGTGTATTTGTTGGTCGTGGTTCCCTATGAGCCTAATCCTTATACCATTTTTTATTTTATAAAAGCGATTTATACACCGGCGCTTCTGGTTGTTTTGCCAATAGTTGCCGCGGGAAGATATGGCCTGGGGCGTTATTACGAAAAAAAGCAGCAAGAACAAAAAATCACGATTGCCGGATCTGGAAATTATGAAGGTTTTCGTCTGCAATGGAGCCAGCTTATTATGGTCACCAGTGCAGATAATTATGTTGAGGTCACTTATACCGAAGACGATCGGGTTAAAAAGCATTTGATTAGAAATACGCTTAGCACCGTTGCGTCCAATTTACCTCAGCTTCTTCAGGTGCACCGTTCCTTTCTCATCAATCCCGATCATTATAAATATGTAATTCCAGAAAATGGAAAGTTCAAAATAATCATGATTCACGATCTGGAATGTCCGGTTTCGAAAACCTATTTATCAGAAGTAAAAGCAAAGCTTAATTTCGCCACAAATTAAAGGTGTTTCACCCCAAACCCCTTTATGTGTAGAAGCTTAGCAGCATCCTCTTGCTAGATTTGATCATCCTAATTTTTCAAAATTGAAATGATGAACGACACTTACAAGATTAAAATTGCTCTTTACTTTTTCTGTTTAATTATGCTTTCTACCTGTTCACTGATTGCTCAGGAACAAACCTGCAACTGTAAAAGGGATTTAAGCTTCTTAATTGAAAAACTGAAGAAAACCCCGGCCTTTAAGAATGATTACCGGGGCAGAACGCAGGTGTTTCAAAACAAAGTGAATGCTATTTTAAATGAAGCTTCCGTAGAAACATCCCCTTTCAACTGCTTTAGGGTATTGGCAAAGACCCTGCTCCTGGTTAATGACCGGCATAACACGATTTATGGGGTAGATTCTGTTAAGTCAAAACAAGATAGGCTTACCAGCTATCCAGACTATGAGGGCGATCTCCTGGCATTGAGAAATGAACTCAAACGGCATGCCTTTGACACTGTTGCGGGTGTTTATTATGCAGGATCCAAGTTGCAAGTAGGGGTTTTTAGAGAAAGCGATTCCTCAAATTACAAAATGATCATCCTGGATTCAGAACTGAAGCTGTGGGAACCTGGAGAATTACTAGGTGTTCTCATCCCTGTTGGCGGTGAAGGCTTTGCTGCCGTAATGGGTGATTACAGCACTAAAACACCCCGTATGATTTATAGTGGTTGGGGTCATGGCGAATTCTTTAGTCTCAGTCTTAAAAAGGACCTTCACCATCCTAATAACTGGGAGCCGGAATTTGAAGAGAAGACCTATGTGCATAAAATTCTGAATACAAATTTCACCTATATTAAGGCACAGAGCTTTAGTGGTTTTTACCCTACCTTGAGTGATGCAGAGGCTTTTTATGAGAGTCTTGAAAATAAACTAAACACGCCTTATTTAATTGTGGATTTAAGGTCTAATGGGGGTGGAGGTGACCGCAATTCCGATTTGTTATTTAAGCTTTTAAAAGACTACGCTAAAAACGGAAAAATTGCCGTGCTTATTAATCAAAATACGGCGAGTAACGCCGAGCAATTTGTTATTCGGCTTCAACAATTAGATCGGGTTAGTGTTTTAGGTGATCGTAGCAAAGGGGTCCTTGCCTATGAATTGAAAGGGGACACATTCCTATTACCCAATAAAATCTTTAAAGTGACCTTAACGTCAAAAAGACTTAGGAAATATAGAGAGTATGAAGGCTTCGGGGTAAAACCGGATAGCTATTTAGATTATTCGAAAGACTGGATTGAGCAAGCCAAAGTTTATATGAAAACAGATTCACGTCATTAATCTGCTCCTAAACTTTTCCAAAATCCCCGAAAGCCCTGCAGGCTAAGGTTTAACTTTAGCCAAAAAGGAAAAAGAAATGAAGGAGTTTACTCTTAAAAACTTTCGGCTTCGAGACCGCGACGGACTTTTAGCTTTAAGAATAGAAAACGGAAAAGTGGCTGAGCTGGGTCCTAAGGTGAGGCTTGCAGGTAAGGAGGTAGATTGTGAAGGGAAATTGCTCATTCCCGGCTACGTAGAATCCCATATCCATCTGGATAAGGCCTGTATTTTAGACCGTTGCAGTATTGAGGAAGGCACGCTGGAGGAGGCGGTTGATGAAGTGAGCAAAGCGAAAAAGGAATTTACAGAAGAAGATGTTTATACACGCGGCAGTAGCGTTATTGAAAAAGCGATCAAAAACGGAACCCAGCTCATGCGCAGTTTTGTGGAGGTCGATCCACGGGCCGGAATGCGCTCCTTTGAGGCCATGTTGCGCTTAAAACAGGATTACACCTTTGCCCTGGATTTGCAGCTCTGTGCCTTTGCTCAGGAAGGTCTGACCCAGGAAATGGAAACGTATGGGTTTTTAGAACAGGCTTTAGAGCAGGGGGCTGACTGGGTGGGCGGCTGCCCGTACAAAGATGAAAACCCCGAGAAACATATAGATCTTATTTTTGATCTGGGCGAAACGTATGAGGTGCCCGTAGATTTTCACCTGGATTTTGATCTGGATCCTGAAAATTCGTCTATTCCGTATTTGTGTAAGGTGACGAAAGCGCGCGGCTTTCGGGGAAAAGTTTCCATTGGTCACGTAACCAAACTCGCGGCAATGGGGGAAAAGCGATTTATAGAAATGGCTCATCTGCTGGCTGATGCCGGAATTGCGTTAACAGCCCTGCCTGCTACCGATTTATTTTTGAATGGAAGAGACTCTGAAAAGCGCATTCCCAGAGGAGTGACCAATCTGAATTTAATGGGGGATGCGGGAGTGCTCACATCGCTTTCCAGCAACAACATCTTAAATCCATTTACCCCTTATGGCGATGCCGATTTATGCCGAATGGGAAATTTATATGCAAACGTCATTCAGCTTTCCCAAACCGAACGGCTGGAAGAAGTCTTTGATATGATTACTTCCAATGCTGCCCAAATACTTAAAGTTCCCTATGAGGTTACCGAAGGAAGCCCCGCCAGCTTTATCCTTATAGACGCGGAAAGTGGACCCCAGGCGATTCGGGAACTTGTAAAACCGCTTAAAGGCTGGAAAAACGGAATCCTCAGCTTTGAAAATCCCCGGCCCCGGATTCTTAAACCGGAATAGTTGTTAGAAATTTTCCAGACTTCGTTGCAGGATTTCCATACTTAGCTCAACTAACTACGGGCAATAGCTTTGGAGCCTCTTATCCTCTATGCTTGTACCCTTGTTCAGGCTATACTCAGGAATGATTTGGGACAGCTTCTCCTTGCTACCAGAGTAAAACCTGAGTCTTACCATACTCAACCACTAAAACTGTGGTAAAGTGTGGTTGGAGTGTGGTTGCAGTGTGGTAGGAGTGTGGTTGCACTCAGACTTTAAGCAGGACAAACCCGGGAAGATGGTAGGATAAAATGCGAACCGGATTGAGCTTTCGAGCTGAACTTTATTATGCATCAAGCCAAATGTATCCCATTACAAAACGGCCAG
>CAYNMH010000156.1:0-5565 GCA_964398145.1 uncultured Flavimarina sp. | reverse complement strand
ACTAAAATCAAAAGATATGGAAACTCAACAAACTGCATCGTCTAAATTATTCATTGGTATTGATATTCACAAGCGTAGCTGGAAGATTCATTGCGCTACTGATTTGTTTTCAGGTAAGACTTTCAGTATGCCACCTCGACCTGAAGTCTTGAAGGATTATGTTACCAAGCATTATAGTGATTATGAAGTAACCACTGCATATGAGGCCGGGTGTTGCGGCTACCAGGCACATCGCTGCTTTGAGAGTTATGGTTGGAGCTCTTTGGTAGTGAATCCTGCAGATATTTTTAGAAAGGGTAAAGAACGCTTTACAAAGACTGATCGAATTGATGCACAACTGATCGCTCGCGAACTCAAAGATGGCAGGTTAACAAGTATATGTGTTCCTGATACATGTCGTGAGCAATTGCGTAGCCTATTTCGTCGACGCAATGATCTGGTTAAAGATATGCGTCAGATCAAGAGTTATATCAAAATGCAGTTGTTGTATTATGGTATAGAAATACCACCGGAGTACGACAATGATCACTGGAGCCATAACTTCAGGTATTGGTTAGATGACTTGAAGTTTGAGTATGATACAGGTACAGAGGTTTTACGCAGTCGTATGCGTAGTTTTCGGTTTATAGATCAAGAGTTTCGAGATGTATCTACTTTACTTAGAAGACACACTAAAACACATTTTAAACACGATTATATGCTATTGCGCAGTATACCGGGCATAGGTCCTATTGTGGCCAGTGGTATCCTTAGTGAACTTGGAGATCTGCGACGCTTTAAAAGCATAAAGCATCTGGCGGGTTATGTAGGTTTAGCCCCAGGTATTTATCAAAGCGGCGATACTCTAAGGCATACCGGGGTGAGTATGCGAGCGCACCGCTTGATACGCAGTTATTTTATTGAGGCTTCTTGGCAAGCGATCAGGACAGACCCGGTAATGCAAACGTATTATCGCAAACATCAAGGTAAGAACGTAAAATCAATAATCGTTAAGGTAGCTCGTAAATTACTAAGCCGCACCTTAGCTGTAATAAAAACAGGAATTCCCTACGAGATAGGGATTGTAGAATAATAAACCAATAACGAAGCTCAACATAGAAGTAGCAAAATCTGGATCACAAAACAATGTAGGTGATCCCGATAGTTATCGGGAATCACATCGGTTAGCAAGTGACTAGATTTATTATAGCTTATAATCATACAGATGCTGGTGAACCGTCAAGATGCGCGTATCACATATAGGATGCCGAGCAAGTTATATAGGTGTTGAATGATTGATAATCCTATCGGAATTATCAACGATTCAACACCCCAAAATCAACATTATGAAGTAATTAAAATTTAAATATTAACTTTAAAGAACTGGACTAGGGCTTTTCATAGGATACATTGTAGGCTTCACTAAAACCCATATACGTCCACGCCAATCCCATAGGAGAAAAGCTACCCAGGGGTTGTAGTAAGCGAATTAAGGAAGGTTCGGGAAATTGGGTTTTGTACACTTTAGCAAAACCATAGCTCAACAGCATCATTGCCAGGAATAAACGCAAAACGACCAGAAACCAGTAAAATAGTCTGTTGTAGGCAGGTCTTTTTCGGTCTGTAAAAGTCCAGATGATCGTGCCGGTTGCTGCTACAAGAGTATTGATAAACAAGAGCACATACGCATAAGTTGTATCACCACTTCCCGTAGGAAAATGACTCAGGTCTTTTTGAATGTTAAGAAGCAGGTGTCCTACCAGCTGAACAAGAGGTTCTGCAGGTTGCGATACAAATTGCAGCAGGATATAGAGTGCGAAATACAGAAACAGAAACCGGAAAAGTATTTTTTCAATAGTGGTCCATTGCGGATGATATTCCCGGGAAAAATGCATAAGCAGTTGATTTGATTGATGATGGATTAATTTAAGACTTATAGTTTAAAAGACCTCCACTCTTTTTTAGCGTTGCAACAGTTATAAGATTGGAATAAATCTAACTTTACCGGCCTATTAAACAACCGGAAAATTATGAGCCTCGAACAGGATTTAAGAGACCGAAGCGGCAATGTATGCGAACTCTGCGGCAGCAACAGTGATTTAGACGTGTATGCTGTACCGCATTCACCGGAAGCAGATACTGCAGACACCGTGATTTTTGCGTGCGGGACCTGTAGAAATCAATTACAAAATCCGGAAACGGTTGAGCCCAATCATTGGCGTTGTCTGAACGATAGTATGTGGAGTCCCGTGCCGGCAGTGCAGGTGGTGGCCTATAGGATGCTGCATCAACTTAAAGCCGAAGGATGGCCGCAGGATCTGCTTGATATGATGTATATGGAAAAGGAAACGAGCGAGTGGGCCAAAGCAGGTGTCGCCCAGGAAGCTTCGGTAAACGCTTTGATACATCGCGACAGCAACGGAGTTATTCTCAAAGCGGGCGATTCGGTAGTGTTGATCAAAGACCTCAAGGTAAAAGGTAGCAGTATGGTCGCAAAGCAGGGCACTGCAGTGAGACGTATTTCGCTAGATCACGAAAACGAAAAATACATTGAAGGCAAGGTTGACGGGCAACAAATCGTTCTGGTAACTGACTATGTGAAAAAGATCTAGGTCGCGTTGAGGCTTATTCAATTTTGCGTTAGTAATCAGGGTTTTAAAGTTTGATTTTCTGATTTTTAGCACTTCGTTTAGTAAATTATAACATCAGCTTGGGAGAGGCAGCCGCGTCATATCAATATCTTGATGCCTGATAACCAATCTGATACATGATGAACAATAAAAAAGAAAAGCTGGCACGGCTGGGCATGGTGGCCAAGGGTGCGGTTTATGCTATAATTGGAACTTTAACGGCACTTGCCGCCTTTAATTTGGGTGGTTCTAAAAGCGGAAATGAAAATGTGCTGCAATTTCTTGCCGGTCAACCTTTTGGAAAAGTATTGTTAGGGGCTCTAGCGATTGGGCTTTTTGGTTATACTTTTTATAGATTTTATCAGGCGATAAATGGTCCCGGAGATTCCTGGAGCAGTGCCAAGGGTTTTACAAAACGTACTGGTTATCTTATAAGCGGTATATTTTACGGAGCCCTGGGTGTGACCGCGACTAAAATGATTTTAGGTCAAAGTACCGGTTCAGGAGGTGATTCAATCATTTCAACCTTAATGCAAAAATCGTATGGACCGTATTTGGTAGGATTTATTGCCCTGTGTCTTTTAGGGAAAGCAATTTTTCAAATATATAAAGCCTACTCCGGAAAATTCAGGGATGATGTGAGCGAAAGCAGTTTGAGCCAAAATGAACGTAAAACCCTCATTCGCGCCGGAAAAATTGGTTTTATTTCCCGGGGTATTGTTTCGGGAATCGTAGCTTTTTTGTTCTTTAAGGTGGCCACCGGAAGTGGCGGCGATACCGGTGGTAAAGTGGCTGCTTTTGAATTTTTACAAAATAATTTTGGTGCCTCGGTAATGGGGATTGTAGCCTTAGGTCTTGTAGCTTATGCGGTCTTTATGTTTATACAGGCCAAATATGCACAGATTCGGATTTAAGGTTCGAGATTGATTTAAACTATAAAATTAAAAAACCCGTAGGCGTGATGCTTACGGGTTTTTTGTTGGATTAATGAGTTAATGAGTTAATGAGTTAATGAGTTAATGAGTTAATGAGTTAATTTGATTTTTAAACTGCAAACCGACGTCGATACGAATTTCAGTTCGCTTTCGCTTTTCAAAATTCACTCAGTCGCCAAATCTTTTATCTCAATACTGTAAACTGCGACTAGTTACTGCTTACTGAAGAACCCTGCGTGAGGGATTGAAGCGGCATCCTTTTTTGAGGCTTTTAATGCCGAAAAAAAGATGGAGCGTAAAGCCCGACCCCGCCTTTTGCGGGGTCACGCCCAAATTCTTAAAATTAATTTTCTGCAGATTTTAACTTGGTAAACTCATGGTAAAAATGCGGAATGGTCTCGATGCCTTTTAGGAAATTCCAAACCCCAAAGTGCTCGTTTGGTGAGTGAATGGCGTCGCTATCCAGGCCAAAGCCCATCAGGATAGTTTTGCTGTTGAGTTCGCGCTCAAAAAGGGCCACAATGGGGATGCTGCCGCCGCTGCGCTGCGGGATGGGTGTTTTACCAAAAGTCTTTTCATAAGCCGCCTCTGCCGCCTGATAGCCGATGTTGTCAATTGGCGTTACATAAGGTTCGCCGCCGTGATGGGGTTTTACCTTGACGCGCACGCCTTTTGGGGCAATACTTTCAAAATGAGTTTTAAAAAGCTGCGTGATTTCTTTCCAGTCCTGATGCGGTACCAGACGCATACTGATCTTGGCGTAGGCCTTGCTGGCGATAACGGTTTTGGCTCCCTCGCCAGTGTAACCGCCCCAGATCCCGTTGACATCAAGGGTAGGGCGTATGCTGTTCCGCTCGTTTGTGATATAGCCTTTCTCCCCATAAACCGCGTCGATGTCGAGTGCTTTCTGATAGTTTTCGAGTGAAAACGGTGCTTCCGCCATTTTTTCGCGTTCGGCAGCGGTGAGTTCGTCAACCTGATCGTAAAATCCGGGAATGGTGATGTGGTTGTTTTCGTCGTGCAAAGATGCGATCATTTTGGTAAGCACGTTGATGGGATTGGCCACCGCACCGCCGTAAAGGCCGCTGTGCAGATCGCGGTTGGGGCCGGTGACTTCAACTTCCACATAGCTGAGGCCGCGCAGGCCGGTGGTAATGCTGGGCACGTCTTTGGCGATCATACCGGTGTCTGAGATCAGGATCACGTCGTTAGCCAGTTTTTCCTGATTGCGGGAAACAAACCAGCCCAGATTTTCGCTGCCCACTTCTTCTTCGCCTTCGATCATAAACTTCACATTGCAGGGCAGGTCGTCGTTTTGGGTCATATATTCTAAAGCTTTGACGTGCATATACATCTGGCCCTTGTCGTCACAGGCGCCACGGGCAAAAATGGCGCCGTCGGGATGCAATTCGGTTTTTTTGATGACGGGTTCAAAAGGTGCGCTTTCCCATAAGTCTAGCGGATCTGGAGGTTGCACGTCGTAATGCCCGTAAACCAAAACGGTGGGCAGATTTTTGTCTTTTATAATCTCGCCATATACGATGGGATATCCCGGAGTTTCGCAGATTTCAACTTTGTCGCAACCGGCCTCTTTAAGGCGTTCGGCCACGGCATCTGCGGTGTTGAATACATCTTCTTTGTAGGCTTTGTCGGCGCTGATAGATGGAATTTTAAGCAGCTCGATCAGTTCATCGAGAAAGCGTTCTTGATGGGTGTCTATGTATTTTTTGATGTTTTTCATAAGTAAAACTTGAGTTTGCGTAAAAATACGGATTGACTTTCAGATTTGTACTTTTGAAGGGGTGTAAAGGCTGAGGAAGAACGAGTAAAAAGCGCAGGAATACAAATTGCTTTCAGGGATTGAAAAAATATTTTGAAAAAGCATTTTCAAATTCAAAATCTTTCCTATATTTGCACTCGCATTTTTAGAGATAAGAATGCAAGTTTTTAACGGGAGTCCTAAGTACGTTAAAAATAGTATGCAGGCGTGGTGGAATTGGTAGACACGCTAGACTTAGGAT
>CAYNMH010000155.1:0-5573 GCA_964398145.1 uncultured Flavimarina sp. | reverse complement strand
GAGCAACGGACTGAAAATCCGTGTGTCCCTGGTTCGATTCCTGGAGGTACCACAATTAAACCCTGAAACTTTTTGTTTTGGGGTTTTTTGTTTTATAAAATTCCTCTTAACTATTAACAAAGCCTTGCCACAATTTCACAAAGGTGTTTTCTAATTTTAATTAAAACACCTTTTATCTATGCAAAATCAAGAGCCTAAAAAATCTATTACTCCCCAAGATTTAATTCTTATAAAAAAATGTCAGAAAGATCTTGATGAGACTCCCTTTTTAATGAAAGCATTAAACACCATAGGCTCTCCTATAGATCAGGGTTTAGAACTCTTACCTCAAAAATATCAAACCAAAGTAAGTGAAACCATCCAAAAAGCACTTCAGTTAGCAGTAAAAGCCAACCTAAAAACTTTAAATACAGATAAAAAAAATTTTCCTTCTTCAAACCTCACATACCAGTTTGTAACCGGTTTTTCAGGTGCTACGGGTGGCTTTTTTGGCGTAGCCGGTTTTACAACAGATTTATTGATTTCCACTAAGTTTATGATGCGCTCCATTATGGATATCGCCCGCAGTCAGGGAGAAGATATACACCACATTGAAACCCAGCTTGGTTGTTTGGAGGTTTTTGCCCTGGGTGGAAGTTCTGCAGATGACGACGCTCTTGACACCTCATATTATGCAACCCGTGCCGCATTACACACGGCAATGAATCAGGCCAGCGCATATGTTGCTGAAAACGGAACCAAAAAAATTATCGAAGCCTTTGCTTCGCAAACCGCAGCACCTATTTCAAAACTTATAAGCCAGGTAGCGGCACGTTTCAGTGTACAGGTGAGTGAAAAATTTGCCGCACAGGCCATTCCTGTTATTGGAGCTGCCGCTGGTGCTTCAATCAACGTACTTTTTATAAAGCATTTTCAAAAAATAGCAACCGCGCATTTTACCCTGAGACGTTTAGAACGTAAATATTCGACCGAATTGATTCAGAAGAAATACGATGAGATTGAAATTGAAGGTCAAATTATTACCGATTAATTCGAGTTTCTACAATTAATTTTTAACAAATCAAAATTTTCACATTTTCAATTAATAGGAATATTTCCATATTTTTGTAATTATTCCTATAAAATGAACCGAAATATTCTTCATCTAGATCTTGATACGTTTTTTGTCTCGTGCGAGCGGCTGGCAGACACTTCTTTAAAAAACAAACCAGTTATTGTTGGCGGTACAGGAGATCGTGGCGTAGTAAGTGCAGCAAGCTATGAGTGTCGCAGGTTTGGTGTGCATTCTGGCATGCCTATGAAAATGGCGCGCCAACTTTGTCCACAGGCGGTTTATATACGTGGCAATGCCGGTATCTACACCAAGTATTCTAAAGCGGTTACCGAGATTCTTCAGGAGCAGGTTCCGGTTCTGGAAAAGGCCAGTGTAGATGAGTTTTATGCAGATTTAACCGGAATGGATCGCTTTTTTGGCTGCTATAAGTTTGCCAAAGAACTCCGGTCTAAAATCATAAGAGAAACCGGCTTACCCATCTCCTTTGGTCTTTCAGTCAATAAAACGGTTTCTAAAGTCGCCACTAATGAAGCCAAACCTAATAATCAGCTGAAAGTTGACGCCGGTTTTGAAAAAATTTTCCTCGAACCGCTTTCCATCAAAAAAATTCCAATGGTTGGCGAAAAAACCTTTCGCACCTTCTGTAATTTAGGTGTAAAGCATATAGGCCTCGTGCAGCAGATGCCGGTAGAGATGATGGTTTCTGTTTTTGGAAAAAATGGCCGCATAATCTGGGAACGCGCTAACGGCATCGATCGCTCCCCAATAATCGAGTATCATGAACGAAAATCAATCTCCAGCGAACGCACTTATGGGCAGGACACAATTGACGTAGTTAAGCTAAAAACTACCATTCACGCCATGGCAGAAAACCTGGCTTTTCAACTTCGCCAAGGTAATAAACTTACATCATGCATTGCGGTTAAAGTACGGTATTCCGATTTTCAGACCTATTCTAAACAACTCAAAATCCCTTACACGGCTGCAGATCACAATCTGATTCCTGCCGTACTTGAACTTTTTGACAAACTCTACAACCGGCGCCTGCTTATACGCCTGGTGGGTGTACGCTACAGCGGCCTTACCGAAGGTCATTACCAGATAGACCTTTTTGAAAATACTAACCGTACGGTAAACCTGTATAAAGCAATGGATTCCATACGCAAACGCTACGGCGACCGGAGTGTGATGCGGGCCGCAACAATGGGTGAAGGCTCCAGAACTATTGGCGGACAGGGTAATCCCTTCAACGGACAACCTCCCATTGTTTTAGCACATCGTCATCAATAACTCAATTATGTATCTAAATTGTCATTCCTATTACAGCCTTCGCTACGGCACACTTTCAGAGGTAGAATTACTCGACCTTGCGATTGAGCATAAGCAGAATTGTATTGCATTGACAGACATTAACAATACATCGGCCGGACTCAATTTCGTTCGCAGGGCGAAAGAAAAAAATATCAAACCCATTCTGGGAATCGATTTTAGAAATGGAAATCAGCAATGCTATGTTACGCTGGCGAGGAATAATGAAGGCTATCTGGAGCTAAACAATTTTCTATCAAAACACCTTCACAGTAAGACCTCATTTGCAGATAAATCGCCCGTCTTTCAAAATGCTTTTATCATTTATCCTTTTGAACGGGTGATGGAATTGGATAAAACTACCTTTTCGGAAAATGAATTTATTGGCATTGGACCAAAAGATCTCAACAGGTTGCGGTTTTCTAAATACAGCACTTATAAAGACAAACTGGTTTTATTGCTTCCGGTAAGTTTTAATTCTAAAAGAGATTATAACACCCATCGTTTGTTACGGGCTATAGACACGAATACGCTTTTAAGCAAACTTCCAGCAGAAGAGCAAGCTTCGTTTGAAGAACACATGCTTCCGCCTGAAAAAATAAAAACCATTTTTGTGGAGCATTCCTACATTCTTAAAAACACTGCTGATCTCATTCAAAACTGCACTATTGATTTTGACTTTTCACCCGACCGGAAATCTCAAAACCTAAAAACAGTTTTGGGCAGCAGCGAAGCAGATTTCAAAAAGTTGCAGGAACTCTGCGAAAAAGGTCTAACTCAGCGTTATGAGAAAATAACCCTTAAAATAACAGAACGTCTTGATAAAGAACTTACGCTCATCAAAAAGCAGAATTTTGTGGCATTTTTTCTTATCAATTGGAAGATTATTGAGTATGCCCGAAGCAAAAATTATTTCTACGTAGGCCGCGGTAGTGGTGCAAACAGTATAGTCGCCTATTTATTACGTATCACAGATGTTGATCCTATAGAACTTGATCTGTATTTTGAACGTTTTATGAATGAATACAGACTCAATCCGCCTGATTTTGATATTGATTTTTCTACCTGGGACCGCGAAGATGTAACCCGCTTTATTTTTGAAGAATTTGGCAAGAAAGGGCAGGCAGCGCTTTTGGGTTCGTATGTAACCTTTCAACATAGCGGTGCGGTTCGTGAATTGGGAAAGGTTTTCGGAATACCTAAACAAGAGCTTGATAAATTAAGTTCAGGTAATTTTTCAGTTGAGAAGTTAGATCAATTATCAAAATTAACATTAAAATATGCCGCTATCCTACATGAACGTCCCAATTACCTGAGTATTCACGCCGGTGGAATCTTAATATCAGATAGGCCTATTCACTATTTTAGCGCAACTCATTTACCGCCAAAAGATTTTCCTACCGTACAGTTTGATATGCACATCGCAGAAGATGTAGGGCTTTTTAAATTTGACATTTTAGGCCAACGCGGGCTGGGAAAGATTAAAGATACGCTTGAGATTATTAAGCAAAATCAACCTAATGCCCATTTGCTCGACATTCACAATCCCAAACCACTTTTTAAAGACGAAAATATCAATGCGATGATTTCACGTGCAGAATGCATAGGCTGCTTTTATGTAGAATCACCTGCAATGCGCATGTTGCTTAAAAAGTTAGAAGTTAACAGTTACCATTTACTGGTTGCAGCAAGTTCTATCATACGACCCGGTGTTGCAAAAAGCGGAATGATGCGGGAATACATCTTGAGACACCGAAACCCCGATAAACGAAAAGAAGGGCACCCTGTATTGCAGGAAATTATGCCAGACACGTATGGAATTATGGTTTACCAGGAAGATGTAATTAAAGTTGCACACCATTATGCCAGGCTTAACTTAGGAGAAGCTGATATACTACGCAGGGGAATGAGTGGCAAATACCGATCACGAAAAGAATTTAAAGCTGTCAGAAAAAAGTTTAAAGAAAATTGTCTGAATGCTGGTGAACCTCTTAATGTTGTTGAAGAAATTTGGGGACAAATAGAAAGTTTTGCAGGTTATGCTTTTGCAAAAGGCCATTCTGCATCTTATGCTGTAGAAAGTTACCAAAGTCTCTATCTAAAGTGTTATTTCCCTCTAGAGTATTTGGTAGCAACACTAAATAATGGGGGCGGCTTTTACCGGGCAGAAACCTACGTTCACGAGGCAAGGCTCAACGGAGCACAAATTGAAGCTCCATGTATTAATTTCGGCTTCATTGAAACCTCTATCAAAGAGAAAACGGTCTATCTGGGCTTTCAGCATATTGACAGTCTGGAACAGAAGACTATGTTAAAAATCGTAAATGCCCGCGTTCAGGGTTATTTTAAATCGTACGATGATTTTATAGAGCGTGTACCGCTAAGCATTGAACAACTTGATTTACTAATACGCATAGATGCTTTTCGATCACTTGGTAAAGATAAACGCAGTTTGCTTTGGGAAGCCTATTACAAAGAAAATACCATTCCTAAAAATGAACTGCAGCAGAGTTTCTTCAGGATATCTATGCACGATTTTATCTTACCCAGGTTCTCCATAACAGATCTTGAAAACGCATTTGATCAATTGGAACTTATAGGTTTTTCGCTTTACGACCCCTTCATTTTGTTGGAAAATGAACCTGACAGCAGTTTGATAACGGCCGATTTAAAATATCACCTTGAAAAGGTAATTACCATCTATGGCTATCTCGTGACCTTAAAGAATACGCGTACGTCTAAGGGAGACCGAATGTTTTTCGGAACATTTTTGGATCAAGAAGGTCAGTGGCTAGATACGGTGCATTTTCCTCCAATTGCAAAGAAATACCCCTTTCACGGAAGAGGAGTCTATAAACTAACCGGTAAAGTGGTTACCGAATTTGATTTTATTACACTTGAAGTCATTGCTATGCAACGAATAGCCTATGTGCCTGACCCCAGATTTGACGCTACGTATAACCGTAAAGAGAATTCAAACCCTACTCTCTCCTATATTCTGCTTAATAAAGAATAATTTTATCAGGGTGTTCCCTTCGGGCCCGGCTTTTCGTTTCAATCTTTTAAATACCTGTTGTGTTTAAAAGGATTTCCACTTCAATCCCTAACGCGGGTTTCATTCAAAGTTTAAGGTTTAAAATTGAAGGTCTTTAGTCTTCAGTCTCACATCTAATATCTAAACTCTGAGTTTGGTGCAAAAAAAATCCGCATC
>CAYNMH010000154.1:0-5848 GCA_964398145.1 uncultured Flavimarina sp. | reverse complement strand
GATGGAAAAAAGGGACAAGAACATAAATTGAAATACTATATGTTCTCCTTAGCTCGCTGTCGCTTATTAGTCTTGGAACTCGTGAATCTCAAAGACTTACGGAAGCCAGTACACATGCACGCCCTACAATCGCGCGCAAACAATGGGACTTCTTCCTATGCTGAAGAAAAAGAACACTTCTAAGAATATTTTTCAGTAAAAAGAAATATTTCAAGAGCGTCTAAATGCGTATTCTAAATCAAGAGAAGGAGATCTGTTTAACTCTTCGGATTTAATTATTTATAAATTTTGTATTTACCTATAGAGCCAATTAAGACGCCAGCATCGGCCTACAAAGGTTTATCGTAAAATTTGAAATGAGTGAGCGTTAAAAATTTTAGACTGTTTGAGCTGCACGTATTGGGATTCTTAAGGAAATCAATAAAGCGAGTTTCTAAAATTTAGCGAGCGAATGATAAATTTAGATAAAGCTTTGTCAGCCTAGATTTTTTTGGTTCCTTTTTTCATCGATGGAAAAAAGGGACAAGAACATAAATTGAAATACTATATGTTCTCCTTAGCTCACTATCACTTAGTGGCTTTGGAACTCATAAACCTCAAAGACTTGCGGAAGCCAGTACACATGCACGGGATACAATCGCTCGAGAACAGCGAGAAGTTGATTTGCTAATTGGCCACTTCACTGATAAATTTGATCCGGTAGAGACGCAATTCGTCTTCATCATAATCTCCGTCAAACTCATTTAAAGCTTCTTCAATATTATCTGTGTCTGATTCTAAGAAATAATCGTGTAGTTCTTCCTGCTGATCTTCATCAAAAAGATCATCAATCCAGTAATCAATATTGAGTTTAGTCCCACTGTAAACAATGACTTCCATCTCCTTGATGAAATCATCCATCTCCAGGCCTTTAGCCGAAGCGATATCGTCAAGCGGAAGCTTGCGGTCTACGTTTTGGATAATATAGAGTTTGAGCGCGCTGTTTGAGCCGGTTGATTTCACCACGAGATCGTCCGGTTTCAGAATATCATGCTCTTCCACATACTTTTGGATAAGCTCTGTAAATTCACGCCCATACTTTTTGGCTTTGCCTTCCCCTACACCAAAAATAGTCGCCATCTCATCAATACTCGTAGGATATTTAATCGCCATATCTTCCAGGGACGGATCCTGAAACACCACATAAGGCGGCACTCCTTTTCGCTTTCCTACCTTTTTACGTAAATCCTTTAGCATGGAGACCAAACGCGCGTCTGTACCCCCGCCCGGTCTTATATTGGCGGTCTGGTTATCTTCCGTTTCCGTATCATACGCATGATCTTCCGTCATCATAAAAGACTGCGGTTTCTTAATGAATTTCTTTCCGGCTTCGGTGAGCTTGATGACTCCGTAGGTTTCAATATCCTTTTTTAAATATCCGGCAACCAGCACCTGCCTGATCAGGGCTTTCCAATAAGAGGCTTCTTTGTCTTTACCGGAGCCAAAATAAGGTTCCTCATCGGTTTTATGAGAGGCTATAATGGCGTTAGATTTACCCACCAGTGCAAATACCAGCTCTTTAGCTTTATAAATAGCTCCGGTTTGGGCTACCACATTCAGCAATTGAACCACTTCCTCTTTGGCCTCATGCTTTTTCTTGGGGTTACGCACATTATCATCAAGATCGCCGCCTTCTCCGGTTTCGTTGTCAAATTCCTCCCCAAAATAATGCAGGATAAATTTTCGTCGCGACATGGAGGTTTCGGCATAGGCCACCACTTCCTGCAACAAAGCATGACCTATCTCCTGCTCGGCTACGGGTTTCCCGCTCATAAACTTCTCGAGCTTTTCAATGTCTTTATAACTGTAATAGGCCAGACAATGCCCCTCACCACCGTCCCTTCCGGCACGCCCGGTTTCCTGATAATAACTTTCAATACTTTTTGGGATATCGTGATGGATGACAAACCGCACGTCGGGCTTGTCAATTCCCATCCCAAAGGCAATAGTAGCCACCACCACGTCCACATCTTCCATCAAAAACATGTCCTGATGTTTAACCCGTGTTTTGGCATCGAGCCCGGCGTGATAGGGCACCGCAGAAATGCCATTTACCTGTAAAACCTGAGCCAGTTCTTCAACCCGCTTTCGGCTTAAACAGTAAATGATTCCACTTTTCCCTTGGTTTTGCTTCACAAACCGAATGATGTCTGCATCTACATTTTTGGTTTTTGGGCGAATTTCGTAGTATAAATTGGGCCGGTTAAAACTGGCTTTAAAGGTATTGGCATCTGAAATCCCCAGGTTTTTAAGAATGTCTTCCTGTACTTTTAGCGTAGCGGTTGCAGTAACCGCAATTATGGGAATGTTTTCCCCAATACGCTTGATGATGTGACGCAGATTGCGGTATTCAGGTCTGAAGTCGTGCCCCCACTCGCTGATGCAATGCGCTTCATCTATGGCCACAAAGCTGATGTGTTCCTGCTTTAAAAAGTCAACGTGTTCTTCTTTGGTAAGCGATTCGGGTGCCACATAGAGCAATTTGGTAATTCCGTTTGAAATATCCTCTTTTACCTGCCTGGTTTCGCCTTTGGTCAGGGAAGAGTTCAATACATGAGCGATCCCGTTTTCTTTTGAAATACCCCTCAGGGCATCGACCTGGTTTTTCATCAGTGCAATGAGCGGACTCACCACAATGGCAGTACCTTCCTGTATAAGAGCCGGCAACTGGTAACAGAGCGACTTCCCGCCGCCCGTGGGCATAATGACGAATGTATGATTTCCGTTTACAATGCTGGTAATAACATCTTCCTGTAGTCCCTTAAATTTGCTGAAACCAAAATATTTCCTGAGGGCCGCGTGTAAGTCTATTTCGCCTGAATTCATTAATGCTTCTTCAATTTTGCATACATTTGTAACCTAAATATAGTAATTTCTACTCCACAAACAAACGGCTTAATCCCATTACTTTTGAACACTTACGAGCAGATTTTAGAAAATGCCAGACGCACCTTGCATATCGAGCATCAGGCAGTGGGTTTAGCAGCCAATCTTCTGGATGAAACTTTTGCCAACGCAGTTCTTGAAATCTTTAACGCAAAAGGTCGCGTAATTATTACCGGAGTAGGCAAAAGTGCCATTATTGCGCAGAAAATTGTAGCCACCTTAAACTCTACCGGTACCCCAGCTGTTTTTATGCACGCGGCAGACGCCATTCACGGAGACCTGGGAACCATCCTTGATGACGATCTCGTTCTGTGTTTATCAAACAGTGGCAGCACGCCAGAGATCAAAGTGCTTATCCCTCTTATTAAAAGCAGAAAAAACAAAGTCATCGCCATGACTTCGAATAAAGAGTCTTTTTTGGCTAAACAGGCCGATGCCCTGATCTGGGCTTATGTTGAAAAGGAAGCCTGCCCGCACAACCTCGCCCCTACCACCAGCACCACCGTGCAACTGGTTCTGGGAGATGCCCTGGCTCTGGCCCTGCTCGATTTAAGAGGCTTTTCAAAAGAAGATTTTGCCAAATACCATCCCGGCGGTGCCCTGGGTAAACGTATGTTTTTACGCGTGAGCGATTTGATAGCCCTGCACGAAAAACCGGAAATATCAGAAAACGCCCCGGTAAAAGAAGTCATTGTCGAAATCTCCAAAAAACGTCTGGGCGTTACCGCAGTCACCCATAATGGAAGTATTACCGGGGTCATCACCGATGGAGACATACGCCGTATGCTCGAAACAAACGAAGTGCTTACCGGCCTTACGGCAAAAGACATTATGAGTCGAAATCCCAAGACCATACATCAGGAAGCCATGGCCACCCAGGCTCTTGAAATTCTGGAAACCTTCAGCATAACGCAACTCCTTGCTGTAGATGATCAAAATAATTATGCAGGAGTAGTACATTTGCACGACTTAATAAAAGAAGGAATTCTCTAATGGCTAAGAAAAAAGTAAATCCCGACGAAATGTCTTTTCTGGACCATCTCGAAGAATTGAGATGGCATTTAATACGCGCAACCCTCGCTATCGTTATTGTAGGGACGGTAGCCTTTATTTTTAAAGATTTTATTTTTGACGAGATCATTTTTGCTCCGGCAAATGCAGATTTTATTTCTTACGATCTACTGTGCCGGGTTGCCACTATTTTTGGTTCCGATAAAGGTTGCGTTAATGAAATGGATTTTACGATCCAAAACCGAACCATGGGTGGGCAGTTTAACGCTGCAATCTGGACCTCCATCATCGTGGGTCTGGTCGTGGCATTCCCGTATATCGTGTATGAATTCTGGAGGTTTATCTCCCCGGGACTTTATGAAAAAGAACGTAAGAACTCCAGAGGTTTTATTCTGGTTTCTTCGTTGTTATTCTTTATGGGGGTTTTGTTTGGCTATTACATCATCGCCCCGCTTTCTATTAACTTTCTGGCCAACTTTACCGTAGGCGATATGGTGAAAAATGAGTTTGATATCGGGTCTTATATCGGATTGGTACGTTCCAGCGCCATCGCTGCCGGTCTTATTTTTGAATTGCCTATCCTTATTTATTTCTTTACCAAAATAGGCCTGGTCACTCCGCAATTCCTCAGAAAATACCGAAAATACGCCCTGGTGATTGTACTTATCGTTTCGGCGATCATCACTCCGCCCGACATTTCAACCCAGGTCATCGTCTCTATACCCATCTTAATTTTGTATGAAGCGAGTATCCTGATTTCGGCTTTTGTCATGCGCAAAGAGCTTAAGGAACAAAACAAAATCAAAAAGAATCAAGCTTAACAACCCCTTATATGTCAGATCAACAAAACAACATCGTTGCCGATTTTAACGCGTACCGCGCAAAAATGAACGATAAAATCCTGGCCGATAAAAACAAAATCATCAACCGTATTTTTAATCTGGATACCAATGCCTTTGCTGCCGGTGCGCTGGATGTAAAGACCAAAGAGCTGCTGGGTCTGGTGGCTTCTACCGTATTGCGTTGCGACGATTGCGTACGCTATCATCTGGAAAGCTGCCATAAAGAAGGCGTTACCAAAGAAGAAGTGATGGAAACCCTGAGCATTGGCACCCTTATTGGAGGAACAATTGTGATCCCACACTTGCGACGGGCCTATGAGTTCTGGGAGGCTTTAGAAGAAAATACGGCGCAGGATTAATACGCAGGGCGAAAAGCTTACGTTTTAAAGGAACCTATCAATTTCTAAGAAGATGAAACTACGCGCAGAAAATTTAATGAAATCCTACAAAGGCCGAAAAGTCGTAAAGAGCATCACGGTTGAAGTAGAGCAGGGCGAAATCGTAGGTTTACTGGGCCCTAATGGTGCTGGGAAAACCACTTCTTTTTACATGATTGTGGGTTTAATTAAGCCTAACGGCGGAACAATTTATCTCGATAATAAAGACATCACCAAATACCCGATGTACAAGCGTGCGCAAAACGGGATTGGTTATCTGGCGCAGGAAGCTTCGGTCTTTAGAAAGTTAAGCATTGAAGAAAACATTCTGAGTGTCCTGCAAATGACCAAAATGAGCAAGAAAGAGCAACGCGACAAGATGGAAGAACTCATTGATGAATTCAGTTTGGGGCACATCCGCAAGAACCGCGGCGATTTGCTTTCGGGTGGGGAGCGACGCCGTACCGAAATCGCCCGTGCGCTGGCTACTAACCCAAACTTTATCCTGCTTGACGAACCATTTGCAGGAGTTGACCCCGTTGCAGTGGAAGATATTCAGCGTATTGTGGCGCAGCTCAAACAGAAAAACATCGGTATCCTCATCACCGACCATAACGTACAGGAAACCCTGGCCATCACAGACCACACCTACCTGATGTTTGAAGGAAACATCCTAAAACACGGGGTTCCCGA
>CAYNMH010000153.1:0-5873 GCA_964398145.1 uncultured Flavimarina sp. | reverse complement strand
GAAATGTCGAAGCACATTCGCACCGGGGGTTATACCAAAGCCGAGTTTAAAGACGCCATTCACAAAAGTCTGGAGCGCCTGCAAACCGAATATATTGACCTCTATCAACTACACTGGCCGGAGCGCAATACCAACTACTTTGGAAAACTGGGCTACACGCACGACTCAGACGAACGCTGGGAAGATAATTTCGCCCAAATTCTGGACGATTTGAACGCATTTATTCAGGAAGGTTTGATTCGTCACATCGGGGTAAGTAATGAAACGCCTTACGGACTATCGCGCTATCTGGAAGAAGCACGTAAGGGCAAGCCCAAAATGATCAGCGTTCAAAATCCCTACAACCTCTTAAATCGCAAAGACGAAATAGGAATGACCGAAATTATGCTACGGGAAGAGGTGGGTTATCTGGCCTATTCGCCCCTTGGTTTTGGTACCCTGAGCGGAAAATACATCAAGGGAACAGATACCGAAGCGTCACGCATAAACCGTTTTCCGCAGTACAGCAGGTATTCAAACGACCTTGCGGTACAGGCAACCCGGAAGTATCAGGAAATTGCCGATAGGCACGGTCTATCCCTTACACAAATGGCTTTAGCTTTTGTAACCGATCGTGATTTTATGATGTCTAACATCATTGGCGCTACAAGTATGGAGCAGCTTAAAGAAAACATCGGTAGTATTGACGTACAGCTTTCCAAAGCGATTTTAGAAGAAATTGAAGCGGTGCATAAAGCGATTCCAAATCCGGCGCCTTAATTAATTTTGGGCTTCTGCCATCGATTTATTCGTACAGTCGAAGTCGGTTTTGAGTCTTTTTAAGTTGGTTGTTAAGTTCTTCTATTTTATCTAAAAGATTCAGGATAACATCTATGCCTTCAATATTGATATGTAAATCATCGTGTATACGCATAATTTTTTCAAAAACCGGCATATAATCCTGATGCAGGCAATAGGTTTTTTCCACGATTTTAAGCTGAAGCACGCCTTTCTCGTGCAATTCGGTAATAAAGGTTTCTTCAATACGGTATTGCTTACAGAGGTGTGGGATGGGAATAAATTCTATACTGTTCATGATGCTCTCAGTTTTGCAAGTTGGGCAAACAATTCTCTTTCCTGGGCCGAAAGGTTGGTGGGCATTTCAATCTCGTAGGTAATATATAAATCGCCAAACTGCCCCTCTTTTTTATATACCGGAAAGCCTTTTCCTTTAAGCTTTACCTGCTTACCGGAAGGCGTTTCGGGAGCAATTTGAAGTTTTACACTGCCGTCAAAGGTGTCAACAACCAATTCTCCGCCTAATACAGCGGTGTACAGGTCGACTTTCACCGTTTTGTACAGATTGGCCCCATCCCGCTTAAAAGTAGTGTTGTTACGTATAGCAAACTCCAAATACAAATCGCCATTAGGGCCGCCGTTCATGCCTTCGCCGCCATAACCGCTTATTTTAATAGTCTGCCCGTTTTCTACCCCGGCAGGAATGGTGAGCCTGATGTTTTTTCCGTTAACGGTAAGGGTACGTTTGTGTTTTTCATACACATCGCGCAAATCCAGCTCTAAGGTGGCGTTAAAATCCTGTCCGCGAAACTGCGCCTGACGCCCACCGCCTCTAAAGCCACCTCCACCGGCACCACCAAACATCGAACTGAAAAAATCTGAAAAATCGCCTTCTTCAAAGCCGCCGCTGTATTGCGCCCTGCTTCCACCGCCGGCATTGGCGTACTGACCGCGCTGTTTTTCGGCCCGCTCGTAAGCCTCGGCGTGTTGCCAGTCTTTGCCGTATTTATCGTATTTCTTTCGGTTTTCAGGATTGCTTAAAACCTCGTTTGCCTCGTTAAGCTGCTTGAATTTCTCTTCAGCTTCCATATCACCGGGATTGACATCGGGATGATACTTACGGGCCAGCTTCCGGTAGGCTTTTTTAATTTCGGCTTCCGTCGCAGATTTATCTAAACCCAGAACTTTATAATAATCAATATATGCCATAATAGGATAGGTTAGGCATCAGGTGCCCTAAGGATACCTAAAGTTAGGGAGAAGGTACTGAACAGCCTAAACCGAAAATTTTAAAGTTTCGTTAGAATTTAGACTCAAAGATTCCAAAAAAAAACTTCCTGACCATTACTGATCAGGAAGCTTTCTAATATCTAATTTATAATTTGTTATTCCTGGGCATTATCTTTAACGTCGATAAGTTCCACATCAAAAATCAGGGTTTCTCCCGGAGCAATACGTTGCCCTGAGCCGCGCTCACCATAAGCAAGATCAGAAGGGATAAAGAATTTGTACTTAGCACCTTCTTTCATCAATTGAAGACCTTCAGTCCATCCTTTAATTACCTGATTTACACCAAAAGTTGCCGTTTCGTCAGAATCCATATTCCCGTCAAAAACGGTTCCGTCGATGAGTTTACCTTCATATTTCACTTCAACCATATCGGTTTCTGTAGGCATATCGCCGCTACCTTCTTCAACTACAATATACTGTAACCCGCTATCTGTGGTTTGCACCCCTTCGTTTGATGCATTTTCTTCTAAAAACGCTTCACCTTTTTGCTTATTTTCAGCTGCTTTTGCGGTTGCTGCCTGCTCCTGCTTAGAACGAAGTTCATTTTGAAAACGCGTCATAAGGGATTGCATAGTTTGCTGAGAAAACTCTAAACTGTCGGAATATCCTTTGCGCAGCCCGGCTTCATACATATCCAGATCAAACATTTCATCAGGATTATCCCCTAAAGCCTGCTTAAACTGAGCACCACCACTAGCTCCTAACATATAGGAGATAGAATCTTTAAAAGTTTTAAGCTCTACATCTCCAGATTTTGATTTAGAATTGTCGCAGTTAACCAGTGTAAGTGCTACAAGAGGCAATGCGAAAAACGCTTTATTTAATTTCATCATATAAGGTTTTAATTTTTCTGTGTGCAAATAACGGGATATTTAAAGATTTAGAAAAATCCTGAGCTATTTAATCGAAGTAAACCATTAGCTAATGTTCTATCTGGTTTCCTGACTCACCACTTCCAGAAGCTCTACATCAAAAATAAGCGTTGCAAAAGGAGTTATATCACTACCGGCACCGCGCTCGCCATAAGCAAGATCTTCAGGAATATAAAAACGATATTTGCTGCCGGCTGGCATAAGCTGCAAACCTTCCGTCCAGCCTTTAATTACCTGCCCTACTCCAAAAACAATGGGTTCTCCGCGTTTATAAGAAGAGTCAAAAACGGTACCGTCAAGCAATTTACCTTCATAATTTACTTTTACGCGGTCTGCCGGTCCGGGTTTTTCACCGCTTCCTTCTCTTAATACTTCGTATTGCAAACCGCTTTCCGTGGTAATTACATTTGGTTTTTTTGCATTTTCTTCCAAAAAAGCCTTGCCTTCTGCCTTATTGGCTGCGATTTGTTCTTCCCGTTTGGCCTTTTCAATCTTCTGCATCGTATCATTCAGTTTCTGAAATAATTTTCGGGTGACCGCCTCATCAAGGTTAACTTGAATTGAATCTTTAAAAGATTCTTTAAGGCCTTTTTCAAAAACGCTCAGATTAAAAATACCTGCCGGCATATCCCGCAGATTTTCTCCGCTATTTACTCCCATCGCATAGGAGATGGAATCCTGAAAGGTTTTAAGCTGAAAGGTTTCGGGTTGTGAGGCTGTGGTTTTTGGCGCAGCGCAATGTATAAGCATCAGTAAAACCGGCGCGAACCAAACAAATTTTTTCAAATTCATGATTGTAGGTGTTTTAAGGGCGCCAATTTACTTAATCCTGAGCAATTAACTCACAAATGCCGAATAACCGGTTATGGCCCGTCCTACAATGAGCGAATTGATTTCTTTGGTACCCTCATAGCTGTAAATGGCTTCGGCATCTGCCACAAAGCGCGCCACATCATACTCGAGCAAAATGCCGTTACCGCCCATCACTTCTCGGGCGCGGCTTACCACATCACGCGTACGCATCGAGCAGAATACTTTGGCTAAGGACGCGTGCTCGTCTGTAAGTGAACCACCATCCTGCATTTCGCTTAGGCGGAAACACAGGGTTTGCATTGCGGTAAGATTAGAAACCATCTCTACCAGGTGATTTTGTATCAACTGAAAACTGGCGATAGGACGCCCAAACTGCTCGCGCTTTTTGGTGTATTTCAGAGCTGCTTCATAGGCACCACGGGCACAGCCCACAGCCTGCCATGCCACACTCGCGCGGGTCATCTGCAATACTTTTGCAGTGTCTTTAAACGAATTGGCATTCTGAAGTCGGTCACTTTCGGGCACCCGGCAATCGGTCAGCGTAATCAGTGCATTTTGTACAGTACGCAACGCCATTTTATCCTGCATTTTTTCAGCCTTGAAACCGGGGTTTTCCTTGCGTACAATAAAACCTTTCACCTGCCCGCTGTCCAGATCACGCGCCCAGATGATGGTAATATCTGAAAAGGTAGCGTTACCTATCCATTTCTTTTCACCGTTGAGAACCCATTCATCACCTTCTTTTTTACAGGTAGTACCTAAGCCTCCGGCAGCACCCGAACCTACTTCAGGTTCGGTAAGACCAAAAGCGCCAATTTTCTCAAATTTTTGCATTTTGGGCAACCAGTATTCTTTTTGTTCTTCGCTTCCGCAGAGGTAAACAGAGCCCATAGCAAGACCACTATGTACTCCAAAGAAGGTAGAGATCGACACATCTACGCGGGCCAGTTCCATAGCCAGAATGCCTTCCATTAAAAAGGTTTGACCCGGACAGCCATATCCTTTATAGGCGATTCCTGCCATATTGAGTTCGGCAAACTTGGGTATGATTTCGTGCGGAAATTCTGCACGGTTCCAATATTTATTGGCAAGGGGTTTAACCTCATCTTCCATAAAGTTGCGCATCTTCATCTGCAATTCGCGCTCTTCCGGAGTTAATTTTTGAGCTAAATTGTAAAAATCTCCATCTATGGGCGGCAATTTATGCTGGCCTTTTTTAGCCTGTGAATTCAACATTTTCATCAGGCCTTTCAGTTGACGATCATCCAGATTGCCTACTGCCTTCATCACCTGTGACAAATCCACTTTTTGAGAGAGTTTAGCCAAAGCATCGAGATCTACAGATTTCAACAGGCCAATGGTATTTTTTACTTTTCCGAATAGAGACATCGTTTGCGTGTTTAAATTTAACATTTAAAAATACCAAGCTTTTAAGGTGCTTTAACCCAAAAAACTGTTAATTACACGGTATACCGTGGATTAAAATTGCTCTTAGGAGACAAGTATTAGTGCTATCAATTTAAAGCCTGAACCAGACTCTCGTGTAAAAAAGCGCGTTGATTTTCAGATGTTTTGATATGCAGCCAGTCGTTGGTTCGGCCCATCACTGTGAGTGTGTCGCGATTGCTGAGTGTGGCTACCTTTTCAGCTTTAACCGAAGGTCCCAGTCGCAAATTGGCTTGTGATGCTTTTACAACAACCTGAGCAGGGGTTTCTGAATGGTTTAAACTCTCTGGAAACTGAGCTTCTTCAATAAACGGAAACGGATTGATCGCTCCGCTTCCCCTGCGGTAAATTCCAAAATGCAGGTGTGGGGGCGTGGTACGCGCGTTACCGGTATTACCTA
Source organism: uncultured Flavimarina sp. (assembly GCA_964398145.1). Lineage (GTDB taxonomy): Bacteria > Bacteroidota > Bacteroidia > Flavobacteriales > Flavobacteriaceae > Leeuwenhoekiella. Next base: position 275 of record CAYNMH010000153.1, on the reverse strand, counting down.
CCAGACCCAGCGTATCTCCGGTTTTTACGCGTTGTCCCATTCTGGCAATAATACTATCCAGGTGCGCATAATACAAACTGCTCCCAAACAAACCATCGCGCAACCAAACCTGCTTGCCACCCAGACCGCGGTTGCCGGTACTGCTTACATAACCATCTACACCGGCCAGCACGGGTGTTCCTCGGTCTGCAAAAATATCTACGCCTTCGTGACTACGCCTGCCGCCATCACGGGCCGCTCCCCAAAAGCTTTGCACCGCTTTTGACGACAAGCCC
>CAYNMH010000152.1:0-5904 GCA_964398145.1 uncultured Flavimarina sp. | reverse complement strand
CACTCGTTCTGGGCACTGCCCTGCCCCACTTTTTAAACAGTTTTGGACTTTCGCTGAATTACCAAAACATTACGCTCATCGCTAGCGCCTTGGCCACACTGGGCGGAATACTTATCGGTTTTGGAGTACCTGACGGTCCGTTTCGCAAGGCGCAGCAAAAACTACAAATCAAGGCAATACCCAGGCTTTTTAAAGAGCCGAAGTTTAGAGCGGCAGCTTTTGGCTACTGGGGGCATATGTGGGAACTCTATGCCTTTTGGGCCTTTATTCCGCTGTTTATAACCTATTACGCGCAAAAACACGTGCTACTGCTTAACATTCCGCTTTGGTCATTTGGGGTTATTGGCATAGGTGCCATCGCTTGTGCTGTGGGCGGAAGCTTAGTCGCCCGCCTTTCCAGTAAATCTGTGGCGCGCTTTGCACTTGTAGCCTCAGGCATTTGCTGTTTATTTTCACCGGTTGCGCTGCAATTGCCGGCTTGGCTTTTTGCCTCCTTTCTCCTGTTTTGGGGTGCGGTGGTGGTGGCAGACAGTCCGCAATTTTCAACGCTCGTTGCCTCAAACGCCCTGCCCGAATACCGGGGTACTGCCCTAACACTGGTAAATTGCGTTGGTTTTGCGATTACGATTGGGAGTATTCAGGCGCTGGGATATGCCATTCTGCATTTTGAAATGTCTTATCTCTTTTGGGTTTTGGCGCCGGGGCCTATCTTTGGTGTTCTTAGTCTTGGCAAAACACGCTTATGAAAGCCTATAATGGGTATTGGGCAAACAAAGTGCATCCCCACCTACACGATTAAAATGTTGAAAAACCCATTTTTGTATATTTTAAACAGATGAAACACCTCTTTTTAGTTTTCGCTTTGCTTGCTTTTTCCTGCGGAAAAAAAGAAGACCCACCACCCTTTCCCAAAGTCGAAGCTCCACAACTTGAGATTCCTAAAGCCACAATAGCGCCCCGCATTGACGGTAAGCCCGATGACCCGGCCTGGCAAAAAACCGATTGGTTTAAGCTCGACCAACTCTGGCAGGGCAAAAAATCCGATCAAAACATCCAATACAAACTCACCTGGACGCCCGATGCGCTTTATGTTTTGGTGCATTTTAAAAATTTCAATCCGCAACTTAATATCAAGAATCCTCTTGAAGATTATGAGCAGCAAGATCGGCTTGTGATTTATCTCGACGAAAACAACAGCGGCGGACTTTATGATTCCGGCTTCGAGGTTTTTACCTATAATGTGCTGGCCAATGGGTTTGTAGTGGGTTATGATGCCAAAAAAATTCCGAAAACCTATAACAATCACATTAACCATAAAATTTTCAGAGTTAAGCAGGAAGCCTATCACGAATTACGCATTGCTATTTTTGACCTTAATTTTAAGCCGGGATCACCCAACTTGGCGGTGTCGCTTTCGCCCAACAAGGAACTGGGTTTTGCGATGGCTTACATTCGTAGGACTTCCGAAGAAAAAGATTCGAATACCATTATGGGATCTGTAGTGATTCCCGAAGATTATAAAAACCGCATCAATCTGGATTCGGGACTTTTTGCTACATTACAACTTGTTGAATAAAACCTGTTATGAAAAATACATTAGCCTTAAACGAAAACCTGAGCCTCTCACGCATCATTCACGGATACTGGCGCCTACGCGACTGGAACCTTAGCGATACTGAACTTTTAAAACTCATCGAGCAGGTGCTGGAACTGGGGATCACCTCGTTTGACCATGCCGACATTTACGGCAATTATACCTGTGAAGAATTATTTGGCCGTGCGCTGGCGTTAAAACCGGAATTGCGTGAGCAGATGCAGCTGATTAGCAAATGCGGCATCAGGCTGGCTACAGATTTCAATCCGGAACTGGATGTGAAAATTTACGAATACAGCACCGCGTATATCATCAAGCAGGCTGAAGCTTCGCTTAAAAACCTGGGAACAGACCGTCTGGATTTGTTGCTCCTGCACCGCCCGGCTCCGTTTTTTGAGCCTGAAGAAGTCGCAAAAGCTTTTGACCATTTAAAGCAAAGCGGAAAAGTGCTGAACTTTGGGGTTTCAAACTTTAGCCCGATGCAATTTGACAGCCTTCAGGCGTATCTCGATATGCCGCTGGCGACCAATCAGGTTGAACTTTCGGTTGCCTGCCTGGAGCATTGGGATAATGAAAATATTGAATTCTTTAAAAAGCATAAAATCAAACCCATGGCCTGGTCTCCCCTTGCCGGCGGTAAACTATTTAAACCCGAAACCCAGCGCGAGCACCGCCTGCATTCGGTATTGAAAGAAGTAGCTACCGAATTGGGTATTGAAGCTATTGATAAGGTGATGTATGCGTGGTTATTAAAACATCCTGTGGGTGCACTCCCCATTGTAGGCTCCCAGCACATCGATCGCATTAAAAGTGCCGTAGACGCACTTGAAATTGATTTAAGCCTACAGCAGTGGTATAAAATCTGGATTGCTTCTAAGGGAGAAGATTTGCCTTAAATACTATTCTTCTACCTCATAATCAACAGTCTTATAGCCTATTTCACCATCCCGGGAGTATGCAGTTTTGGTAATTAAGTACGTCGAACTAATAAGCAACCCTAATACTAATCATTAAAATAAACTCATAGTGTAGCTGTAAGTATAATTTCCATCTTCTAATCTATATTGTTCCAATGGATATTGTCCCCAACTGTTAAGACCTCCCACACCACGCTGTTTTAAATCAACATGTAAAAAAACCTTGTCCTGAACCGTAAGGTCTGTGGGATGCCTCTGATTTTTGGTCATGCCTGGGTCTAAATCTTCGGTTGAAATATTTAAAGCACTGAAGCCAAGTGGCTGCTTCCCAACGACTTTAAGTCCGTGTCCGGCATCGTTGGTTAATGTAAGCCAACGCGTATCGGTATGATATCCGGACTCCTGCGGACGGATGTAGGTCCACGTAAACTGATTTTCTACTTTATCTTTGTAAGTCCCCATAAACGCAGATTCTTTTCGGTCTGAATAATTTTCCCAGGGACCACGGCCATAGTATTCCAAATTTTCATACTGCCCATCCAGAACCATTCGCATCCCAAAACGGGGCATTTCGGGTGTTTCCTTTTGCATATCAAGATTTGCCGTTACGTTAATCTCTGCATTGCGATTTATAAGGTAAGTGACGGTGTATGGCAAATCAACACCGGCCAACTGATATCTGATGGTGACCGGCAGACTTCCGTCCTTTAGCTTACCAACTTCTGCTTCTGTGACTACGGGTTGCCCAGTAGCGGTTTTCCAATTTTGTAATTTCTTGGGCATTCCGTTACCAAAGTCATTATCGGTAGGAGCTCTCCAAAAATAAGGTTCAGGGAAGGTAGTAAGTACGCTGCTACCCTCTTTGAGCTGATATTGCTGCAGTTTTCCGGCTTTAAGATTAAATACGCCTGTTGCTTTAGCAGAGCCGAAAACAAGCAGCGAATCTCCCTGAACCTCATAAACCAGTTTCTCTTTAGTCAATGAATCTGCATTCTGAGCAAAGAAATCTTTTTCGCCCAGCTGAAATTGCGCGCGGGCCAATTCATAATTAGCGGGAATCAGAGCCGAAGCTTCTTTTGTCAATGCATATACATTTAAGAAATACTCACCATCCTGAATTTCAGGAAGATTAAAAGATACAGTTTCTGAAGTTCCTGCTTTAGCTACTACATCAAAATCACCAGAATTAACTTGCACCCCATCTTTCAATAATATCCATTTAAAATTAAAAGCGTCAAGACGGGTATAGTTGTATCGATTGTGAACAGTCACAGTATTTCCGTCTATATCAAAGGTTATGTTTTGATACACTTTTTTTACTTCCGCGAGTGAAGGATGTGGCACGCGGTCTGCGGTAACTAATCCGTTTGCGTTGAAGTTTTCATCATTTTGTAGATTCTTTCCGCCTAAATCACCACCGTAGGCCCAAAATTCCCGGCCATCTTCAGTTTCTGCGCGTAGACCCTGATCTACCCAATCCCAAATAAAACCACCTTGCATATGCGGGCTGCTATCTATAATATCCCAGTATTCTCTGAAGTTACCACTGCTGTTACCCATTGCATGTGAATATTCACACATTATAAAAGGCCGCGTAACAGTATTATCAGCAGCATATTCCTTCATATAATTTAACCTTGGGTACATTGGTGCTATAATATCTGTATTGCGATTTTGCCCCGCCTGCTCAAATGATACTACACGCGTGGAATCGACCTCCTTTAACCAGTCGTATGCCTCATAAAATACCGGGCCATTACCGCTCTCATTACCCATAGACCATATAATTACTGAGGTATGATTTTTATCCAGCTCATACATACGCTTAATACGGTCTAGATGTGCAGGTGCCCAGGCGTCGAGATAGGCGGGATGTACGCTTTTATCAAATTTGCCTTGCAATTCTGCTCCCATTCCATGTGTTTCAATATTTGCCTCATCTACAATATAAAAACCATATTCATCAGCCAAATCGTAAACCTGCTGGCCGTGAGGGTAGTGACTCATACGTACAGCATTGATATTATTCCTTGCCATGAGTTCAAAGTCCTTTCGCGTCATTTCAAGGTCAGGGACATGACCATTATCAGGATGATGCTCGTGAAGATTAACTCCGTGAACTGTAACTGGTTTTCCATTTACCATCAACTGTGCATCTTTAATTTCCACCTTTCTAAAACCAATTCTACCTGCTGTTGCTGCAACAGGATTTCCATTTTGATCTTCTAATTTAAACGCATACGTATAGAGATTCGGTGTTTCAGCACTCCATCGTTTTACGTTTGGAATATTTCGGTTAAACTCAATTCTTCCTCCTTCGGGAGAGATTGGTTTTTTTTCGGCAAAGACCAAGTTACCTGCACTATCGTAAAGCGAAATTCCCAAACGGGACTTTGTAAGCTTTGACTTTCCAAAATTGCGAATATCTACCGCCGCCTGAAGTTGACCATTTTGGTAGGAAGAGTCTAAATCTCCTGTAATTTTAAAATCCCAAATGGTTGTTTTAGGCATGGCCTGTAGGACAACCGTTCGCTCAATACCACTTAAACGCCAGAAGTCCTGATCTTCAAGATAGCTACCATCATGCCAACGCGTAACCTGTACCGCAAGGAGGTTCTTTTCTTTATTTAAAAATGGAGTAATATCAAACTCTGCTGGAGTTTTAGCCGCTTTAGTCATCCCAACTTCTTCCCCGTTAACGTAAATGCGTGCATAGCCAGATATAGAACCAAAACTTAATATGATTTCTTTATCCTCCCAATCTTTGGGAATGCTAAATGTTGTTCTGTAACTTCCTACAGGGTTATAATCTCCATCAATGAAGGGTGGATTTTTTTCAAATGGATATTTGACATTTGTATAAATAGGTATATCAAAACCTTCTGTTTCCCAATTTGAAGGCACGCTTATCTCTTTCCAGTCATTATCGTTGAAATCTGTTTTATAAAAATCCTGAGGACGTTGCTCTGGATTCTTTACAATATTAAATTTCCACTTACCATTTAAGTTTTTATACAATTCAGAATTTTCGGCATTTAAAGTCTGAGCCGCTATCAAATCCTGGTAAAGTATAAATGCACTACGACCGGTCTCTTTATTGCGATCAACAATTTTTGGATTTTCCCATTCATTATTTTCCTGTGAGAAGGCATAAAAATGTAAAAAACATATAAAAGTAATAATAAGAAAACGGGTATCAATTCTGGTATTCATAAGTATTCAATAAGGATTATGATGTGTATTGATTTAGATTTAGGTAAGGAGAAGCAGACTTAAATCTGTAATTAAGGTAAATCTATTTATTTTTTCAGGTTATAAATGTATTAAAAACGTTTAATATTTAATCTTAAATTTCCACGTCTGTTTTTCACTTAAATATCACGTTCCATATCT
>CAYNMH010000151.1:0-5972 GCA_964398145.1 uncultured Flavimarina sp. | reverse complement strand
TATTTCGTATTTCGTATTTCGTATTTCGTATTTCGTATTTCTTACTTTCTACACACCTAGCCTTCCATCTTCGCGCCCAGCTCAAACCAGCGCTCGGTAAACTCATCAATTTTATCCTGAATTCCCTGCAACTCGATTGATCGCTTGTTGATTTCGTCGCCAGACAAATCGGGATTTAAAAACTCGGCTTCTTTGGACACTTTTTCCTTTTCCAGTTTGGCGATGTCGCGCTCCAGACGGTTGTACTCCTTTTGCTCGTTGTACGAAAGCGCTGAACCCTGTGTTTTCCAGTTATCCTTGTTGGTTTCCTTTTCGGTATCGGGCTTGACCTCTACTTCCTTTTCCGGTGAGGGGCCCGCATCATAAGCCCTGAAATCAGAATAGTTCCCCGGAAAATCTTCTACTTCCCCCTGCCCTCTAAAAACAAACAGGTGATCTACAATCTTGTCCATAAAGTAGCGATCGTGAGACACAACCAAAAGACAACCCGGAAAGTCCAGCAGAAAACTTTCAAGCACATTCAGGGTCACGATATCCAAATCGTTGGTAGGCTCATCGAGAATTAAAAAGTTAGGGTTCTGAATCAAAACCGTACACAGATACAACCGCTTGCGCTCTCCCCCGCTCAGTTTTTCAACAAAATCGTATTGCTTTTTACGGTCGAATAAAAAGCGCTCCAGCAGCTGCCCGGCAGAAATTTGTCTGCCTTTTTTAAGCGGAATGTATTCTCCGTATTCTTTGATGACTTCAATCACCTTTTGCCCCGGTTTGATCTCGATCCCCTTCTGGGTGTAATAGCCAAACTGAATCGTTTCCCCGATAACTATTTTCCCCGAGTCTGGCGGCATTTGACCGGTGAGAATATTGAGAAAAGTAGATTTTCCGGTTCCGTTTTTACCGATAATGCCGATGCGTTCGCCACGCTGAAAGTTATATTCAAACTTATCGAGAATGACGCGATCTTTAAAAGATTTTGAAATCTTATGAAGCTCAACAATTTTGGTTCCCAAGCGCTCCATATTAAGCTCCAGTTGCACCTCGTGATCCTGGCGGCGTTTGGAAGCGCGGGCCTTGATTTCGGCAAAATCGTCTATTCGCGATTTGGATTTGGTTGTGCGGGCCTTAGGCTGGCGGCGCATCCACTCCAGTTCCTTTTTAAACAGCTGTTTGGCCTTGCCGGTTTCAGACTCTTCATTGGCAATACGCGCATCCCGCTTCTCCAGATAATAGGCGTAGTTCCCTTTATAGTTGTACAGCTGACCTTCATCAAGCTCGATGATTTCATTACACACCCGCTCCAGAAAATAGCGGTCGTGGGTTACCATAAACAGGGTAAAATTTTCTTTGGCGAAAAACGCTTCGAGCCACTCGATCATCTCGAGATCGAGGTGGTTGGTTGGCTCATCAAGAATCAGCAAATCGGGTTTGCTGAGCAGCATATTGGCCAGAGCCAGACGTTTTTTTTGTCCGCCGCTCAATTTTTCAACTTTCCGGCTTAGATCATCCAGCTTCAGCTGAAACAGAATCTGTGTGTATTGCGTCTCAAAGTCCCAGGCCTGATGCGCTTCCATCTGATCAAAAGCCTTTTGATAGGCTTCCGTATCTTCCATATTTTGAAGGGCGTGCTCGTAGGCTGCAATGACTTTCAGGGTTTCATTATCACTATCCAAAATGGTTTCTTCCACCGTAAGATTAGGATCCAGATCGGGTTCCTGAGGTAAAAAGGCGACCTTGATTCCCTTGCGGTACACCACCTGACCGGTATCCGGATTTTCGGCACCTGCCAGAATATCAAGCATAGACGTCTTACCGGTTCCGTTTTTGGCGACCAGGCCTATTTTTTGACCTTCATTAATACCAAAAGATAAATCTTTGAAGAGAACCCTTTCGCCGAAGGCTTTAGAAATAGATTCTACCGAAACATAATTGATTGCGCTCATAGGCTGCGAATTTAGCTTTTAAAAACGGGGAATAAAACCCATCTATTTGGCTAAAATTTCGGCGATATTCGGTTTAAAATAAGAAGGCCCTTTGAGTACTTTCCCGTCCTCGCGGTAAATGGGTTTCCCATCGGCACCCAGCTTGCTCATATTGCTGCGCTGAATTTCATTAAACACTTCCTCAATTTTATGCTGTAGCCCGTGTTCCAGAATGGTTCCGCACAGGATATAGAGCATATCACCCAGCGCATCGGCAACCTCGGTCAGGTCGTTGTTATTTGCAGCTTCCAGATATTCTTCGTTCTCTTCCTTCATCAACTCAAAGCGAAGCCGGTTCTTTGCCATTCCCAGATCTGCGGTAGGGGTGTGGTGTATGCCCAGGCCAAAGGCGGAGTGAAATTCGTGTACGGCTGCCAGTTTAGTTTTCATCTTAAATAGGTTTTATTAACGTAATTTTGCCAAAAATACTCATAATGTTTAGTACCGGTCAGCTCATCTTTGCGCTTCTCTTTTTTATAGGTTTTGTAATTTTTGTGACGTTCAGCTATAGGAAAGACCGAAAACTACACCGCAAAGAATACAAAGGCAGCTTTTGGATATTGGTAGGTTTTATCGCTTTTGTGGTTATTTTATTTGCAATAAAATTTTATTTGAAAGAATAACCTACACTTTGACCCGTAACTTGTGGGTTTTAAAGACCAAAATGCTAAATTAGCAGAACAAGTTGTTTCCCTTATTATGAAAATTCTAAAATACCTCTTCTTTCTCCTGCTTATTCTTTTTATTGCCGGAGCCATTTACTTTGCAACGAAAGACGGAAATTATGAGATTGAAGAAACTGTGGCTGTAGATGCCCCGGTAAGCCTGGTATTTGATAAGGTAAATGAATATAAAACCTGGGAAAAATGGGGGCCCTGGAAACAGGAAGACCCCACAATGGTTTTTAATTATCCTGAAAAAACCACTGGTGAAGGCGCAAGCTACTCCTGGAATGGCAAAGACGTTGACGGCTCTATGCGCACCACACAGGTGATTCCCAATCAGCGTATTGAACAGGATATTACTTTCAAAACACCCGCCGGTGAACGGGAAGCTCAAGTTTACTGGCAGTTTGAAGAGAAAGACGGCGAAACGCAGGTCACCTGGGGAATGCGCGGGGAACATACCCTTACCGATAAGGCATACTTCACGGTCTTTGGTTATGACTTCGATGCAGATATGCGAAACATGTATAATCAGGGACTCGAAAATCTAAAAGAAGCGATCCTGGCCGATATGAAAGTATATTCCATTAAGGTGGATGGTATCACCCAATACAGCGGTGGCTTTTATATGTACACCACAACATCTGCCACGCTCGAAGCGGTTCAGTCCAAAGTAAACGAATTACTGCCACAGGTAAAGCGATTTATGGAAGGAAATACGATTACCATTTCAGGAAAACCACTTACGCTTTACAATACGAAGGATGCTGCAACGAATAGCGCCATAATATCCAGCGGATTCCCGACAACATCGCGCATAATTGTACCGGAGGATAGTGCCGTACTCTGCGGTTTTATGCCTTCTTATACAGTTGTCAAAACCACACTCACCGGAGATCTGAGCAACCTGAAAGAAGCCTGGGCAAAAACGGAAAATTACCTGCAACAAAATCAATACTCCAAAGCCGCAGACGCATCTATTTTTGAGGTGTATGTGAAAGGAGCTGAAGACGACGCGAATCCCGCTACCTGGATTACCGAATTGTACATTCCTGTAGCACTTGAAGAACCCGAAACCCAGGAGTTGTGAAGCAGCTCATTTTTGTTTTTCTGGGAGGAGGAGCAGGGAGCGTCCTGCGTTATATGCTGGGGCGCTGGCTCAATACGGCACAAAACGGGATTCCCTACGGCACGTTTGCTGCAAACATTCTGGGCAGTTTAATAATTGGGATTATTTTGGGCTGGGCTTTAAAAAACAATAGCCTTTCTCAAAGCACCACCCTGCTTCTGGCAACCGGTTTTTGCGGAGGATTCACTACTTTTTCAACTTTCGCCTACGAAAATCATCTTATGCTTAAGAGCGGAGATTTTTCAACTTTTGCACTCTACACCCTGGCCAGTTTGGTTTTGGGTTTTAGCGCGGTTTTTTTAGGAATGTGGTTAACCAAATTTATTTAAACCTAAAAATTGTCAACTTAATTGAGTAAAAACTCAATCTTTTAATTAGCTTTGAGATATCTTATTACAACTTATCCTAAACTCATAACTATGAATTTATCTCACACCTATTCCCGTCAACTTAAGGTCTTCAGGACCGGGTCAGGCTTGTGGTGTTGATTTATGGATAGTACCTATAAACTCCTTAAAAAGTCTGACTTCATCGTCAGACTTTTTTTATGCCTTAATCCCACAAACTGATGAAAACCATTATTTCTGCTTACCTCAATTCATTCAGAGGACTTTCTAAAGAAGTCTGGTGGCTTGCTTTTATCACTTTTGTAAACCGGGCCGGCGCGATGGTCATTCCGTTTTTATCGCTCTACCTGAGAGATGACCTTCAGTTTACCCTGAGCGATGTAGGCTGGGTAATGACCTGTTTTGGTTTTGGCTCCCTGTTTGGTTCCTGGCTGGGAGGTATTCTTTCGGATAAACTGGGATATTACAAAACGATTCTCTACAGTTTGATAGCTACAGGAATAGGCTTTCTGGGACTTCAATATTTAACAGAATTCTGGACCGTCTGCCTGGGATTTTTTGCATTGATTGCGGTTGCCGATGTTTCCCGGCCTGCCTTTTTTGTAGCATTAAGTGCATATAGTAAACCTGAAAATAAAACCCGTTCCCTAACCCTGATCAGGCTGGCGATAAATCTGGGATTTTCTGCGGGCCCGGCACTTGGGGGACTCATTATTGCCGGAATAGGCTATTTTGGCCTCTTTTGGGTGGATGGTATTACCTGCTTACTGGCAGGCCTGCTTCTTTTTCAAACTTTAAATCCCAAAAAAGCAAGAGAAACCGATCAGCAGGTCCTCTTAAATTCGCCGCGTTCGCCTTACAAAGACGGATTATATGTGCTTTTTTTAATCGCATTGGCGTTGTTTGGGGTGGTATTTGTTCAGTACTTTTCGACGATTCCTATTTATTACAAAGAAATTCGGGAGTTGACCGAATCTGAAATAGGGCTCCTTTTAGGGCTAAACGGCTTTTTGATTTTTGTATTTGAAATGCCTTTGATTGCATTTATGGAACACCGGATAAAATCTCAGGTTTCTAATGTGATACTGGGATTGCTGCTTACCGGATTGAGTTTTGCATTCTTTTTCATCAACAACTGGGCAGGAGTTTTAGTTATAGGTATGGCTGTTGCCACATTGGGTGAAATGATCGCTTTTCCTTTTGGCAATGCGTTTGCCCTGCGACGCGCAAAACTGGGTCGGCAGGGCGCGTATATGGGATTGTACAGCATGTCTTTCTCGCTGTCCCATATTTTCGGCCACAATACCGGAATGCAATTGGTAGACCAATTTGGATATGAATTTACCTGGATGGTTATGGGATTCATAACAGGTGTTGCCCTGCTGCTGCTTTTCTATATTCAGAAAGAATTAAAAACAGAATCTACGCCTCTCGCTGCTTAAAATTTAGACCGGCCCAAATAATCTTCGATTAATTGGTTAAAAGTTGGTTTTATTTTAAGCAGTTCGGTGTTAGGTATAGTATATAGATTTTCATAGTCGGCATAGCCTTGTTTCATTAATTCTTCCAGATAAAAATAGGCGGTATTGTAATCCTTATCCTGTGCAGAAAGGCTGATGATATTAAAATACGCCTGCTCTTCGCGCGGGTGAAGCAAGGTATTCAGCACGTTGGCAAAGATGCGCTGGGGGATTAGACCTTCCTTATTCAGCACTAAAAAATCTTCGATTTTATAGTCTATATAACCCAGAATACGTTTAGCCACCAGTTGCTCTTTCGGTTTAGTGCTATTGGCCGCAGCTGTTTCAAATTGCCTGATGCGCTCATCCCAATATCCCAGATTTTCAAAATT
>CAYNMH010000150.1:0-6098 GCA_964398145.1 uncultured Flavimarina sp. | reverse complement strand
CCAATGTTCAAAAATGGAAGCTTCCTGATCCTGAATGTCGCTTAAAGCAATGCGTTCCAGATTTTTGGAGGTCGTGAGGTAACGCTGAATGATGCGATCTGCATAGGCCGAACTTTTCTGCCGAATCATAAAATGCTGAAAATCATCAACGGCATTAACTTCCTCCTGCCCGCTGATGAAACCATAACCGGCAAAACGGCCCTGCTCTAGATAGATAAAGGATTTTTCACCTGCTTCCCGGCCTTTTTCGACCAGGAGACAGGAATCTTCGTACTGCGCTATAAAATCAAGGGCTTTACTAACACGGGCGTTGTATTTCTTAGGCGAAAGGCTTCCGTTGCAAGCCCCGCTACACTCATGTATTTTATAATGGGAGCAGACTTCAACCCCGGTTTGCAGCGCACAGAATTTAGGACACAATTCAAACTTTTCGCAGAGTACTTCCAGAAACTGTATCGCTTCTTCACGGGTATAAAACTGCATCCAGCTTACGGGCGCAATTTTATTTTTATGCAGTGCAAACTGTTCAATACCTTTCTTGTTGTGATAGGAGGTAAGTTTATAGGGTTTTGTGGGGTTCTTCTGAGCCTTGTTGTATTTGGGATAATATTTCAGTATTAATTCCGCTTCGCGTAATAAAGCCAGAACCTCGCTACCGGTAAGTTCATAATCAATACTAAAGGTGTCCTGCAATAAAGCATATTTGCGGTTGCTTTTTTCCCGAAAGTGCGATAGCACCCGTTTCTGAATGTTGATGGCCTTGCCAATGTATAGCGGCTTTCCTTTTTTATCCCTAAAAAAATAGACGCCGGCTTTTTGAGGTAAATCTTCAAAATCGGAAGCTTTACAGTTGGGCGGCACATAGGATTCTTTGGATTTTCGGTTTAAAAAACTGCTGATGACTGCATAGTCTTCATCCAGTGCCAGGCAGCGTTGAAAGAGTATTACCGTGGCTTCGGTATCGCCCTGAGCGCGGTGGCGGTCCCGGTGCGGGATGTTGATGGAGGTACATAAATTCCCCAAACTGTAGGAGAACAGCCCCGGAATAAGCTTTTTGGCCAGGCGTACGGTGCAAAGCCGCTTTCGGTTGAAATCGATATGCAGCGCGGCAAATTCGGCACGTACCACGTTGTAGTCAAAACCTACGTTGTGGGCCACAAAAATACAATCTGTTGTGATTTCGTTCAGGGTATCTGCGATTTCATCGAAATAGGGAGCATCGGCTACCATCGCATCGCTGATGCCGGTAAGTTTTTCGATATATAGCGGGATTTCACGACCCGGGTTTACTAAAGAAACAAAGCGGTTTACTTCTTTGCCGTCCTGCAGAACGATCACACAGATCTCGGTAATCTTATTGTCTCTGATCCCGCCACCGGTGGTCTCAATGTCTATGATCGCAAACTTAGCCTCTTTCATCTCTGCAAAGTACCGAATTTTGCAATTGTTTTAAAAGGAAAAAATCCGCATTAACGGATTTTTTCCAATTTACGTATTTTGATACCCTGGTTTAAGAAAGCTTCCAGCCTTCGCGGTAGTTGCGTTTTACAAATTGATTGGCTTCTTCAAAGTTGGTGACCCGCATATTCTCGGCGTCCCAAAGCATTTCGATATAACGACCGGGATACTCATAACTACCATCGGTCCGCTCTTTACGTATGTCAAACCCGCGAATAGCTAAATTTGCGATGAGCAAAGTTTCCGTAAGCGGGCCCGCCACGCTAAACGGCGAACTCACTTCTTTTTTACCATAGCCGGCCAGTGCGGCTTCTACCCATTGTTTATAATGCCCATTGGCTTCTCCGGGAACGCGATCGTATTTTTGGGCAACCTGGGTCTCTTCGGTTTTTTCAGTAGGTAGCAACTGTGGATTTCTACTGTAAGTACCGCACATCATTTTTCCCTTGGTGCCTACGATCAACACCCCGTTTCCACCATCGCCGAAGACTTCGTTAGGGCCTAATTCCTCAGGACGTGTAGGCTGAATGCCACCGTCCATCCAGTGCAATTTAATATCGCCGCTGGTTTTATCGGTTTTGGGGAAGGTCATGGTCACGTGACTTGAAGGCGGACAACTGTCGGGGAAATATCCGCGTTTAAACTCGTCAACATAGACACTACCCACGCTACACTGTACGTTTTTAGGATATTTAAGATTCAGCACGCGTACAGGTACTTCCACCAGATGGCATCCCATATCGCCTAAAGCTCCGGTGCCGTAATCCCACCAGCCCCGCCAGTTAAAGGGCACCAAGCCATCAACATATTCTTTATAAGGTGCGGTATTGAGCCAGAGATCCCAGTCCAGTTCGGCAGGGATTGAGCCTGAAGTTTGCGGCCAGGGAATTCCCTGTGGCCATACAGGACGGTCTGTCCAGCAATAGACTTCAGTAACTTCACCTATTAAGCCGGCGTCATACCATTCGCTCATCAGGCGGGTGCCGTCATTAGACGCTCCCTGATTTCCCATCTGTGTTACCACCTTGTATTTATCTGCCGCTTCGGTGAGGGCACGAGCTTCATAAATATCGTGGGTAAGTGGTTTTTGCACATACACATGTTTGCCCATTTCCATTGCGGCCATTGCCTGTATGGCATGCCCGTGATCTGGAGTAGATACCGAAACGGCGTCTATGTTATCGCCTTCTTTTTCGAGCATCTCGCGGTAATCTTTATAATATTTCGCTTTGGGAAAGCGCGCCCGGGAATTTGCTGCTCTGCGGTCGTCCACATCACAGAGGAAAGCGATTTCAGCCATCCCGGAATCGGCAAAACTTTTTATGTCGCTCTCGCCTTTACCGCCCACACCTATACCGGCCACCATGAGTTTATCGCTGGGAGCTGTGAAGCCAACGCCTCCTAAAACATGTCTGGGAATTATAGAGATCCCCAGGGAAGCGATAGAAGCTTTTTTAATAAAATCGCGGCGTGGTGCCAGGTGTTTAGGTGTCTTTGATTTCATAAGTCTGAATAATTTAATTGTTTATTACTGGAAATACCCCATCGTACGGGTGTTATCCTTAAAATTAGCTCTCTAATTTTAAGGTTTTGGTAAAATTCCCTGCCTATTTTTAGTATTTAAAGATATTCAAACCTGTTTAGATAAGGCTTTCGTTTTATCTAATTTCAGCTAAACTTCTTTTTGCAGGTGGAAACAAAGCCGATTAAGTGCTCTTATAAACCAAAAAATCCCGCCAGTATTGACGGGATTTTTTAAAACTGAAAATGAGATTATTTAGAAGCGGAAGCCTAAAGTGACAATGAGTCGGTCGCTCTCATCACTCAGGTAATACCCTATGTTTGCGGTAACCGCTTTAAACCCGTTTAAAAAGATGGAACCTCCATAACTGGTATGCCATTGATCTGAATTGTCATTTTCTAACCATACTCGGCCGTAATCAAAGCCCAGGGTCGCACCCAATCGAAGGGGAACATAACTGGTCTTTAAATCCAGAATCCCGGTACGCAGGTCGGTACTTTGATAAAACATGGTTTTCCCGTTAAAGCGCTCGTTACGATACCCCCTGAGGCTGTTGTTTCCGCCTAGAGTAGCCCCGTGATAAAACTCGTAATCGCCAAAGTTCATCTGTGCACCGAGTTTAGTTGCTAGCACTGCAAAGCCGCTGGAGTGTAATGGGAAGTCTATGGATAAAGTGGGTTTAATGTAAGTAAATTCGTTATCAAACTCATCTTTAATCGCCGTTTTGTAACCTGCTGCCAGATCAAACTGGAAGCCGCGACGGATGAATGCGATTTCGCCCGACTTATTTTTATACTGAAAACGAGCTTCAGCACCGGCATAAAGCTGATTTCGAAATACATTGCTATCTGAGGCAAACTCATCTGCGGTTACGCTGTTAGAGCGATTTTCGACATCAAAGTTTTCGAGCAGGGGCCCAATGCTAAAAAAGACACGTTCCTGCAAGTATTTTAAGGCAGGTCTTACATTCCACTGGGAAATACGTACCCGGTTAAAATCGCGATCCACGCGATCTTCATCATACGAAGTATCGTTACCCGTACCAAAATAGTTGATGGCATAATTAGGGCTTGTAATGCGGGCATCAAGTTTAAAATTCCAGTTGTAAAACACATGGGCAAACTCCCCGGCATAATCGAGCGATAAGCCACTGGTAGCCGAATAGAAGGCCGCGGTAAAGCTTTGCTGCGTTTTAAAGGGATTGTTTGCCAAACCATACGTGGTATAGGTGTCGCGTAAGCCTACTTTAAACCCGGCGTCGGGATCAAAGCCTACACTGGGAAAAAGCGTATTGGCCTGCAATTTTCGATTTTCGTCATTATAAGTATTGATGTCGTAACTGTCTACCAGCCATTTGCTGGAATTGGGATTTTTAAAGGTGTTGTTTTTACTCTTATAATCGTAAGCTTTAACCCGGCGTGCATTCTGAAAATCATATACGTCGTTGTTTTCACCTCCCAAAATTTTTAAAGGAATAAAGCGGTCTCCCTGGCCTTCCACGGTAAAGGTATCTTCATCATCGAGCCCGTAAATCCAGATTTCCTTGGTAAGCTCTTTCGAATAGGTGCGTTCAAAATCACGGCCGTTTTCAGTCTTCAGGCTAATGGTGGTCTCTCCATCCGGTTTACGGGTGATGCGGAATGCGTCTTTGTCTTCGGTACCCAGAATGATTTGATGGCTCATCAAATACTCATAGTAACGCCGGGCAATGGATTCCAGATTATCGCGGCGTATCTTCAGGTTCTTTTTGATGTTTTCCATCGTCTCATTCTGAGTAGCTTCGGGTAGGGTCGCGAAGGCTTTTTCTATAGTTTCATCAGTTAAATTCTGCTGAATAAACTTTACCTGTTCCTGCCAGTCTTCCCAGGTGATTTCCTTCAAAAAGGCCTGGTCCAGAGGATAGGCGTAGCGGCTCATCCATTTGACGCTGTTTACGTCTTCATCGTATTTTTCCATCGAGCGGAAATCAATCATTCCCATTTTAAGAATACTCAGGATAAGCCCGTCATATTTAGGAAATGCCTGATCGCGGTCGCGGCGTATGGTTTTGTATAATTTATTACCGTCTTCCTGTTCAAATTCAGACCAGCGCCATTGATCGTAATGGCGGTCGTAATCGCCAACCACAAAGTCCATCAGGCGAACTTTCAGAAAGTTGGATTCATCAACCTGATGTTTTTTAGACTTGCGGATGTTTGCCAGTAAATCTTTGGTACTAATAATATCATCGGCATCACCAAAACGCTCAAAGGACTTGTTCTCATCCCCGGCATGGGCTTCGAGCATATACAGTTTATCCCCATAATCTTCATTGTAAATTCCCAGCTGTTTTTGTTTGGGCAGGTAGTAGATTTTAGGTTGGGCGTTGTAAATATCCAGGCTGTCAAAAATGGGATTTAGGGCGAAAGGCGCGTAGGGATGAGCGGTGGTGTAAAAATCCTGCACCACATCTTCTGCGATAGAATTGCGCATGATGTCTTCTACGTAATGATCGGTAATTTTAGACTGAATAAACCGTACCGCGCTCTTACGCAATTCGCGTGCGGTGTACTCATGCTCCTCATCATCAATAAGCCGAATGGAACGGGATTGATTCCCACCCCCTTCTGAAATGGCGCGTACGTTGCCCGGCAGAGCCGAAAGATCGAGTACGGGTGCTTCAATTTCCCTGCTGTAAACGGGACGGTAGTGCTTTCCCCAGAAAAAGCGGTAGAACCCGGTCTTTTTCGTTTCATCGGGAGTGTAGATGGAGGACTTGTAGGTGTCCCCAAAGCTAGAAATATCGGGGTAACTTACTTCATTCAGTTTGGTTTGCTGGCGGCTGATGTCCTTTTCAAAGAGCTTTTCAGGAGTTCCGGTTTCGGTGGAATAAAATTCGATGGTTGAGCTGCGGTCATTGTAAACAGTGAGTCGGGCAAAGCCGTGAGTCTTTGAGGCAAACTGTCCGTCTTTAGCGTTTTTTACATTATCGAGTTTGGGAGAAGCTGAGCCGCTAATGATTTGCGGAATGCCATCATTTTCCACATACTGCAGGTTGCGGTCACTGGCCGATACAAATACCACGTCGGGGAACAGCGTGGCCATGGTCTCGAGGTTTCCGGCAAGGGTTTGACGCTGG
>CAYNMH010000149.1:0-6176 GCA_964398145.1 uncultured Flavimarina sp. | reverse complement strand
CTAATATAATGAATGCTTTTAAAGTTTAAAGTGCAACTTTTTACCTCAGTTATTGATAGTTTTTATTTTGAGATTAAAGTATCCTTACTTTCAAACTTGTTATAAAAAGTTCTTTTTGAGGATATATCTTTATCTTTTGATAAATTATTTACGTTTTCATTAAAAGAGGTTTCATTTTTTTTAGGAATTATGTTTTCGTCAGTTTTTAATAAGGCGTAAATAGAAATTACTATTCCAATTGCAGAAAGTAGATAAGGTAGCCATCCAGTTTTGGATTGAAACCAAGAAATGCTTAAATCATATTTTTCTTTTTGTAATTTTCTATAAAATAGCAATTTCTGATGTAGAAGATATTCATTCCAGCTCTCAAACTGAGCGACATGATAGCCATATTCAGTAATTACGTACTTCTCATTAGTTTGAGAAATAAGGCCTTGTTGAACTAAATATTCTAATCGTCTTCGTATTTCGGCTTTAGATATTTCCTTATCTCTGTTCGTAATTCTTGATTTATCCTCGTTGTCAAAAAAATCAGTTCTGCTGATTTTGACTAATAAGGCAAAAATCGGTCTTTCCATAAGACTTGATTTTAATGTAACAACTAACGATCTTATTTTTAAAATTATTCTTTTAAAATTTGTAATCGACAGAAAATCAACGGGTCTTATCAACGAGTTATCAACGTAGCATTTAGTTATTAAAAAACCCCGACCACTTCAACGTGATCGGGGTTTAATATTTAAATACTAAGTACGCTTCAGTCGTTACTTACCAGATCGTTTTGATTGCGAAATACGAGTTCGTCATCAAAGGCATCGAGTAAGATGATGCTGTCCGTGGTGACTTTACCGCTCAAAATTTCTTTAGAAAGCTGGTTAAGCACTTCTTTTTGAATGGTACGTTTAACCGGTCGTGCCCCAAACTCAGGCTGAAAACCACGGTCTGCCAGGTACGCGATGGCTTCGGTCGTGGCATCAAGCGTAATGCCTTGTTTGGCCAGTATACGGGTCACGCCTTTAAGCTGCAGGCTTACGACCTTCTCGATATCTTTTCGCGTAAGCGGGGTAAACATCACAATATCGTCTATACGGTTGATGAATTCGGGCCGTATGGTTTGTTTCAGCATACCCAGCACTTCAGCTTTTGCTCCTTCCATCGCAGTTTCAGGATCTTTGATGCTTTCAAATTTCTCTTGTATGATGTGACTGCCCATATTGGAGGTCATAATGATGATGGTATTCTTAAAGTCTGCCAGGCGGCCTTTGTTGTCGGTTAGCCTGCCTTCATCAAGCACCTGTAACAAAATATTAAAAGTATCGGGATGCGCTTTTTCAATCTCATCAAGCAAAATAACGCTGTAAGGCTTGCGGCGTACGGCTTCAGTCAGCTGACCGCCCTCGTCATAACCCACATATCCCGGAGGAGCACCTACCAGACGGCTCACACTGTGACGCTCCTGATACTCGCTCATATCAATACGAGTGATGTTGTTTTCGTCGTCAAACAGGTATTCGGCCAGAGCTTTGGCGAGTTCGGTTTTACCTACCCCGGTTGTACCTAAGAACAGAAACGAACCAATGGGCCGTTTCTGATCCTGCAAGCCGGCGCGGCTGCGGCGTACCGCATCACTCACCGCGATAATGGCTTCCTGCTGGCCTACCACGCGTTTGTGCAGATCGGTCTCCAGGTGCAGCAATTTCTCGCGCTCGCTTTGCAGCATTTTGGTTACGGGGATACCCGTCCACTTGGCCACCACTTCGGCGATGTCTTCGCTGGTCACTTCTTCTTTAATGAGGCTGTTATCACCCTGATTGGCCAGTTGCTGCTGCAATTTTTCAAGCTCTTCCTGAGCCTGTTTGATTTTGCCATAACGCAACTCGGCTACCAGACCGTAATTACCTTCGCGCTCGGCACGCTCGGCTTCCAGCTTAAAGTTTTCGATATCCTGCTTGGCATTCTGGATGTTGTCAACCACTTCTTTTTCGCTCTTCCACTTGGCGTTGATCTCGTTGCGTTCCTCTTTTAAGTTAGCCAGATCAGCGTGTAAAGATTTGAGTTTGGTCTCGTCTTTTTCGCGCTTAATGGCTTCAATCTCAATCTCGAGCTGCATAATCTTACGATCCAACACATCGAGTTCTTCGGGCTTGGAGTTGATTTCCATACGCATTTTAGAAGCCGCCTCGTCCATCAGGTCAATCGCTTTATCGGGTAAAAAGCGGTTGGTGATGTAGCGTTGCGAAAGCTCTACAGCCGCGATGATCGCATTGTCTTTGATACGCACCTTGTGATGCGTCTCGTACTTCTCTTTGATTCCACGTAAAATAGAAATCGCAGATTCAGTATCCGGCTCAAAAACGCTTACTTTCTGGAAGCGTCGCTCCAAAGCTTTATCCTGCTCAAAGTACTTCTGATACTCATCTAGCGTGGTGGCGCCAATGGCACGTAACTCCCCGCGGGCCAGTGCAGGTTTGAGGATGTTTGCGGCATCCATCGCGCCCTGACCACCACCGGCACCCACAAGGGTGTGAATCTCGTCTATAAAGAGAACGATATCCCCGGCTGCTGTGGTTACTTCTTTGATGACCGCTTTAAGTCGCTCTTCAAACTCCCCTTTATACTTGGCACCTGCAATCAGCGCACCCATATCAAGCGCCCAGATTTGCTTTTCCTGAAGGTTTTCGGGCACGTCGCCGTCTATGATACGGTGTGCGAGACCTTCGGCAATCGCGGTTTTACCGGTACCGGGTTCACCCACAAGAATCGGGTTGTTTTTGGTACGGCGCGATAAGATCTGCAAAATGCGGCGAATCTCCTCATCGCGGCCAATCACCGGATCGAGCTTGCCGTCGCGGGCCAGCTGGTTGAGGTTTTTGGCGTATTTGCTAAGCGAATTATAAGTTTCTTCTGCGCTTTGTGAAGTCACACGGTCGCCTTTACGTAATTCTTCAATAGCCGCTTTGAGGTGTTTTTCGGTAACGCCCTGATCTTTTAAAATCTGCGCGATCTTGCTGCTAGATTTAAAGATGGCTAAAAAGAGATGCTCTAGTGAAACATACTCATCATTCATCCTTTTGGCGATGTTGCCGGCTTCGGTTACCGTTTTACCGGCCTCGCGAGACAGCATACTATCGCCACCGCTCACCTTGGGAAAGCTGGCAAGCGTGCTTTCTAAAATCTGCTTGAGCAGATTGACATTAACATCCAGTTTCTGTAAGAGAAACGGCGTAACGTTCTCATCAACTTCAAGAATGGCTTTAAAAATATGCTCATTCTCTATTTGCTGATGGCCATACCCCTGAGCAAGCGCCTGGGCCTGCTGTATGGCTTCCTGTGATTTTATGGTGAAATTATTAAAGTTCATCGTATTTCTGTTTTTCCCTGTTCGGGATTGATTTCAGTTGTTTGAGTATGCCTTGGCAACTACTATACCAGTAAGAATTACCGACGTTTCGGCAGTCAAACAGTGTATAAGGACTGTCTTTTTGTCGGTTAGGTCTTGGGATTCCCTTAATAGAATAGCCCATTATCTTTCCTTAAATTTACGCTGTCCTGAACACAGCAGGCGTTAAATGAATTTTAAAAGAACGGAAATGGGATTTTTTGACAAGTTTAAAAGTGCACGCGATGTAGCCAAAGAAGAAATAAAAGAGATGAAGTGGATTCAATTGGAGCGTATGGGCCAGCTCGATGAGATCGTCGAGATTTCAAAAGCGGTGCCGGTGGTAATTTTTAAACACAGCACGACCTGCGGCATCAGCCGAATGGCACTTCGTGGTTTTGAAAAGAATTACGATTACGATGAAAAACAGCTGGAACCTTATTTTCTGGATTTGAAACAATACCGCGACATCAGCAATGCGATTGCCGAACGTTTTAACGTGCAGCACGAGAGTCCGCAATTGCTGCTCATCAAAAACGGAACCGTGACCTATCATACTTCCATTCGGGTATTGATGCCGGGATTTTGGGCGAAAAGATTTAAGGATAGCATCCTCTTTAAAATTAAAAAGGCCGAAGTGAAAACTTCGGCCTTTGTGTTGATTGTTTTTTGAGAGATGTTTAAAAAAAGGCTAATTCAAATAAACAAAATGAATAAAAGACAATCATTAAAAACGATTATTCAGCTCGTTAATACAAATTTAAGAAAACCTATAGAATAAACGTAAAATTTACATTAAAAAACAGTTAGGTTTTTATTTAAAACATTCCGCCTCCAGATGCTTCATTATCATCCCGTTGCTTACGACGCTTCGCACGATATTTACTATCGCCAAACCGGTAGTTAAACCCGGCATAAACGGTATTGCTTTCCCAATTGAACTGCCCCTGAATGAGATACGGACTCGTACCGGTAAAGCGGGCTTTCATCGTATTAAAAATGTCGTTGTAGTTTAAACTGATGGTGCCCTTGCCGTCCCAAATGGAATAACGTGCGCCCACATTAGTCATAAACATGGATTTATTGTAAAACTGAATTCCGTCCTGAGGACCGCGGAACATGGCAAAAGCGGTGAGGGTAAGTTTTTTAGTTGCCGTAAAATTGTTGATCACCCGGGCATTGTACACTGTATTCTCGACTTCTTCTTCTATTTGCATGATATCTGCTGCAGTGGGATTTTCGATATGGGGGTCCAGCATTTCCGTAATCCCGGTTTGCGTTTGATTGAATAAATCGAAACTTGCATTGATACTCCACCACTCAAAGGGCTTGTAATTGCTGCTCAATTCAAAACCATAAGCGGTGGTTGAATCAAAGTTGTCCTGCGTGAGTACCATTCGGTCGAGATTGAAACGGTCAACATACACAGCCTGATTTATTTGATCTTCAATAATGCGGTAGAAGATTCCCGCTGTGAGACTTCCCTTTTCAAAATTACGGGTGTAATTGCCCTCAATCGAATTGGTAAACTGCGGTCTAAGCTCTACGTTTCCGTATTCGGTAACCAAAGGGGAACTCCACTCGCGAATGGGATTAACCTGCCCCACACCGGGACGATCAATGCGGCGGCTGTAGCTTAGCTGATACTGGTTTTTTTCGGAAGGATTATAGGTCACAAAAGCAGAAGGATAGACTTCAAAATAATCGTTAGTAAAGGCACGCACACTATTGGTATCTGCTGCTACGTTTACCTGTTCTGCCCTAAGGCCGGCCTGATAGGACCATTTTTCATAATTTTTTCCGTAAGTGAGGTATGCCGAGTAAATGTTACGGCTGTAGTCAAAGCGGGTACTTGGCGTAGGTACCAGATTACCATTGGCATTGAACGACTGGCCGGTGCTGCTGTAGCCAATATCGGTACTAAAAAGAATCGTTTGCAGACCTGCTTCCAGTTTCTCGCTTTCGCTCAGCGGATTTACATAATCCAGATTTAAAGTAGTGCGGTCTCTTTTGGTGTCAACAAAATCTTCATAATCTGAAAGGGGAGTCGTTCCCGTAAAATCAAAAAAGGTATCTTCTTCTGCGTCAAAGGTGTTGTAGTCTGCCTCAAACTCAATGTTGTGTCCTTCTTTTTCAAAGTCGAGCTTGTAATCAAAGTTGTATTGCTGGGAGTAATTATCCATATCGGCGCCAAAATCCTGCATCAGGTTACGGCTCATATCGTCTGCATAAATAATATTGATATTCCCGCCCGGCTCACCTCTAAAGCTGTTTTGTGAGGTAAAAACGGATAGGGTATTTTTATCATTCAGATACACATCGAGACCCACTTTAAGCAGGTGGGATATATTGTCATTCAGCATATCAAAATACTGGGTTGAATTATCGCCTTCGCGAAAAATAGTTCCGTAGTTTGCGCTCTGAGACAGCGTATTGCTGTAATTGGAATAGAGATTGAACTTTCCGTTTCGGTAATTGAGGTTGAGCCCGCTGTTAAATTGCGGATTCTTTTCATAAGCGAGTCCGGCGCTTACATCCCCATTAAAGCCAACGTTCACATTTTTGTGCAGGACGATATTGATGATCCCACTCATTCCATCAGGATTGTACTTGGCTGAGGGATTGGTAATCAGTTCAATTTTTTTGATGGAATTAGAAGGCAGCTGTTTCAGCAACTGGTCTGGTGCAATATTGGTCAGTTTGCCGTCTACCATTACCTGTACGTTGGTGTTTCCGCGTAGCGAAAGCGCGCCCGATTGCTGATCGAGGTTTACTGAAGGTATGTTATTCATAATAT
>CAYNMH010000148.1:0-6341 GCA_964398145.1 uncultured Flavimarina sp. | reverse complement strand
ATTTTATTGTTATTCGTGTACAAAATAAAATTGATACTTTATAGTGAGGCTTAAAGATCGCTTAGCCAAGCTAATTTAAAATGAGGTTTTCTGTAAAAACAAGGAATTTTCATTAGAAAAGTTTCTTTTACACTAAACTTGTAACCCAAACCTAAACTGTAAACCACCTTTTTATCTGTTCGGCAAATAAACAGCGTTCTAAATTGGGTAAAAATCGATACAATATACATCCTACCGCAAGCAGTATCCCTATTCCGAAACTACAGTAGACTGGGATCGCTTTAGCATCACCCCCCAAAGTAACGCGGAGTTTTATGCCACCTATCCGCTGGAGTATAAAGTGCGTTCCAAAGAATCAGGACCCTGGCGCACCTACGACCTAAAACTCATTACCGTTTGGGACAACGCGTATAGACTGATGAGTATTCAGGAGGTGAAGTGATGTTTTTTAGTTCAGAATGCTAAATGCAGAGTGATGAGTTAGGGTGTCATTTCGAGCGCTGTCGAGAAGCGAGTGATTTTTGAGAACCTGAGTTCGAAAAAATGGTATCGAGAACTCCGGTTAGCAATAAACATGCTAACTAAGCAGACTTCTCGATACCATGAAGCTGCGCTCCCGCTCCGCTTCATCTACTAGAAGTGACATGCGATTTCTCAGTCGCTAAGGGCTCCTTCGAAAGGACTGCTTAACAGTGCTGAATGCGGAGTGCGGAGTTATGAGTTATTTTGAACTTTAAACTTTGAACATTGAATTCATATAAATGCAAACTGAGACTGCTTACTAGTGCTGAATGCAGAGTGATGAGTTAGGATGTCAGTTCGAGTGATTTTTGAGAACCTGAGTTCGAAAAAATGGTATCGAGAACTCCGGTTATTCAGAAGCACGCTTACAAAGAAGACTTCTCGATACCATGAAGCTGCGCTCGCGCTCCGCTTCATCTACTCGAAGTGACATGCGATTTCTCAGTCGCTAAGGGCTCCTTCGAAAGGACTGCTTAACAGTGCTGAATGCGGAGTGCGGAGTTATGAGTTATTTTGAACTTTAAACTTTGAACCTTGAATTAAATAACTGCAAACTGAGGCTGCTTACTAGTGCTGAATGCAGAGTGCGGAGTTAGGAGTTATTTTATCATAAAAAGAAACTCAACACTCTGAATTCCTAACTCTGCATTTTGCTAACTGTACACCTTGAATTCACTTCGTACTTTGTATTTTGTACTTCCAATCTGCCCACTGCAAACTGAGACTGCTTACTAGTGCTGAATGCTGAGTGCAGAGTTACTTTAAATTTTAAACTTTGAACCTTGAATCAAAAAACTGCAAACTGCTTTCTAATCAAACAACAATCCTAAAAACCCGGACACCAAAGCATCTCCTACAGTAGCAGTTCCATACGGATTAAACGAATCCCGTAACGGGATGATGGTGCTTACCGCCGGACCTTTAAACCGAATGCTTGCCAGAGACGGACTTAGGCTGGTTGTTTCGGTACCCGGAAACACAGGGTTGAGAAAACGGGTTTGCGGCGACGGATTCATCAAGGTATTACTCTTTACATAGCCCTCCGGCGTCGGGAAATAGGTATCGTACCACTGGTGAGTAGCGTTGTACAGCGAGATAACTGGTTCGCGTTTCGGTAAATTCAGGGAAAGTAAGCCGGTGGTATCCTGGCTCAGGTCAATCCTGTCTGGTAAAGCATGAAAATGTACAGACGAAGTAGCCGAAGATAGACTGCTTTGAGCCGTGGCGACGCCACTTAGACCAAAGATACATACGAGTACAAGGGTTTTAAACAAATGCATAAGCTCAGCTTTAAAAGGTTCAACAGAATTAAAAACAAAACAGAGTTCCGTGTCATTATGAATGACCGTGCTGTTTAAAGATACTCAAAACAAAGCAATTTCATCAAGGCCCTTGATTGAGCACACCGCTCAACATGGGTATGTAAATTAACACGAACCGGGTCGAAATGCTGAGTGCAGAGTTAAGAGTTATTTTGAACTTTAAACTTTGAATGTTGAATTCAACCCCACACCTGCACTCCGATATCCCTCCAAACCTCCCCAAGGAGGCTTTAGATTTAGTAAAAAAACAGGCACCCTTCCTTCAAAGGAAGGGCTGGGGATGGATGTAATTTTGAATTTTAAACCCGGAACCTTGAATTCAAATAACCGCCCACTGAGACTGCCTACTAATGGTGAATGCGGAGTGATAAGTTATTTCGAATCTCTATTTTTTTGGGACCCCTGAATGGTGCAACCTAAGGAGCATTATATCGAAGAGCCAACCTCTTACCTAATACCTATTACCCATTACCCATTACCTATTACCTATCACTTCTCACTCCTAACTTCTCATTTGCAAATTACAACTGCCAATTTAACTCTCAATTTCACGTATAGCCCTGTAAACTATAACCCTTATTCTGGATTATTGAATGTAAACTGCAGATAGGCTCTTATAGGCTCAGGCAACTCTGTTTATAGAACCTGGCTTAGGTATGGAGTTTTAAAAATCGGTATGCTCAATAGGTTATATTACCCTTTTTTGGGTATTGTGAAACGTACCTTCAAATTCTAGTTTCGATCCTATACTAAAACTTACTAATGCTCCATGCAATTAGTTTATAGCTTATTATCATGATTACCAGATTTAAACTACTTTTTCTTCTCGCTTTATTGGTAAACAGCTCACTGATCTACAGTCAGGGTTCTAAAGTCATTCAGGAAGGCGCAACATCTACACAGCAATCGAGCAACAGAAACACGACAGGAACTACAAAAACTACGACACAAAATACTACGCCAGCACCTCAAAACCCCGAACAGGAAAAAATCAACGAGATAAAATGGCTCACTATTCAACCGGGTTCTGGAACTGATTATGATCAGTCTTCAGAAGCAGCAGCACGAGCAGATGCCATTAGAAAGCGAAATGCCAAAAAAAGCGACATCAATAATCCTAATAGTATGTCTTACTGGACTAATAGGATGTCTCAGGCTTTTGCTAATGCTATGGCAACGAGGCGTAAAGAAGAAAGAAAGGCACAGCAGGAATGGGAACAACAACTGAAACAGGAAAAAGCAAACCTTCAAAGGCTTAAAGACGGCTATAAGAAAGAGGTGATGCGCCAGGGTAAGATTGGTATTGGTCAGCGTAATATAGCTGCCTATCTTATTAATGGAGGCGAGATCAGGGGAAAGTCGGCATCGCAACTAAATACCATCTACAATCTGGAGGAGTCTTCATTTTCATTGGAAAACACACCTTATGCGGTATCTTCCATTTACGAAAATTCTAATTCCGAATATATTTACATGTTCAATTACTACAATTCGGCGCCAAGAAGTATTTCAAATTTGGAATTTAGCTTAAAATTAAGTGCAGCCAGGGATGCCTATCTGGGGTGCAACACCTATTATTGTCTATCCAGAGAATTTGAAAAAAGAGGCTACGGCACGCCTTACATTGGCGTATCTTCCATAGTAGCTATACCTATAATTGAATTCTTAGGTGTATTTCCAACCTCTTCTTCATTGTCAAATTTTATGCGTAAAAATAGGATGTATGCAAATTCAAACGCATCGGCTATTTTTAATAAAAAAAGTGATGAATTGCAAAGGTATAACTTACTATTATCTACAAGTGCTGACGCCATTCAGGCTTTACACGCAGGTCTCAGCACCATCTACGTTCCCGGAGTACTACGTAAAGAAATACAAAATCCGTTAGGTTCTGTACAGGCAATACGAGAAAATATAGACCAGCTTACCAACAGTAAAACCGTTGAGCCCGTTTACAGCGATATGATTGTAGATACGCGTAATAATGCAAAATATAAAACCGTAAAAATTGGTAATCAGATATGGATGGCTGAAAACTTTAAAATAAAAGGTGGAGTCTTTATAAAAAAGGGTGATGAAAACTACTACTATGATGCCTCTACTGCCAGCTTACTTTGTCCCCAGGGATGGAGAATACCTAATAAAAATGATTTGGTAAAGCTTGGAGCCTATATTGAGGAAAAACATGGGGTCGCATTTAATTCTAATAATGCCAAAAGTATTTTTGAAATTTTGGAAAACAACTACGACTTTGTAGACTACGATGGAAAAACAGGATATGTACAGATGAATTTCGATCGTATAACCGAAAGAACCTTTTCGTCTGACAAAGAATACAAAAACAATGAAAAGTATAAAAGAAAATTAAGAGACTGGTATGCTAAAAAATGGATAGATACCAGGGAGATCCCGCAAGACCTCCAGAATGGAACATATAATTCAATTCCAGGTAAATTTTTAAAAAGACTGGGTAAAACCAGCGGTAACTTTCACGTGACTTATTCCACATTAAAACAGCCGAACAGGATCTTTTTCTGGCTTAACGATTTAAAATTTGAAGGAGATAGGATAGAACGATTTTATACCGCGGCAATCGGCAATGATAAATTAGGGTCGTTCTATGACGATTCTCTTGACTCGTTATATCCCTGTAGGTGTATAAAGGAGTAGTACAACCACCTTAAAGTATAATATGCATTACCCCATTTAATGTCTAATCCAAATACGCTTTATAGTTGAATACTGATTTACGCAGAGACAATATTTCGAATTTCCCGGTAGAAATAACCATAAGTTCAGCTACAAAAGAAGATGTAGATCAAATTTTAAAACTGCAAAATTATTGGCTGCAAAAAACCAGAGCTTGTAAGCAGGGCTTCCTATTTGGATGTCCGTTCTCCAAAAAACAACTTCTGAGTATTGTTGGAAAAGCAGAAATACGCGTTGCCTGGGTTAATCAAAATTTTGCTGGTTTTTTTCTTTTAGATAGTCTTGCTGAGAATGTGCTTACCCAGGACTATAAAGAACGCTTAGAGAAGTACTTGCATCACTTTACAGGTAAAGTTTGCCCCAGGGCTCAGGTTGCTGTTCACCCTAGGTATTTGGGTATGGGAATTTCTAAACGGCTCACCCAATCCTCAACAGCAACATTCAAAAAAAGCTACGATGCTATTTTCTCTATAGTATCTAAACAAAATAACAATATGCCTAAACATCTAAATAATGGTTGGGAAGTCATTGATGACGATGACGAGATGTATTACGTCAAATTGGACTTAAATAAAAAGAATACATAAGCTTTTCCTACACAAAGCTGGTTGATGTTTGTATAGACAGGTATCTTACAGCTTGTTTTAAAAACTTAAAATCCGTAGTCAATTTTTGAATACGGCTTGCTGTTAATCGTAAGTTCACAATTGGGTTTTTGATTTAAAAACATATCCAGTTTTTCGCTTTCTATCTCAGCGGGACTCGCAAACAGATATTTCAGATTCTTCAGTTCTTTTAAACTTAATATTCCGTCGCAACTTACCTGAGTTGACCCCAGATGCAAAAGTTTTAAAGATTGTAATTTCAGTAAAGTTGGAATGGATTGATCAGTAATATTGAGGTTTACCAACCTTAACTCGCCTATGTATTCCATTTGTAAAAGGCAGGATATTGCTTCATCGTCAACAGAGGTACTATCGAGATCAAGTCTTTCTATACGTCTTATTCTTGAGGCAATAAAACAAAGTTCTTCATTGGTAAGGTGTTCATCTCTAAAGGTCAAATGTTCTATTTCCTGAGGGATGTTGTCTAAACCAAATGAAAAGTTGGTTTTCCAAAATCGTTTTTCCCTTTTATTAAACTTCATAGTATGGGATTTTAATTCAACAGCAATCTTAAGCTGATAAGGTCAATACAAATCTACATCCTGCGAGTTCCTTTTAGTGCATCAACTCCAACATCGGGGGTAGATTCATTTAAATGTTGGCTTTCTAAACAGGTATTACCCGAGTACTTTAAAACGTTTCTAAGATTCATTTACTAAATCTTACACCGATATCGCTTACAGATAAAATAACCCCTCTGCAAGGCACATAGATACCAGATGCGTTGTATTTTTACACTCTACTTTTCTTAATAGATTTTTGCGATGGGTTCTTACAGTATGTACCGAAATATGAAGTGCATCAGCTATTTCATCTGCTGAATCGCCAACAGCCAGCTTTCTGATAATTTCAATTTCCCTGGGGGTAAACAGAGCTCTTAAACTATTGTTTACCTTAAGCCCTTTGAGATCAAATTTTCCGGTTGATGTATCCACATTATAGTATGATGGACCTTCCTTTAAATTAATAAATGACACGCAGTCTGTGCTCTCTAGCAGTAAATGGGAAATATCGCTGTGAATGCTAAAAACGTGAACAAACTGATCGTCATCATTAAGACTTAAAACTGTGGCTTGATGTAGCATTAGATGTTCTTTCCCATCATAATTTCTATTTTTATAAG
>CAYNMH010000147.1:0-6386 GCA_964398145.1 uncultured Flavimarina sp. | reverse complement strand
TTACTATATTTTAAGGTATAGTTAAAACTAATTATTTACCCTATTTTCTTATGTCGACTCGCTGTGAAAGTGCTGTTAAACCAAAACTCAGGTTAAGTAAGTCTTTTTAAATTTAATGAAAATTTCAATCTATGAGTAATTCGCTTGAAGCCTGGTTAGAAAAAGATTCGTTCTCCTCTAATGTGAGTAGAGGACTGCTTTCAGGAGTATTGGGAGGTATTGCGGGGACACTGGTTAAAACGGCTATTGAAAAAGTACTTCCGGTGCGCAAGCCCAACACCCGGTCTGCTCAGGTCAAGCTGGTAGATGACCTCTCTTTGAAAATTACCGGCGAACGTATTAGTGAGACTAATCATGAGCTTGCAGAACAACTGGTAAATATTCCCTTTGGCGCCAGTCTGGGTGCGACTTATGGTTATGCTAAACGAGACAAAACAGATATAAATATAATTGAAGGAGCAACCTACGGTGCCACTACTTGGATAGGTACCCACGAGACTTCGCTTCCTCTTTTAGGTCTAAAAGATAAACCTACAGATATTCCTGTCAAGATTCAAATAAACGAGCTGATAGCTCACGTAGCTTTTGGTATAACTACCGAAGTAGTACGTGGTATTATTGCGCGTAAGCTCAAAGAATAAACTCGCATATATAAACTAAAAAAACCCGCTAGTCCCTAAATTAGCGGGTTTTACAATATATGTGCAGTTCTAAAACTACACTTTCACCAATTATTAAAGCATTTCTATTTCACCGGAAGCCAGGGCATCTTTAAGATCGATGCTCACCTCGCGTACCACGTTAAAAAATTTCTTGCCGTCCTTAAGTTTCACTTCGATTTGTGCAATGCACCCATTTTCCATTTTCACTTCGGTCACTTCAATTTCTTTATTGATCAGAGATTTGTGATTAGCAATCCCACCTCGCTTGATGATAAAATTGCTTTTCGGAAAATTAATATGCGAATACGTTGCGTGTGATGGACTGGCGATTTTGATAACATCCCCCTCTTTTAATTGAGGTGTTTCACAGTTATTTTGCGCCTGCACATTTGCTAATCCCAGTGCCATTGCGGCTATTGCTAAAAAAGTTTTCATACGATTATTTTTTTGATTAGTATTTATTAGGTTATTTACTTTACTAATAAGCAAGTCGTATGCCATCGTAATCAAAATTTTGAACGCAAAGAATTCAAACAACTGAACATCAGTTATTTAAATAAAATAAAATAAATAAATCACTGGGAATGTAACGGGTAAAAACAATCCGGGGTGAGTAATAATTACCCGCTAGTCTTTCAACTTTTCCCGCAGGGTTTTTCGGGTAATTTGAAGAATTTCAGCGGCTTTGGTTTTATTATTCCCCATCGCCCGCAATACTTTTTTGATATAGCTGCGTTCCATTTCCGCCAACGAAACCAAACTATCTTCATGCATTTCGATATCGTATTTTAGATGATCTGGAAGGTCTTTTATTTTTACAGTCTTATCACACATGATCACCGCTCGCTGAATCACATTTTCGAGCTCTCTAATATTGCCAGGCCACGAATAGCGCTTGAGTACCTCAAGAGCATCAGGCTCCAGTTTTAGATAACGATCTTTATATTCTAAACCGTATTTGAGCAGAAACTTCTCTACCAGCTTTGGAATATCTGACATACGCCTGCGTAAAGGCGGGATGTCAATCTCTACCACACTCAGCCGGTAATACAAATCTTCCCGAAATGTTTGTTTCCTGATCATCTCGGCAAGATTATTATTAGTTGCTGCGATGACGCGCACATCTAATTTTTCGGGTTTATGGGAGCCTATGGGAGTAACTTCTTTTTCCTGCAACACCCGCAGCAAACGGGCCTGTACTGCCAGGGAGGCATTGCCTATTTCATCTAAAAATATAGTGCCTCCCTGTGCTGCCTGAAAAGCCCCTTTACGATCCTGCTCTGCCCCAGTAAATGATCCTTTTTTATAACCAAATAATTCGGCTTCTAATAAAGTTTCCGGAATCCCACCACAATTAACCGGTACAAAGGGAGCGGCCGCAAATTTACCCTGGTAATGAACTGCACGGGCCACCAGTTCCTTTCCCGTACCGCTTTCACCACTAATAAAAAGAGTGGCTTTGTTGTTTTTAACGCGATCTATTACCTCAAGTACCTCACGCATTTTTTCTGAAGCACCGATAATGTCTCCATAAGAATCACTTGCAGGTAACTGCTGCTGAGGTCTGGAACTTGTTTTAGAAGCCGGAAGCGCCTTAGCCACAGCCTCTGCAAGTTCATCACGGGTAAAAGGCTTGGTAAGATACTCTGCCACCCCAGATTTAATGGCTTTGAGAGAATCCTGTACAGAGGGAAAACCGGTAACGATGAGTTTCGGCAAATCCGGGTAATGCTCAGAAACGAACTTGATGAGTTCAAACCCATCTATCTGCGGCATTTTAAGATCGGTAATTAATAAATCAACCTGGGAATCCCGCAGAATGTTTACAGCTTCCCGAACGGAAACCGCGCGGTAGGTATGATAATTCCACCGATGCAAATGTCGTTGCAGGAGTTCTAAAATATGCAGATCATCATCTACAATTAAAATATTTTCTTTGTTTAAACGCATATTAGTTTTTAGGCAGGCGCACCGTGAAAAGTGCTCCGGTATCCTTTTTATTTTCAGCCGTTATACTTCCGTTGTGGCTGGTTACAATGCCGTGAACTACACTTAACCCGAGACCAGAGCCCTCCCCGGTGGGTTTAGTCGTAAAGAAAGGCTGAAAAACTTTGTCAAGAGCCTCATCGGTGAGCCCGGAACCCTCGTCGCTTATTTCAAAAACCACATATTCACGTTCCTGAGAGATTCGTATACTCACCCTTCCATTTTCAGGCGAAAAGTAAATCGCATTAATCACCAGATTAATTATTATTTGTGTGAGTTGAACGGCATCAACTTTAAGCTTGATGCTCTCTTCTTCTGTATAAAACCCATAACACACCTGTTCTTTTTTAAATGCAGCATCCAGCAGGTCTAAAGCGTCCTTTACGATAGGAATGATATTCACTTCTTTTTTCTCCTGTGGAATGGCGTGTGCAAAAAACATCAGTTTTTTAACCACTTCACGCGAAAAGATAGCGTTTTTAATGATCTTGTCTACATCTGCCGCAGCCGGATCATTGTTGCTTAAATTATCTCGTAAAAGCTCGGCAAAGCCCAGAATATTAGCCAGCGGGGTGTTTAATTCATGCGCAATCCCGGCTGTGAGCTCACCTATAATGGTAAGCCGGTCTGCATGCTCCATTTGTTGACGGAGCAGCAACTCGTTTTGCTTTATGGCTAGGCGCTCCAGATAATCTCCTATTTTTAGGGCAATGTTATCAATTAGCGGCTGCTCCTCGGGTAAAAAATCAAGGCCGGTTGTGTTGAGGTACACCCTGATTTCACCAGCTTCCTTTTTTAGCAGTTGTATTTTGCTGATGAGCTTATTATCAGTTTCTATCGTTCCCGTACTGATACAAAAATCGCCCTGTTCTATGACAACCTCTGTATCTTCAGGATATTGAAAACCAATTTTTATGCTTTGGGCAATACTTCTGTAGGTTTCTTCATGATTGGTCTCATCGGCATTTACCAATATCGAGGACACCTCATACAGGCAGGTCAATTCTTTAATACGTTCTTTCAAAGCTGCTTCAACACTGTTCATAAGCCGATCTTAACGATCGTCTAAGTTAATAATCCTGTTTATCTAAGACTAAAACTTTAAGCCAAAATACCTGTGGGCTAAAATCTAGGCCGACTCCTGCCTTACGAGCTTTTTCGATTTGTAAAAAATCAGAACTTGCACAGCAACACCTATTACGATTAAAAAGAAAATCTCAAGTTTGGCCAGCAGATTGCTTACATCAAGTGATTTTTGGGCTTCCTGCGTCAGTCGGCGGCTTTCGTGCACCTGTATTTCGCTGAGCGCTACAAGAGTGGATTGTAATTTTAGGAGCCTTTCTTTAATCTGTTCTTTCGAATTGAAATTAATTTCGACAGCGTTCTCCAACTTATCTAAAGCTTTAAAATCACCTTTAAACTCCCAAAGCAAATTAGATTCTGCCGGCGTAAGTTTGGTTGCCTCAAATTTTGAAATAATACCGGCAATCTGAGCGTTTTGTTTAGATCCCGAAGAAACGTTTACTGAACTGCTATCATACAAGGCAAGTTGCTTTTCACGCAACACATTAGACATTGAGAAAATATAATCCTGTACAAGCACCCGGTCTTTAAAGACTTCGTTTACACTTTTCTGCGCAGTTTTAAAATGATGCTGATCTATACGGTTGGTGGCCAAAACCAGCAAGAACACGACGGCAAGTGCAAGGATGGTATTGATACGATTGGCAAAAGATAGTTTTTTGTTCATAAGAATTGTGCTTATAAATTCTTCCAAACAAAAATGCAGCCTAAATTATCTGAAACACCGGATAACTTATAAACCTATAACAATCAGTAACTTAAAATATTCACTTGGATTCTTTGAAATATTAGAACGGGTACATCTTAATCAGGCGGGTAAATTTTACGCAGATAAAAACCTTAATTTTATATTCACCCAAATTAATACACCAAACTTTGAATACTGTGAGCAGGTATTTTAAGCGTAGCTTCAAGACCTTCTGAATATAAGGTATAGGTTAAATCGTTATCCGTTCTATTCATAACTACCGTTACATAAGTACCGTCTGAATTTTGAAAACTGGTACTCAAAAGTGTACTTCTACTCACTGCTGTACCTATACGTTTTGCTTCGGGCTTAATGAATTTTGAAAAATGACCAATATAATAGTAGGAAGGAGTATAAATCAATTCTCCTGTAGCGGTATTTGCATGAATGGGTGCAAAGCAGAAATTACCCACGTGATTGGGACCCCCGTTTTGATCTAAAAGAATATTCCAGTCGGTCCAGCCTACTGTACCATTATTAAAATCGTGTATCATCTGCTCCCCGTAACGCTCCCCGTTTGGCCAATACTGATATTTTGAAGCATCAAATTTCTCAATACAACCTTCGGTAAACATTAATTTCTTATCAGGAAAAGCCTCATTAACACGATTCACGTTTTCATAAAGGGGATTTGCACCGGTCCAGGTTTCGTACCAGTGAAATCCGGTACCCCAGGCATATTGGGAAGCTTCAGGATCTTCAAAAATCACATTAGAACGGTTAACCATTAGATCCCGATTATGATCCCAGACAATAATTTTTTTATTCCCGAGTCCTTCTTTTTTCAGGGTGGGACCTAAATAATCCTTTAAAAAATCGCGCTCTTCTTCAGCCGTGTAAATACACGACTCCCAGGTTTGTGTCGCCATCGGTTCATTCTGAATCGTGAGCCCCCACACGGGCATTCCTTCAGCCTCATAGGCTTTTATAAATCGGGCATAATAATTTGCCCAGCTTTGTCGATATTCGGGTTTTAATTTTCCTCCTTGCAGCATAGAACCATTTGTTTTCATAAATGCCGGAGGACTCCATGGGCTTACATACAAGCTGATTTTACCGCCTGCCGCTTCAGTTGCCCTTTTAATCATAGGTATTCTGAATTGTTTGTCATGCGCTATCGAAAAAGTTTTCAATGCTTTATCGCCTTCTTCAACATACGTATAACTCTCTGGGCTAAAATCTGAACTGTGGATCGTTGTACGCATTAGAGAATAACCAATACCTTTATCTGCATCGTAGTACGCTTATAGAAGTTCCTGTTGTTTTGCCTTACTTAGCCCATTGAAAACCACAGCACTCGCATCTGTAATTGCACCTCCTATACCCAGCAGGCTCTGATAGCTTTTATGAGGATTAACAAAGACAGACACCTCTGTTTCTAAGGGTTGTTTAGCTGGCTCAAAATTTAAGGTTTCGGTTCTGGTCAAACGCAATTCTGTGTTTTTAGCAGTGGTATAGACCTGAATCTCCTTAGTGCTATATGCCGATTCCTGAGCTGAAAACAACTGAATGTTTAAGCAAAAAATTAGGCCGGTTAAATAACTGTACATTTTTATTCGTTCCATTTTGTATTTAAATTATTAAGCTTCCTACCTCTCCGGCAGCAAGTTTTACCAAAACATTATTCTGGTTGATTTTAATTTGGATTTTCTTTTCTCGATTTGAAGTATTCTGAAGAATAAGTACCACCTCACCTGAAGGCGTTTTGTAAGCAACGTTAGGAATTTCTTTGTCCATTGTAGATGCTACACGTACAGATCCCGGAAGCACAAATTTAGAAGCCTGTGCAATAATGTAGTATGCCGGTTCGCGGGTCACCTCATCACCGCTGATCGTTAAAGCTCCCAAACAGCGATCACAACCTCCCCGGTCTGTATGCGGTTGTTGATTTTCATCTGCCGCAAGGT
>CAYNMH010000146.1:0-6557 GCA_964398145.1 uncultured Flavimarina sp. | reverse complement strand
TAATAATACATTCTAAAATCCAGGACTTTGCAGGCGGTGTAGTGTTTTTGATGCAGCTCTTCTACTACATTAAACAGATCGTCGTCTTCATTAAACAGGTGAAAAAAGAATTTATCCAGATTAGTACTGCTCACCCCGGTAACGGTATTTCCATAGCCGGAAACCGCTTTGGCGTTGGTAATATCCAGAAAATACTGCGCTTCTTCCTCGTCGAGATCCAGCACTTTGGCGTTAGAGAAATGCAGGATCTTCCCTCTCAATTTTCCTTCAAAAAGTTCTGCTATTTCCTGAAAACTGTAATAGTAGTTATTTAAACAAATACTGTTGGCCTCCCCGGTCATGACGAGGTAAATGATTTCGTAATCCTTAAAATAATGATCGTCCATAATCAGTGTATTTAAACTCGCTTCCAGACCCTCAATGGTATCGCAGGTTTGATAAATACTTGCCACCCCATATTGAAGTGCCAGTTCTTCGAGACTCTTTTGAACTTCGGTAATTTGATGGGTATCCACATCGGCAACTCCTTCCAGACAATAAATGAATCTATTGGGATCTGAATCGTATTCGCGGGGGACCTGTGTTCTTTTTTCCAGCATTTTATACAGTTTTAGGGCAATGCCAAAGGACATTATTTTCTAAGGCTTTGGCTACCTCATGGGTCTGACCTGGGGTTTTTCCTGAGTTTCCGCGAAGTTAAACATTCAATGAATTCTTTTTCGAGGCTGTCATAAACCAATGGGTGTATCCATTTCGCTAACAGAGCTTTAACTATTCTAATTTTTTCTATTTTTAATTGATGGGAAAACGAGTTCAACATTCCTTTATTACCCTGAGCCTGCTCTTCACACTCGGCCTGGTTTCGGTGGGCTGTACTCAAAAATCTCCTTCAAATACCGCATTAGAAACGCGTTCCACTCCCGGCGCAGATAGCTTAAAAGCGCATCGGCTTATCAGGCTTTGGGAAGAATCGCTCTCTCCAAATCCGGAACTGAGCAAAACCTACGCTCAGGACTTATGGAATTTGGGCCAAGAGCAAGAGGATTCGGTTTATATTGCCAAAGGACTTCAACATTTAGGCGTAAGTGAGTTTTATCTCGGAAACCTGGATATTTCTTTAAAATACTACAAAGAAGCTGCCGAAATGTACCGGCATTTGGGGGATCAAAAGCTGGAAGGTTCTATGTACTACAACAGTGCCATCAATTTTAAGCAGCAAACCCAATATGATAGTGCATTTGCCTACAATTCTAAAGCTTCGGTCATATTTAAAAAACTGAACGACACTTTGCGCATAGGTGCATCCTATGATTTTGCCTCGGGGATCCATCTCGAACTGAGCAATACACAACACTCTTTAAACTATGCCCAGCAGGCTACCAAGATGTTTTTACAGGTAGGTGATACCTTGCGCTACACCGATGCTTTGGTGAAAATAGCAGATAACCATGCGTTTATGAGAAAAGACAGTCTGGCCTTGCAAACGTATCGCGAAGTGGCTCAAAACTACCGCCGGGCTAATGACTCCTACTATCTGGCACCTGTACTCCTAAAAATAGGGAGTACGCTGGCAAACCTTAAGCAGCTGGATAGCGCGGTGTATTATACCCGCGAAGCCCTTCAGATCAGTAAAGATGGAAACTACAGCTATAACATCCTTTCTGCTGTGGATGTGCTGGGCGATTTGTACAATAAGCAGGAAGATTATAAAAAAGCTACAGAAAATTCGCTGACGCTAATGGAATTGGCAGAAGCGCAGAACTCTGTTTTTTATAAGGTGAATGCCCTGATGAATTTGGGTGAAGCCCAACTGAAACTGAAAAACTACAAGGCCAGTATCGACGCTTTATCAGAAGGCCTGAATCTGGCAAAACTGAACCGTATTTCGGCTAACCAGCAACGTGCGTATTTGTATTTGGCACAGGCTTATGAAGAACTTGGGAAGTACAATGAGGCACTGGCTACCTATAAACTCTTTAAAAAGTCTGATGATTCGCTGTTTGGCGTGGAAAGTCAGCGCAATTTTGACGAACTGCGTACGCAATATGAAACCGAAAAAAAGGAACAGCAAATCGATATCCAACAAAACGCGATCGCGTTGCTGGAAGAAAAAAGCGTACGGCAGCAACTGCAGCAAGCCCTGCTTATAGGCGGTATGATCCTGCTTCTTCTGCTTTTCACAGCTGTGACTTATGGATATCAGCAAAAAAGCAAACTCAAGCGTATGGAAAGTCAGGCTATTGCCCGGGAACTCGCTTTTAAAGATAAAGAACTGGTAACCCATGTGTTGCATCTGGCCAAAAAGAATGAGGCTTTAGAGACCATACTGCAACAGGCTCAACTGGTGCACGAGACCAAAGACCATCAACGACATTCCAGAAATCTGATCAGAACCATTTCCGGGGAATTGCAAAGTGATGCCTACTGGGAAGATTTCACCCGGTATTACGAGCATGTTCATAAAGATTTTAATCTGGCGATTCAAAGCCGGTTTCCAAATCTTACTGCCAATGATCTTCGACTCATCGCGTTGCTTAAAATGAATATTTCCTCTAAACAGATCTCTCAAATTTTACATATTTCGCAGGAAGGAGTAAAAAAAGCCCGCTACCGCCTTCGTAAAAAACTCGAGCTTTCCACTACCGATTCTCTGGAAAGCTTTATACATCAGTTTCGGTAATCATCTGAAAATAAGGACTGTCCACACTTTGTCCACCCTATAAATTCGTTTTTTTAATCATTAAGCCGGTAGTTTTGATGCATTAACCCGACCGCGGTAACTAATCCTTTTGGAGTTTTAGCCGTGCATTGGGAAGAATCTATTAACCAACTTAAACAAGTATTATGAATGCACGGCTTATTTTACGATCTACCCTTTCTTTATGGGTTTTGGTATGTCTCCTCAGTTGCAGCAGTACCGATGATGAACCTGTTAATACAGCAACCGAGGGAACGGTAGAGGTCCTTCCCTCGCCTATTCAGACTTCCGATTTTGAAACCGATCCGGGGGAAATAGGAATCAGCCTCAGTACGCGGAACATTGCAAAACTGGGGTATTCGCCTGCTAAAATACGGGTTGAATTTCCTCAAACCGCTGAGCTTAGAACTCAGGAATTGAATATTGATCCCTATTTAAATATCAGCCCCGTACGGCTGGATAATGAAAATTTAGATGAAGCCCTGAAATCGAAGCTGGAAGAAGGCGTTCCGGTAACCGTGACGGTGCTCGATGCAGCAAATAAAGTTATACAAACCGAATCCTTTCCCAAATATTCGTTTAAATCGAATGCGGATTCGCGCGAGATAACCGTTGCCAGCCTGGCCGATCAGTTTACTAAAATTCGTTTGGCCTCAGACCATCTTTACTACATTCAGGCCGTAAGTGAGAATAATCAGATTTTGGGAGCTCCTAATGCCAATGCCTACAACTCGTCTAATATTGACGTTCCTCTGGATTTTCTGAATCTGAATGCTCTGGATTATACCACTCAGGCTACTAAAAAAGCTACTTCTTTTTATTTTGACGAAGTTGATGAGGGTGTGTACAACATTAGTGTACGGGAAGGCGATCGAATTTTTTACGTATATGTATCCTACAATGCAACCGCCCGCCTCCTGATGCAAACCTTTAAAAACCATGCTATTAATGGAGGAAATACCAAACCTGCAAAATTTAGCAATTACCGCTTTAGAATCAAAAAAGCCGGTAATGGCCTGTATTCCCTAATTTCTGAATTTAATAATGAGACCCTGACCCTGAGCAATAAGCAATGGTATGCAGACAGCAGTAAAGATGCCGCTTATTTTCGGTTTATGGATTTTGAGATTGCGTGGAATGTAGAAAGTGTGGGGTTTAACTATTTGCAACCGGTGCTTCCTCCCAGCAGCACGCAAACATCGTATAACAGCACCCTGCGCAATTGCAGCACGGGATCGTTAGTTCAAACCGTGGGTTCTTCACGGAGTATTGAAACTACAGAGGTTGCCGGCTGGGAAGAACGTTTTTCAGTAGCTACCAGCACCTCGCTCAGTACGACCCTGACTCTGGGGATGGAAGTGGAGACACGCTTTTTTGGAAATGCAGCAACCGCCAGAGCCGAAATTTCAGGTACTTATGCCTCCAGTAATTCGGTAACTACCACTTCCAGCACCAACGGGCAATTCTCCACTTCAGAATCCCGCAACCTGTTTCAGGATCGGGAAATTACAGTACCACCCAAAACGGCCATTGCGGTAGCCGATGTGTATCAGGAATACAACAATATCACCATTCCCTATGTGCAGCGCTTTCGCATTTCAGGACGCTATGATCAAGGAAATGGTGCAGCTTTGAGCGGGGAAGAACTGCTTACGCAATTTGCCTTCAATACCTTTACCGGACTGGTTACGGCTGTTCAGCCGGAGTTTATTGAAATAAGTGTTAAGGGTACCACCCGTATCAATACCCTCGTAAATACCACTACCGAAACCAAAGATATTAGCGGCGCTTGTAACTAAACTCATTTCAAATACTAAGTCATTCACGTTAAGTTAATTATTTAAGAGCGGTTGATTATTGTGAACAACTCGGTCACCACTCCCCTTGCCTGCTGTTTGAAAACGGTTATTTTTGGCGCTCCTAAAAATTAATAAACTCCCAAACCATGAGCGTTACCTGGTACGAATGCAAAGTAAAATATGCCAAATTTGATGAGGCTTCCGGTCTTAGAAAACTGAAAACCGAGCCGTTTCTGGTAGATGCGGTTTCCTATACCGAAGCCGAGAAGCGTATTACCGAGGAGATGCGTCCGTATCTTAATGAAGACGAAGGAATGCTGATTACCAATATTAAGGTGGCCAATTTTGCCGAGATTCATCCCTTTGAGGACGCAGACCGCTGGTTTAAAGCTAAAGTGGCCCTTATCGCTTATGATGAAAACAGCGGGAAAGAGCGAAAACTGAACCAGTATCTCTTGGTACAGGCAAATGATATTAAAGAAGCTTTTGAAAATACCACGCATGTGATGCGCGATACCATGGGCGAATACAGCATTCCTGCCATATCCGAATCCCCGGTGGCCGATGTGTTCCCGTATTTTACCGGAGAAGAAGACGATGCCGAGCGTATGGAAGAATTTAACCGTATTAAAGATTCGGTGCCCTCCTACCACGACGAGGATGAAGCCCTTGCGCTGGAGGACTCTCTTACGGCGTAGTTCGTTTAGACGTAAGACTTAAGACGTTAGATTTAAGATTTTAGACGTATTGTTTAGGTGTTTGGTGTTCTAGGTTGCAAGGTTGCAGGTGAGAAGTAATAGGTAGAAGGTAAAAAGTTTGGATTTTTATTAAAATCCCGTGAGCAGTTAATCTAAATGTCCAAGACTTTATTCCCGGCCCTTCTTACAGATTTCTTAAGATCGGATCAGTAGCCGAATTCTAAAAGACGCACACGATACCATCGCGCGGAATGGGTGAATTTAAAATAGCAAAGGCTGTTTAGGATTTGAACGATTCTACTGAAGAATTTAGTAGAACGTGATTCAAATGTAAACAGCCTTTATTTTCTAAAACCGGATGATCTTAGTGCAAATCTTCCAAAGTTTGAATTTTATGAAGTGTTTGCGCCACCTGATCTTTTTGGTTGACGATCATGGATTCAATTTCCGGACTGTAGTATTTTTTGTCCAGTACTTCCTGATATTCTTCTACACTCGCCTTTTCACCTCGGATGCATTCTTCCAAGATTGCCTCATCCTTATCTCCACTTAAAGATTGTTTGATATTAATCCAGGTGCGGTGTAAGTCTCCGGTGGTACTGCCTTTTTCAATTGGTTTTTCATCCAGACGCAGCAGCGTATCGCTAATTTCAGTGGCAAAATTATTGCGCAGGCGGGCTCGGTCTTGTAAATAGCCTTTAAGCTGTGGGTTTTCGGTTTTGTTCATAGCCTCTTTAAAACCCGCCTCTGCATCATAATTCTTTTCCAGTAAATTTTGCAGGCTTGAAACAGTTTGATTGTGAGACTCCTCTCTCGCTTTTTCTCGTGTAGTTTCCATAATTTTTAATTCTTTGTTAGTGATTTATTTATTTGTTAGTGATTTATTTAATTTTACGCTTCATCTTCTTCAGGTTGGGAACAAATTCTTCCCGGAACGACCGTTTATTTTTCACCCAGTCATACGTGTAATAGGCTAACTGAGCTACCGTAAGTATTCTAAAAAGTTTTCGCATCATTTTTTAGTTTTTACTAAAGTAGTCAGTTACTAATACTATATTATTGAAATTAATATATTTTAACTCCCAGGCGTTAATTTAACGTAAAATGAGTGTGATAAAGGATAGAGAATGTAACAGAGAATGATCTATAGCACGATCGAATAAATATACTTAATCAGAAAAGTATAATACTATATTTAGAAATTATAGCTCATTATTGAACTAAAACACAATCACATTTTTACCGATACTTTTACCACTCTCCTGAAGTTCGTGGGCTTTTTTAAGGTTTTCCACCGTAAAGCCTTCGTAAGTGGTGGTGAGGGTAT
Source organism: uncultured Flavimarina sp. (assembly GCA_964398145.1). Lineage (GTDB taxonomy): Bacteria > Bacteroidota > Bacteroidia > Flavobacteriales > Flavobacteriaceae > Leeuwenhoekiella. The sequence continues at coordinate 35 of CAYNMH010000146.1, read as the reverse complement.
GTCTAATTATACCTTCATCGAGGAGTTGACCTACG
>CAYNMH010000145.1:0-6580 GCA_964398145.1 uncultured Flavimarina sp. | reverse complement strand
ACCGGCAATCTTTACAGCCTGTTTGCTGTTGGGTTGTAAAACAAAATCCAGAGAAGAGCCTGTTATGGCAGAAAACGAAACTATAGCGTCTACAATCCAGGTACAGGGCCATCGCGGCGAGCGGGGCAACCTGCCCGAAAACTCCATTCCGGCATTTATAAGTGCGCTGAAAAAGGGCGTTGACGTGCTGGAACTTGATGTGGTGATCTCGAAAGACAGTCAGGTGGTGGTAAGTCACGAACCTTGGATGTTATCGTTGTATATGACTGCTCCTAATGGCGATTCCATTCCACAGGAAAAAGAGAAAGAGTACAATCTGTACCAAATGGATTATGCCGAAATCAAGCAGTTTGACGGCGGTTCCAAAGGCAATGTGCGCTTTCCGCAGCAGCAAAAGCTAAAAACCTATAAGCCCCTGCTCAGCGCCGTTATGGATACGGTTGAAGCAACCATTAAAGCCGAAGGTTTAAAGCTGGTGAAGTATAATATCGAAATCAAATCGGTGCCCGGGGAATACGACGTTTTTCAACCCCAACCCGAAGCTTTTGTAGATTTGGTGATGGAAGTCATTCAGGAAAAGCAGCTGGAAAAGCGTGTAAACGTACAGTCGTTTGACCCTGCGATTTTAGAGGTGATGCATACGAATTACCCCGAAATCGAACTGGCTTTTTTAGTAGGTGAAAACTCCTATGAAGCAAACAAAAATATCCTCAGTTTTAAGCCTGAAATCTACAGTCCGCACTACAAACTGCTCGATTCAACCGAAGTTTCGACCATAAGAAAAGACGGTTTAAAAATCATTCCGTGGACGGTCAACGAACCCGAAGCGATCAAAGAAGTCATTGCGCTAAAAGTAGATGGCATTATCACTGATTATCCGGAGCGGGTTATTGAAGCTTTAAAAGAATAGGAGATGAATCTCAAATCCATCCGCCCCTTTTTAGGTTCTAAGGACTTCGAAACTTCCCGCGCATTTTACCGGGATCTGGGTTTTGAAGAAGTCCTGCTTCCGCCTAAAATGGCTTTGTTTATAATAGGCGATTTCGGTTTTTATTTGCAGGATTATTACGCAAAAGACTGGGTTGATAACACCATGGTTTTTCTGGAAGTGGAAAATCTTCCACAGTATCTGGAACAGATTAAAAGTCTTCAGTTACCTGAAAAGTACAGCGGGGTTCGGATTTCAGAAATCGTTCATCAGGAATGGGGAAGCGAGTTTTTTGTGCACGATCCTTCCGGAATCCTTTGGCACATAGGCAGCTTTAAAAAATAGCCCAAAACAGTCACCTATTTCAGTCAGCCGCTGTAGTTTTGCGCAATCGAAGCACAAACCTATGGGGCTTACTCGTTTTAAATCACTACTAGCAGCGGCCGGTGCGGCGTGGCTCTCCCTGATTTATATCCTGGCCCCGGTGCAACAGCACGTTTTAGAATGGGCGCATCAGTGGGAACACGAGTTTTATCACATCACCGCGAGCGCTCACGAGCACGGATTTTTATCGGCAGATGAACTGCTTGCTGAAGCCGGTCATGATCATCGTACTTTAGAATACATCAAACAGGTTTTGGAACCCTTTGAAGATGACCTTCAAAAGGAAGAGGAAAAAAAGACCGTCTCCTTTAAGCTCGACAAGCACCTGCAAACTGAGAAAGCCAACCCCTCTTTTGCAAAACCTGTAATCGTTCCCAAAGCGGAATACACTTTTTGCCTTCATACCCGTAAGTTACTGGCCTTGCGTATTCCGGTTCCCCCGCCTCAGGTATAAGTTTGTTTTAATGGCTCCGCCAAAGGGTATACTACCCCGAGGTGGTTTCTTACTTCACTTCCCCTAAACAGGGAAATCCATCCTGCTTTCCGGGCATTCGTGTGAAACGCGCAGACGTTTTTGCGCGGAAAGGAGAGCAATATTCATTCATTATTCTAAAACACACTTATGAAATACCTTATAATTGCGTTTCTGTTGGTTTGCGCGCAGCTAAGTGCTCAAAACCTTACAGGAACCGTTACCAATGAGGCCGGAAAACCTCTTGAAAATGTCAATATTTACAACCTTAACAGCGGGAAACATACCCATACCAATGCAAAAGGCATCTTTAACCTGCCAGGTGTAAAGCTTCTGGATTCGATTGCTTTTTCGCGCCTGGGTTTTAGCTCGCTTACCCGCAGCGTTGACGCATCATGGCTTAACGTTCCGGTACAAATTTCCCTGACGGAAAGCAGTACCTCTTTAGACCAGGTCGTGCTTACATCAGAAGTCAATAGCCTGAGTCAGGTGGTGGCCGTAGACCTGCGGCTGAATCCTGTAAAATCTTCCCAGGAAATACTGCGTAAAGTCCCCGGACTTTTCATCGGTCAGCATGCCGGGGGAGGTAAAGCCGAACAGATTTTTCTAAGGGGCTTTGATGTAGATCACGGTACCGATGTGGCCATCAGCGTTGACGGCATGCCCGTCAATATGGTGTCGCACGCCCACGGGCAGGGTTATGCCGATTTGCACTTTGTAATCCCTGAAACCATTGAAAACATCGACTTTGGCAAAGGAGCCTATTATGCCGATAAGGGGAATTTCAATACTGCCGGTTACGTTGACCTGCGCTTAAAAGAAAGCCTGAGTGCCAGCAGCATCTCGCTGGAAGCAGGTCAGTTTAATACTTCCAGACTTACCGGCATGTTTAACCTGATAGATGACGACAGGCACTCCGCGTATCTGGCCTCTGAAATGTACCTGACCGATGGCCCTTTTGAGAGTCCGCAGAATTTCAACCGCTTCAACGTCTTGGGAAGATATACCTATACCGCTCCCAATGCCGATAAAATCACCCTGACGGCTTCGCATTTTCAAAGCAAGTGGGATGCTTCCGGTCAAATTCCACAGCGCGCCGTAGATCAGGGATTGATTGGGCGCTTCGGGGCAATTGACGATACCGAAGGAGGCCAGACCAGCCGTACCAACCTCAGCCTTCAGCACCTCAAAAATCTGAAACACGATGCGGTGCTAAAAACCAATGCCTATGTGTCGCACTACGATTTTGAGCTGTATTCCAATTTCACATTCTTTTTGGAGGACCCAATAAATGGCGATCAGATCAAGCAACAGGAAGATCGCTTTCTGGCCGGTTTGCAAAGCGTGTATTCGCGTCATCATCTGCCGCTGGGTGAAGGCACTTTTAACTACGATGCCGGTGTGGGTTTTAGATACGACAATATAGATGAGGTGAGTTTATCGCGTACGCTTAACCGACAAACCATTTTGGAACGTCTTGCTCTGGGCGATGTAGACGAGCTTAATGCTTTTGGTTTTATCAATACCGAATTTAAAACCGGTAAGTTTAGCTTCAACCCTGCCGTGCGTCTGGATTATTTCAAGTTTGATTACTACAACAGGCTTACCGAAACCTACGACAACCAGAGCGAATCTAAAGTGGCTTTCAGTCCTAAGTTCAACACGATTTTTTCGGCTTCTAAAAACTGGCAGTTGTTCCTGAAGACGGGAATCGGTTTTCATTCTAACGACAGTCGCGTGGTAGTAGCCAATAGCGGGGAAGAAATTCTTCCGGCGGCTTACAATCTGGACCTGGGAACACTGGTAAAGCCTATAGACAGGCTCGCGTTAAATGCCACGTTGTGGACGCTTTTTCTGGATCAGGAATTTGTATATGTGGGCGATGCCGGAATTGTAGAGCCTAGCGGAAAGACCCGCAGAATGGGAGTTGAAGTGGGTGCGCGCTATCAGGTGCTCGACTGGTTGTACCTCTACAGCGATGCCAATTATACCTATGCCCGAAGCACTGAAGAGCCGGAAGGAGAAGATTATATTCCGCTGGCACCAAAGTTTACCTCCGCCGGAGGCTTGAGTGTTGATAATCTGAATGGCTTTAGCGGAACTTTGGGCTACCGCTGGCTGGGAGACCGTGCAGCGAATGAAGACAATTCTATTGTAGCCGAAGGTTATTTTGTGACCGACTTCAATGTGAATTATTCCATTAAAAACTGGACACTGGGTGTGATTGTGGAAAACCTGTTTGACGTGGACTGGAATGAAACCCAGTTTGCTACCGAAAGCCGACTCTTTAATGAACCCGCGCCGGTAGAGGAAATTCATTTTACACCGGGAACTCCGTTTTACTTAAGGGGTAAAATCACCTACCGTTTCTAGAAAAGCGATCCTGATCAAAAGCGGTTTGGAATCACTGGTTTCGATTTTAAACCGCTTTTTTTACTTGGGATATTTCTGCATTACCAGGTATTTTAGCGGAATGGTTCCCGCGTTACTGATCCCGTGCATACTATTTGAAGGGCAGAATAAACTGGTGTAAGGAGTGACTTTGGCAGTTTTGCCATCCAGATAAAATTCGGCTTCCCCTTCAAGAATGAAAAAAAACTCCTCCTGGATGTGTTGATGTGGGGCGTGGGTCGATTTACCGGGCTCTACCACACTCATTTTAATGGTTTGACCCTCGCTAAAATCTTTATCTGCAAACCAAAACTGGTAACCTACAGCAGTCTTTTGAGCTTTTTCCGGAGTAAAAGAAGTGACGCATTCTTCAAAGGTGTAGGTTTTGTTGTTTTGAGATTGCTGGCTGTAACCGTTCAGAGTGATCCAGAAAAACAAAAGGGCAAAAAAAGGCTTGTGCATTTTCAATGAAGTTTTTATAAAAATATAAAGTAATTTGATTTCGTTAAAATTTGACAGTGGCTTAAGAGTTAGCCTGTTAAACTTCATTAAATTTAAGTATTATGAAAAAACTCGTATTACTCTGTATGGTGTTGCTCTTGTTTTCCTGTAAGGAAGGCGAGAAAAACACTGTTCCTCAATCTGACGAGATCCCGAAAACCACAAATCCTACTTCAGATTCATCGGTGCCCAAAAGCTTAAAAACACTGCATACTATAAACGATATCAAGCAGGAATATGCGCTGATTAATCAGGCTGTTCTTGACAACAGGCTGGATACGCTGAGCTATACCTACGATTGCGATGGGGAAAAAGCCGGAAAGGTCAACTATTTCTTTAAAGAGGATACATTAAGATTGATTGAACATACGTACAATGAGTACAGTCATTTTTCTGCGGAAGAACGCTACTACGTAAAAAATGACGAACCTTTTTTCATCTTCAACAAGTCTGTAACCTGGAGTTTTAGCGGAGGAACAGCAGAAAAGCCGGGAACACGTGATGACATTAAAGAGCAACGATTCTATATTTTAGAAAAGGAAGCCGTAAACTGTCTGGAAAAGAAGTATCAGGTATTTTCTGAGGATTCCCTAACCCAAAACGCAGACCAGATAGCCAATACGGAAATTAATTGCGAAGGGGCACAAGCCTTTTTAAAAAGCTTTTCCGAGCTTCGAGATGCTAAAGAAAATATCGATACAGTCATGTGTCTATAATTTGAAAAACACGTTTATTATGAGGAAGCTCCTGTTTATTTTTAGTTTTATCAGTTCCACCTTACTTGCCCAGGAATCCCTGTTTAACGGGCAACAGGTGAGTTCGCCCGAAATTCACCCCGACAAATCTGTTACTTTCCGCCTCAATGCACCACAGGCAGATTCGGTTTATGTGACCGGCGATTTTCTGCCCAGCGTAAAAGTTCAAAGTCCGTATGGCGAAATGGACGGCCCCGGCAAAGCCCTTCTGACCAAAAACGAAAAAGGCATTTGGTCTTACACCACAGAAGCCCTGGCTCCTGAATTGTACAATTACGCCTTTATCATAGACGGTTTTAAAACCACCGATCCGGCCAATCCGTTTTTGATTCGGGATGTGGCTTCGGTGATGAATATTTTTATCGTTCCCGGAGCGCAGGCCGATTTGTACCGCGTGCAGGATGTGCCGCACGGTACCGTTGCCAGCCGCTGGTATGAGTCAGAAGGTCTTGGGATGGATCGTAAAATCAGCATTTACACGCCGCCGGGATACGAGCAGGAAGCCAAAAAATATCCTGTATTGTATCTTTTACACGGTGCTGGCGGCGATGAAGAAGCCTGGCTGACTTTAGGTCGAACTTCACAAATTATGGACAACCTGATTGCTCAGGGCAAAGCGGAGCCTTTGCTGGTGGTGATGCCTAACGGAAACGTGATTCAGGATGCCGCGCCGGGAGCAGGAAGCGCAGGGTATTATACTCCGCAATTTATGGTTCCGCAAACGATGAATGGCGTATATGAAGCCAATTTTGATGAGATTATTTCTTTTGTAGAAACCAACTACCGCGTTAAGGCCAATAAGGAAAACCGGGCAATTGCCGGTCTTTCGATGGGAGGCTATCACAGTTTGCACATTTCGCGCTACTACCCAGATACCTTTGATTATGTAGGTCTGTTTTCGGCGGCGATTATGGCCCGTGGGGATCAAAGTGGGGAAGGGGTGTATTCCAATTTTGAGAAAACCCTAAAAACCCAGATGGATAACGGCTACGAACTGTATTGGATCGGAATCGGCAAAACCGATTTTCTATATGATGCCAATAAAGACTACCGCGCGATGCTGGACGAGATGGGAATGCCTTACGAATATGTAGAAACCGAAGGCGGCCATATCTGGAGAAACTGGAGGGTGTATTTAAGTGAGTTTGT
>CAYNMH010000144.1:0-6608 GCA_964398145.1 uncultured Flavimarina sp. | reverse complement strand
AGGGCTCCGAAGCTCAGAACAACGTGGTCGCCGCAAATGCCGGGATGGCCATCGCCACGGTTAGAGGTCTCGAACCTAAAGAAGGCTTTGATATCGCCAAAGAAACCCTGCTCAGCGGAAAAGCTCAGGACCGCCTCAACAAACTCATTGATCTCAGTCAGGCCCCCTAACCCCCAAAGGGGGAATTTGTGATTTTCGCAATTCGTAAATAAGGGAACAGGCAAGCAATAGCAATAGCAATAATAATAGCAATAGTTTTGAACATTTTAGATAAAATAATCGCAGACAAACGAAAGGAAGTAGCCTTACGCAAGCAGTTAATTCCCGTGAGTCAACTGGAACAATCCGTTCTTTTTGACCGGAAATCGCCTTCGCTGGCTCAGGCTTTACGCGATAGCGACACCGGCATCATCGCCGAGCACAAACGCCGTTCGCCGAGCAGGCAGGTGATCAACCACAACCTCAACGTACAGGATGTCGCAATGGGTTATGAAAGTGCTGGTGCCTGTGGTATGAGCGTACTTACAGACGGGAAATACTTTGGTGGTTCGCTAGACGATTTGCTTCTAGCACGTGCTACCAGCAATTTCCCGCTGTTGCGAAAAGAGTTTATGATTGATGAATATCAAATTCTGGAGGCCAAAGCCTATGGTGCAGATGTCATTTTGCTAATTGCAGCAGTACTTTCGCAAAGCGAAATCAAACACCTGTCTGAATTCACAAAAAAGCTGGGAATGGATGTCCTGCTGGAAGTGCACAACCTCGAGGAATTGCAAAAATCGATTATGCCTTCGCTCGATATGCTTGGGGTCAACAACCGAAACTTAAAAACCTTTGAGGTTAGCCTCGACATCAGTAAAAATCTTTCCGCAAAAATTCCGGACGAATTTGTAAAAGTCTCCGAAAGCGGCATCAGCACTATCGAAGCGATTAAGGAGTTAAAACCATACGGCTATCAGGGCTTTTTAATTGGAGAAAACTTTATGAAAACCGATAATCCCGGCGCAAGCGCCGCTGAGTTTATTCATAAACTCAGATAAAAAGCTCCCCTCCTTTCCAGGGTGGGGAACGTTTCAGCTTTGCTGAAACAGGGGTGGTTCTACTGCCCTCGGATTGGAAATAATCTATAATGAAAAATAAAGACGCACATAAAAAAGAAACTCCCGCTCTCCCGACCACCTTCGGGATTGAGAGGGCCGGCGTGAGAACGAAAGTCTGTGGGATGAAACACAACACCGCAGCCGTTGCAGCCCTGCAGCCTGATTATCTGGGGTTTATTTTTTATGAGAAGAGTCCACGGAATTACGATTTAAAAGAGATTCCTAAGTTGCCACTCGGAGTCAAAAAAGTAGGCGTATTTGCCAACGCCAGTCTCGATTTTGTTCTTGGTAAAGTAACCCAATTTAAATTTGACGTCATCCAGTTACACGGTGACGAGTCACCCGAGTATTGTGCAGAGCTGCGAAAGCTCTATGCTGAACTTGTTTCAGCATCTCATCCTGATCACGAAGTGCCTGTACTGAGCCCTTCGACTGCGCTCAGGATGAACTCCGTCGAAGTGCCTGTACCGAGCGCAGTCCAGGTATGGAAAGTCTTTAGCATTAAAGATCACTTTGATTTTTCAGTCTTAGAAGCCTATGAACCCTATGTTGATGCGTTTTTATTCGATACCAAAGGCAAGGAAAAAGGAGGCAACGGCTACACCTTTGACTGGGAAGTTTTAAAAGCCTATCCTTCTCAAAAACCTTTCGTCCTCAGTGGAGGTATTGGCCTGAACGAAATCGACTCGGTAAAAAATATGCTGGAGACTGATTTACCCCTGTTTGCCATTGATGTAAACAGTAAATTTGAAGACCAGCCCGGATTAAAAAATACAAGCGATTTAGAGAAGTTATTGAGTTCTTTTCGAAATCCTGATAGCGCGAAATAAAAAATTGTAATAAGAATACTAAAAGATTTCCGTCGAAATCTATCCTGAGCGATAGCCGAAGGGCGGAAATGAAAATAGAGAATAGAAAATGAACTACAACGTAAATGAAAACGGATATTACGGCGATTTTGGAGGGGCATACATTCCCGAAATGCTGTATCCCAATGTAGAAGAACTGCGTCAAAATTACCTCAGCGCGATGCAGGAACCCGAATTCCAGAAGGAGTTTCACGAACTGTTGCGCGAGTACGTAGGCCGCCCCACCCCACTTTATTTCGCGAAGCGCTTTTCTGAAAAGTATGGTGCAAAAATCTACCTGAAACGCGAAGACCTGTGTCATACCGGGGCGCACAAGGTAAACAACACCATCGGTCAGATTTTGATGGCCAAACGTCTGGGTAAAACCCGCATCATCGCAGAAACCGGTGCCGGGCAGCACGGGGTGGCTACCGCTACCGTCTGTGCATTGATGGGACTCGAGTGCATCGTCTATATGGGCGCAGTAGATATTAAGCGTCAGGCGCCAAATGTTGCTCGTATGAAAATGCTGGGAGCCAAAGTCGTTCCGGCAGAATCGGGAAGTAAAACCCTTAAAGACGCCACAAATGAGGCCATTCGCGACTGGATCAACAATCCTACTAACACGCACTACATCATAGGCAGCGTTGTGGGGCCACATCCCTATCCCGATATGGTGGCACGTTTTCAAAGCGTGATTTCCGAAGAGGTCAAAAAACAGCTTCAGGAAAAAGAAGGCCGCGAAAACCCGGATTATGTAGTGGCCTGTGTGGGCGGTGGCAGTAACGCGGCGGGAATTTACTACCACTATCTCGATAAACCCGAAGTAGGCATCATCGCGGTTGAAGCTGCCGGTAAAGGCATTGACAGTGGCGAGAGCGCCGCAACCTCAGCCCTGGGCAAAGAAGGCATCATTCACGGCAGTAAAACCCTGCTCATGCAAACGCCAGACGGTCAGATTACCGAGCCCTATTCCATTTCGGCCGGTTTGGATTATCCCGGCGTAGGGCCCATGCATGCGCACCTCTTTCGCAGCGGTCGCGGGGAATTCATCAGCATCACCGATGATGAAGCTATGCAGGCCGGGCTGGAGCTCAGCAAGCTTGAGGGCATCATTCCGGCGATTGAAACCTCACACGCCCTGGCCATTTTCAAAGACCGAAAATTTAAAAAAGACGATGTGGTGGTGATTAATTTAAGCGGTAGAGGGGATAAGGACCTCAATACCTATATAGAATATTTCAAACTCGCATAAGTGAGTTTGACTTTTTTCATTTCCGCGAAGGTCGAGTGTTATTTTTCATTTCCGCGAAGGCGGAAATCTCATGATCCAAACTCCAATGCCCCATGGAAGAATTGTTTTACACTTATATTCTTACCAATAAAAACCACACCGTTCTTTACATTGGGGTAAGCGCAAATTTGAAAAAACGCTTAAAACAACATAAACAAAAAAACAATAAAGGATTTACGGGAAAATACAATGTAGAAAAACTGGTCTATTTTGAATCAACTCCCTATGTGAATAATGCGATACACAGGGAGAAGCAACTTAAAAAATGGAATCGGGAGTGGAAAGAAAACTTGATAAGCGACATGAATCCGGATTGGAATGATTTGAGTTGGATGCTTGATTGAAAATATGTCTAAAGATTATTAAAGCTTTTAAATAAGAATCTGAATACGATTGAAGAGATTTCCTTAGGAACCAAACTAAAACAAGGATACGATTTAAGAGATTTCCGTCTTCACGGAAATGATAAATTAGAACTTAATTATGAACAGAATCAATAAAAAACTACAGGAAGATAAAAAACTGCTTTCCATATACTTTACGGCGGGCTATCCCAAATTGGAAGACACCACTACCGTGATTCACGAACTCGTAAATGCCGGAGTAGATATGATCGAAATTGGGTTGCCATTTAGCGATCCACTGGCAGATGGACCTACCATTCAGGAGAGTTCGACCGCAGCCCTCAAAAACGGGATGACCACCGCTACTCTTTTTGAGCAAATCAAGGACATCCGAAAAACTGTGGATATTCCTCTAATTGTGATGGGGTATTTCAACCCGATGCTACAGTATGGCGTGGAAGCTTTTTGTGCCAAATGTGCTGAGATTGGTATTGACGGCCTCATCATGCCCGATCTTCCACTTGCCGAATACGAGTTGCATTACCAAACCATCTTTGAAAAATACGACCTTAAGATGATATTTCTGATTACCCCGCAAACTTCAGATGCGCGCATCCGCCAGATTGACGCGGCCAGTGACGCCTTTATCTATATGGTGAGCAGCGCGAGTACCACGGGGAAAACTTCGGGCTTCAGCAGTGAGCAAACCGATTATTTTAAGCGCATCGAAGCGCTGCAACTCAAGAATCCGCAGATTGTAGGTTTTGGTATTAAAGATGAAGAAACGTTTAAAGCCGCAACAGAAACCGCCAAAGGTGCCATTATTGGTTCGGCATTTATAAAAGCGCTTACAAACACGGGTATTTCGGGTATTTCGGACTTTGTTACCTCTATTCGGAGCTAAAAATGAGATTACTTGTGGATAATTGAATTTTTTAAAGTATTTTAACTGCACCTTAATACGATCTTATCAGTATTTAACAAGCCGAATGGGTATCTTGAACTGAACTAAAAAAGATACTATTATGGCAAAGAAATTTGAAAGATCTGTAGATCAGAAAGACAGCGATCCTACAAGCAGCTTAGGAGACCGAAAAAAACAAACGAATAAAGTGGATATTGATGAGAAGACCATCAAAGACCAAAAAAATAAAAAATAAGATTTACTAAAAATCCATTTTCGCCCAACTTTGTAGAATGGAAGCCGGTGCACTTAGGTGTACCGGCATTTTTTTGGCTATTGATGAAAGGGACTTCTAAAAAACCAGTTTCCCGAGTAAAACGGGATTCGTTATATCTTCCGGGTTAAGCTCATACTGCCGCACTTCCTTTTCGCCAATGATATATAAATGATTGGCTCGTATAATTACATCAAAAGCATCTAGTTCAATCCCGCCTACCAAATCAGGCTCGGCAGGAATAGTTACATCAAAAATACGCACCGTGCCTTCATCGGTTACCAGCAGATAATTTTCGTAAAGCCCAAGGCCGATAGGACGGTCCAGTTCTACCGTGGTAAGCAATATGGGTTCCCGTAAATTCTTAGTATCATAGATCTGCAGTTCATTGATGTTTCCCTGGCAGACTGCATTGGTATGCAGCGTGACATAGGTATAATCCCCACTGGATACCACGGGATCACAACTGCGCACGTGCTGAACTTCAGAAAGCTTCAATGGAAATTTAGGATCTGTAATGTCATAGATATACATACCGAGCCGGCTCCCCATAAACAAATATTCATCCAGAGCATATAGCGTTTCAATATCAAAACCAATATATTTATCACCTGTTTTTACAGGCTTTGAAGGATTTGAAATGTCAAAAATATTCAGTGCCTGATCGTCTACTGTATACAGATAATCCCCCACCAGGGCAAACCGTGCAAGAGATCCGCCCTGACCATCGCCCCCTGCAGCATCATTAGACACGGCACTGGTGTCATTCTCACAGGAACTGAGCATCAAGACAAAAAATAGGGATAGGTATAGTGTATTTTTCATGGCATTAGTTCTCTTTAAGTGTATAACCTACAACGACTAACTCCTCATCTACCCCGTAATATTCAGGAGTCAGACCTTCCGGAGATTGTAAGGGCGGAAATGCATGCTGCTCGCGATGCAAAAGCTTTAATTCATCACTATTCCGTAGATACTGAAAAGCAACAAGATCAATAAGATGATGCGAATAAATTACTTCCCCGCGTATGGCAAGATCGGTACTGTTTGGAATACTGATAAAAGCAAGGGATTGGGGATCTTCAGGATTGGTATTATCAAACACGTGAAATCCTTCCTGTTTTTCATTGATGTACATCAGGTTATCTTTGATGTAAATCTTTCCGGCATATTCTACAGGCCGGGAAGGCATCAGTTTTACACCCGCTTCAAAATCTTCGCGGCTTTGGGTGACCGGCTCGTAAGCCTGATACGAAGGATCGGTTAGCACCGAACCGTCATCGTCTGCATAATACCAGCAGGACTGCATCAGCATGGCAACTCCGTAAAGAAGGTACATTTTCTTCATAATCGATTGGTTTAGTTTGACTTATTTATTGAGAAGATGCGGTTTTGTTTAAAAGGTTGCTTCCTAACTTTTTATTTCCGGTGGTTCAATAGCGTTCGAAACATTTTTTGCCCAATCACTTGAGCACCTGTAAGTATTAGCATTTAAATCAAGGGATGCATTTTCTTCATTAGCTTTCCTTTTCTTTAGCATAACAAGAAAAACCATTAAAATTATCATCATCCCAACCCTTCTCCTCCAGAAGAGTCATGAGAAATAAGAGTTTGGCTTTCATAGAAAATAAATCTCTTAATTATCCAAGCCAAAGGGTTAAAAACTCTCTCTACCTCGCTTCATAATAGCCAAAGAAAACTCCGAGATTCAGGAGCGATAGCGACGTTCCGCTCGTGTCAAATTTTTAGTCATCTTTTTGTATTCCCTTTTTACGTTACAACTAAGAACACCATTCTTAAGCCCTCTTTTTCTTCAGTATAGCAAGAAGTTCCCGTTAAAAATT
>CAYNMH010000143.1:0-6632 GCA_964398145.1 uncultured Flavimarina sp. | reverse complement strand
TCACTACAAAAAGAAATTCCATACCAAACCGAAACGGAAGGTAAAGTCACGATAGGGATATCCCGGCGCACTGAAGTAATTATTTGGTGAAACCAACGAATTAATGTGCTCCCCAATGAAAAAGATACGTGTTTGTCTTACTTTCATATTAAAGAACAGGTCTACTAGCGGAAAATCCCCCAGTTCTTCTGTATTTTGAACGTAGAATTCAGCCAATACCGGATCGTACGCATCCATCGTATAACTGGTAAAGTATTTTAAACTCAAACCGGTCTGAACAAAAAGTGCTTTTTTAAACCATTCATCTGTAAAATAAAGCGTGTTTCGGGTGATGAATTGAGGAACATTAAGATATTGATCGCCGCCGGTAACTTCCTGATAGGCCAAAGTATTATCTAAGGCAAACTTACCCACTCGAAATTCTTTGTTCACTTTTGCCTTTAAATAGGTAATGTTATCGCCGGTTTGAAATGAATTCACCAGTCCACTTTCCGGATCGGCAGCGAAATAAGTATAATTTGTCCTATTTACAAGACTCACCTGGGCATTGAGCCACGCATCTGAATCCATTTTAAAGCTCAGCGTTTGTGTTTTAATATTCTCGTAATTGGGCTCATTATACCAATTGTAATTTTCGTAGCTACTTTGATACAACAGGTGATTGTAATTAGCCGGAGACGAATTAAGCTGCAAACTCCCCAAGAAACGCGCTTTATCTTTATAGTTATATCCCGCACGAGCATTGAGATTATATCCCTGGAAGTCGCCTGAGATATTAAGCTGTGCATCTCCCGCAAGTTCGAAACCCCTATATTCTTTTTTATAGCTTGCACCCGCAGCAAGTATATTTCCCACAAGTTGATTAGGAATGCGACCATCATCCTGTATTAATACCGAATTATACCCATACTTAAAGTAGGTATGATTGATCTGAAAGCCCAAACTGCCTAATATATTATTGGAGTACCGAACAAAAGCTTTATTGTTGAAGGATGACAAGTCAGTTTTATCTGAGATATTTTGAGTAACAAAAGAATTTCCAAAGAGATTTGTTGCAGGATTTGTCTGGTCGTATCTGTAAAATTTAGTTTCGTAATTCAGAACATGCCCAATCTCGATGCGGTTTTTAGAAAGACTGTCCTGCCTAATCAGATCGTATTTATGATTGAGGTAAAAGCGGGAACCATCCAAAATGCTTTCGGCATTTTGAAAGTTAACCGAGAGTACTGCACGATCGTCAAATTGAGAATCATTACTTCGAAAGTTTACCAAAGCCTGAGGAGTGAGTCCGCCATTTTCCTGATTGAGCAAATCCTGAGCTACGTAATGCGCTTTAAGGTTATAACGGCCACTTTTATTTTGATAATTGGCGGTAAACCTAAAATTCCCGGTACTGGTGAGTATGTTCTGATAATTACCCAAACTTCGCAGACCCTTATAAGCTATTGAAAAATTAAATCGCTTAGACTTATTCATCGTAAAAAATGCATCCAGATTCTGACCTTGCTGAAATACACTCTTATAATATAGTTCGGTTAATGGTGTTGGCACATTATAGTAATAGATGTCATCAACTTCCATATAGTTGAAATGCCTGGCCCTGGCACCAAATAAAGGCATAATGTTTTCCTGAGAAAAGTCCTTGATTAAACTGTTGTAGGTCTGGCCTTCATTTGAAAAAGGAAGGAGATCAAAATTATCTTGACGCAGATAATTGAATTTATAGAGCTTTCTTACTGTTAGGGATGTATCTACGACTGTAGTATCATTTTCGACGGATATAATTTTATAGAGGTTTATGGGAGGGCGTTCCCTTTTGGGTTGTGCAGTAGAACGCTCCAGATCACGACTCGTACCTTCTCTATCCTGAGATGTCAGGATTTGATTCTGAGCGGAACCATAACCAATAAAAAAAATAAAACTTAATAGAAATAAGCCTAGACGCATTGAAATGATTTGGGTCAAAAATAGGGTATTTAAACGGAAAGGCTGTGTAAATATTATGGCATAAAAAAACCACCCTGTTGAGGGTGGTTCTATAAATTAAATAAATTGACTATCTATTGGCATTTATAGACTCATCAATATTATCATTGGCATCAATTTCACTTAATGGGATTTTCAAGAAAAATCTCTTATCGTTCGGAACGATAGGATTATTAGAAAGAGTAATCCTATGATTTGAAGTCCGAGGCATCCCTCTTTGTAAACGCCTGGCATCAAACCACTCAACACCTATCTCGCCGTAAAGTTCCTTTCTTCTCTCTACAAGTATCTCTTCTTCCAAAGCTGAACCAGTATTGTTTGAAGCGACAGCCTCTGGATCTCGGTTTTTTTGTAAAGCGAACAAAAGATCTCGAGCCCCCTGTTCATCACCTTGTCTAAATTTAGCCTCCGCCTCTACTAAAATCATTTCAGGCTTCCGCATAATCACAATATCACTATCAAAAGCAAATTTGAATTTTGTAGTAGTGACTTTCCTGTAGTCATTAAGAGTACTACTCACTCTAAAAGTATTTCTAGCATCAGTTTCAGAAAACAAATTGTAGAAATTTTCATTAACAAATATATTGTTATATGCTGGAGTAATGGGATCCATAAAAGCTGATGGCGCAACATAATAATAAGCACTCTGATCTCCTGTCTGAGGATTACCCCAAAGCCATTCCGGATTGTCAATATCGTCAAAACCATCATCGTAGGCTTCAGGATTAAATGACCCTGCTAAGTCATTACCATAGGCAGCATTGGCAGCTGCCTCTGCTCCTGCCCAATTACCCATAACCAAATATACGTTTGCCAAAATCCCACTAGCAACCTGTTTATTTATGTAGGATTTTCCAAGACGTTCATTACTCAATTTATCAACAGCCTGAGTTAAATCATCCACAATAAAAGCATAAAGTTCCTCCAATGTCGACATAGGATTTCCTTCTAGAGAAAGCTCCGTGTAAATTGGAGGAGCTGGTAAGGAACTATCAAAACTATAGGTGTGCTGATATTCCATTGCTAATTGAAAATAATAGAAGGCTCTTAAAGCTTGTCCCTGACCCGAAAGTTCACGCTTATCAATATCTGAAAGCTCAGAAGCCTCAATACCATTTATCAATGTATTAGCTTGATTTATCATAAAATAAGGAAATTCCCAATTAAATACAGTACGTCTATAGGTTGGCTCTCTATTATCATTCGCATAATCAAAACTCCACCAAGAACTACCATGAATAAGGTCATTACCCTTTATAGTTCGGGCGAAAAATAGAGAATTTAAACCAGAAGCATCTACAGAAGTAAATTGACCTCTTGCTCTTCGGTTAATACCCGATATAAATGCTTCCACACCTTCTCGTGATCCGAAAACCACACTCTCAGCTACCCCCTCAGTAGGCGCCGGCTCGTCAAGAAAATCATCTGCACAACCGGTAACAGCTATTAATAACACTAATAGCCAAGATTTTAAATTAATTACGTTTTTCATACTAAATTCTTTTTTAAAAATTAACATTCAAACCAACACTTATAGTCTTTAAAATAGGAGACCTACTATTGGTTGTTCCCGCAAGATTTTGCTCCGGATCAATACCTTTATGACTTTGCCAAGTAAATAAATTATCACCTCGTAAATAAAATCTCAACCTATCAACATATATTGACTCAGAAACTATTGATGGCAACGTGTAACCAAAAGTAATAGCTCGCAATCTAACAAAATCATTGTCAAACAAAAATCGAGTTGATGTACCATTAAAGTCATTATTAGCATTTAATAATAATGGCACATCAGTTATATCTCCGGGCTGTTGCCATCTAGCGCTTATATTTGGGGAAGCTTGGTACCCAGGTCTAGAAAACCCATCCATTAGGCTTGCATAGGAACTATCATAAAAACTCCCTCCAAGAGAAAAATTAAATAAAGCACTAAAATCAAAATTCCCTACTCGAAGATCCGTGTTAAAGCCACCGGTAACATCTGGTAAAGCGGAATCTTGATAGTATCTACCTGCTTCGGAATACGTTTTGGTCGTAATCTTCTCCCCAGTAGGATTTCCGTCAGCATCCAGCTCATCCATATACCACATACCGTATCCATCCTCAGGATCAACTCCTGCCCACTCTTGAATATAAAAGTCATAAATCGATTTTCCGACTTCATAACGTTTGGTTCCATTGATAAAACCATCTTGGGTAAGCTCGGTTATTTCATTTTTAGTAAATGCAAAATTAATACCAGCTGTCCATTGAATGTTTTGTCTGCGAATTATCTTACCGACTAAATTCACTTCAACTCCCGAGTTTTTTATAGAACCCGTATTTGTTGTAATAACATCGTTTCCTGTAGAAATAGGTAAAGGTCTATCATATATAAGGTCAATTGCTTCTTTAGTAAAATAGGCAACGGTACCCTCAATGCGATTTTTAAATAATCCAAAATCAACTCCTAAGTCAAGAATTGCAGTAGTTTCCCAAGTTAATCTAGGATCAGTTACCCCACCTAATAATACACCAGTGTTATCCAATTCATTCCATCCTGTATTAAATAACTGCAAATATGGAAAATACCCAATACCTTGATTGTTTCCAAGCTCTCCGTAAGATGCTCTTAATTTAAGTAAACTTAAAACATTACTATTTCTTAAAAAGTTCTCATCAGATACTATCCAAGATCCTCCCACAGAGAAAAAATTACCCCATCTTGTATCACTTGAAAAACGACTCGAACCATCTCTACGGAATGAACCCTCTACAAAATACTTATCTCTAAAATTATAAGACAACCTCCCCAAATAAGAAGTTAATCGCGCCTCGTTAACAAAACCTCTAATACTTTCTGGAGAAGTAGCACCATTCAAAACTTTTACACCAGGTAAGTAACCTGTGCCTTGAGCTCCCAGTGCATCATATTTAAGCTGGTACGTTTCAAAAATTGCGTCAGCATTAATTGTATGATCTCCAAAAGACTTATTAAAGTTTAAAGCATTATTAAAATTAAGTGTGGTAGTTATATCCCTATCTTGATCAACACGTCCGCCCACACTAGCAGCAGCACCAACTTCAAAATTATCATATCCGAAGGTATCCAATAAATAATTTTCGTATGAAAGATTTGTTCTAAAAGACAGATTTTCTGTAAAATTAATCTTTGCAAAACCATTAGCTATAACATTTGTCCTGCGATTACGTGTTTCATTATTATATAAAGCTCCTGCAGCATTTTCATTCCCTAATAACGGTCTAGTACCGTTTATATCCTGTGATGGAGTAGATCCATAATCAAAGATAGGATTGCCAAAATCATCGGTAACTAAGGAACCATCTTCTGCCCTTCTATATAATGGATAAACAGAAGATACGCTATAAATCCATTGAATAGAACTCCCAAATGTACTACCAGACTGAATGGGAACGCTTTGAGATTGAGTAGAAAGAGATGAGTTTAAACCAACTGATAACCAGTCCGTAACTTGAGACTCTAAATTAAGTCGAGTAGTAATTCTTTCAAAGTCTGAAGTTCTCACTGATCCCTCTTGTTCTAAATAATTTGCAGATAGAAAATAGCGAGATTTATCACCTCCACCTGAAATTCCTAAGGTGTATTCATTACGCAAAGACGTATCTCTCAATATGGCATCCTGCCAATCAGTCTCCCATAATAAATTCGCACCAGGAACTAAATTACCATTAGCATCAACCGGCTGTGCAACATTATATGGATTATATCCTAAAAGAGGAATCAATTCATTAGATGCATTCTGCCCAGCTAGAGCTGCAGCTTGACCTGAAACATATTGATTAGCATTTCGCTGGGCTTCCCATGAATAACGCATAAAATCATCGGTTCCAATAACATCGTGAAAATCTACAGCCGGTGAAGAAAATCCTGTTACAGCAGTCAAGGTAATTTTAGGAGCACTATTAAACTCGCCTTTTTTAGTTGTTATCAAAATAACACCATTTGCAGCTCTTGAACCATATAATGCTGTTGAAGAAGCATCCTTCAAAACATTCATAGATTCTATTTGATCAGCACTAATTGTATTTATATTCCCGTTAAAAGGAACACCATCTACAACAATTAGCGGATCAGCACTTGCATTAATTGAACCAATACCACGAATACGGATGGTAGGGTTTTCACCTGGTTGACCACCAGAAGTAATAACATTAACACCAGCTACTGTGCCTTGAATTGCACCAGTAACACTAGTTAATTGTTGCTTTTCCAAAGTTTCAGCATTAAGAGATGTTACCGATCCTACTAAAGATTTCTTAGTCTGAGAGCCATAGGCAACCACAAGAACTTCCTCAAGATCTTCACCTGACTCCATTGTTATGTTCATAGTATTCTGAGGCCCAACTAGTGCTTGTACGTCGGAGAAGCCTACATAGGAGAATATTAAAGTTTGCCCCTCTTGAGCGCTGATTGAGTAGTTACCATCAAAGTCTGTTTGGGTACCAACGGTACTACCCTGAACAACGACGTTAACTCCGGGAAGTGCAAGACCATTCTGATCTGTTACTGTTCCTGTAATTGTTTTCTGCTGCGCAAAGGCAAACTGTACCAAGAACAGCAGCGCCGATGCAAAGCACCATGTAAATTTTGATTTCATAAATTTATTTATTTGAATTAGCCG
>CAYNMH010000142.1:0-6656 GCA_964398145.1 uncultured Flavimarina sp. | reverse complement strand
GATGCTATTTTGGCTGCAGATGAAGTGCTTTATGACGGAAAACATGCCTGCCTAATTTGGAAAGCCTTTGCACGACGGGGTCTGGGGGTAAATGCCAGACAGGGGAGTGCAGAATCCCGATTGGATCAAATTGAAAATTTTAATGTGCCTGCAGAATTTCAGGGAAATTGTGTTCTAAGTGTTGAAGATGTAAACGACACCAGTAAGGCCTTTTTCCTGTTTCCAAATCCTTCCAGAAATCAGGTTAATGTGTTTATAAACGGCAATTTTGGAGAAGGAAACATCACGATTTTTGATCTTAGTGGTCGTGAAATCCTTACTCAAAAACAAATGCTTTCTGATCAGATTGAAATCAATACCTCATCGCTATCACAGGGCGTTTATATCCTGCAGATTAAGAATGATAAGGTTTCTGCAAGCAGGAAACTCATCATTAACTAAGTTATTCCGTTAATAACTCATGTATTTTGGATTGGAGTTGAGCAACCGTTAACCCGACAGATTGATACAGTTCTTCGGTATTTCCCTGTTCGATAAATTCATCAGGGATACCAAGGCTGATTATGCTGCCTTTATAATTTGAAGACGCTGCTGCTTCAGCTATAGCACTTGCCAAACCTCCTTGGAGCACTCCGTCTTCAAGGGTAAGAATTTTATCATAAGTGCTGAAAACGTACTGAAGCGTTTCGGTATCAAGAGGCTTTATAAATCCGAAATAATACACTGCAATGATTCCGTTGAAAGATTCTGCTAATTTTAAAGCCTTCTCTGTAAAGTTTCCGGTTACCAAAAGCGCAAGTTCCTTACCTTCGGTGAGCTTTTCGGCTTTGCCTAATTCTATCTTTTTAAAAGGCCTTTTCCAGTCTAAAACCGTACCTCTTCCGCGGGGATAGCGTATGGCAATCGGCAAACCGAGACCTGCCTGTGCAGTAAACATTATATTCCGCAAGGCTTCTTCGTTTCGCGGAGCGTAAATTATAAGGTTTGGAATACATCTTAAATAGGCCAAATCGAAAACCCCGTGATGCGTCGCGCCATCTTCGCCTACCAACCCTGCCCGATCCACACAAAATACAACGGGCAACTTTTGCAAGGCCACATCGTGAATGACCTGATCGTAGGCCCGTTGTAAGAATGTAGAGTAAATCGCACAAAAGGGAACACCTCCTGAAGCTGCGATGCCTGCCGCTAGAGTAACCGCGTGCTGCTCTGCGATGCCAACATCAAACGCCCGCTCCGGGAATTCCTGCATCATAAACTTAAGGGAGCTTCCGGTAGGCATTGCGGGAGTTATTCCTATTATTTTAGGATTTTTCCGGGCAAGCTCTACCAGAGTCAAACCAAATACATCCTGATATTTTGGAGGTTGCGGCACTCCGTTACCGGGTTTTAATTCACCCGTCGTGGCATCAAATTTTCCCGGTGCATGATACCGCACCTGATCGCGCTCCGCTTGTTTCAGCCCCTTTCCTTTGGTAGTAATGACGTGCAGAAATTTTGGTCCCTTTATTTTCTTCAATGTCTTAAAAATGTCAAGCAGCTTTTCAATATCGTGGCCATCAACCGGCCCAAAATACTTAAAATTTAAAGCTTCAAACACATTCACGCTTCTCTGGCTTCCGGTTTTGACCTGTGTAAGGTAATTTTTAAGGGCGCCCACACTCGGGTCAATCCCAATAGTATTGTCGTTGAGAATGACCAAAATATTTGCACTGCTGTCCCCCGCATGATTTAGAGCTTCAAATGCCATCCCGCTGGCAATGGAGGCATCGCCAATTACTGCAATATGCTGCCGCTCCAGATCGCCTTGCAGGCGCGATGCAATGGCCATCCCCAATGCTGCAGAGATCGAAGTACTGCTGTGACCGGTACCAAAGGCGTCGTATTCACTTTCGGTCATTTTAGGAAAGCCACTCAGACCCTTAAACTGGCGGTTGGTATCAAAAAGCTTTCGCCTTCCGGTAAGAATTTTGTGCCCGTATGCCTGATGCCCCACATCCCAGATGAGCTTGTCATAGGGGGTATTAAATGCAAAATGCAAAGCCAGAGTAAGCTCAACTACGCCCAGGCTTGCTCCCAGATGGCCTTCTTTTACCGCAACCACATCAATGATAAACCGCCGCAATTCGGTAGCGAGTTCCTCCAGATTATCCGGTGAAAGCCTGCGGAGATCTTCAGGCAGGTCTATGGTTTCAAGCAAGGGATATTTCATAAAACAAAGGTAGCCGAAATATTTAGTCGATCTCTTCTAAATTGAATCCTTAAAACTTTATATCTTGTTACTGCAATCTGCCGTAAATTCCTTATCCTAAATTTTACTAATGTCCATTTTAGACCCTTTTGACGACACCTATTTTATGAAACGCGCCTTGCAGGAGGCCGAAACCGCTTTTGAGCAGGGCGAAATTCCCGTAGGGGCTGTCGTTGTAATCAACAATACCATCATCGCAAGGGCTCACAACCTCACCGAAAGGCTTAATGATGTTACGGCTCACGCAGAGATGCAGGCGATCACGGCAGCAGCAAACTATCTGGGCGGAAAATACCTGCGCGACTGCACACTTTACGTCACGCTTGAACCCTGCCAGATGTGCGCCGGAGCCCTGTACTGGAGTCAGCTAGCCCGCATTGTTTATGCGGCACCAGATCCCAATCGCGGATTCCTGAAAATGGGCACTAAACTGCATCCCAAAACCGTATTTACAGGCGGTATTCTTGAGCAGGAAGCCGAACAACTTCTCAAACGTTTCTTTATTGAGCGGCGCAACCTCAATTGAAAGAAAATTTTCCCGCTTCCGAATAAATCATTAAAAGCAGATAGCATCGTCTTCTCCCGCCTATTTGTTTAATTTTAGTATATGAAAAACACCATAACCGAACGCGTTGCCGATTTTCTTAAGGACTACCCCCCTTTTCAGTTTTTAAGTTCGCAAAGTTTGTTGAAAATTTCAGGGGAAGTCCAGGTGTTGTATTATGAAAAAGACAAACCTATTTTTAGAGAGAACCAAACGAATACCGGTATTTTTTATGTGGTAAAAGACGGGGCAGTGCGGCTTTTTCGCACTGAAGCCCATGAGCCCAAAATTGTGGATATCTGTGATGAAGGTGATCTTTTTGGACTTCGGCCGTTGATCACCAAGGAAGACTATGAACTTTCGGCTTCGGCCAATGAGGAAACCATCTTATACGGTATTCCCATAGAGTTATTTCTACCCATAGCACTGGAGCACAAAGAAGTGAGTAATTTTCTCATTGCTTCCTTTGCTTCTAATGTACAGGACCCCTATTCCCTTGAAGAGAGCGGTAAACTGTTCACCGAATATTCAGTAGAGCGTAACAGCGAAATTTTTGACCTTCAAAAAGCTAAATATTCAAAAAACATACTCACCTGCCCGCCAGACACTCCTATTAAAATCGCCGCTTCAAAAATGAGCCATCGTGATGTGGGTTCTATCGTTGTGACTGAAGAAAATAAACCCAAGGGCATAATTACCAATAAAGACCTGAGGGATAAAATTGCCACAGGTAACGCCGGTATCAACGATCCGGTTTCTGAAATTATGACCAAACCGGTGCGGTGTTTTCATAAAGATCCTACCATCGCGCAGGCCCAACTTATTATGCTCAAAAACGACATCAGTCATTTGTGCATCACGGAAGATGGCACTCCAGATTCTCATTTACTTGGCCTGATTACCGAACACGATATTGTGGTTTCATTTGCAAACAATCCGGTGGTGCTTATGAAAGAAGTAAAACTGGCTAAACGTACCCGCCGCCTGCGCAATGTACGCCTCAAGGTATCGCAACTGCTTAAAAAATATCTGGCCCAAAATCTTCCGTTATCGCAGATTCTCAATATTCTGAATGAAATTAATTATGCCATAACCGTACGGGTTATTGAACTTTCGCTTAAAAAAATGGACGTTTCGCCACCGTGTAAATTTGCGTGGCTTGCACTGGGCAGCCAGGGTCGTAAAGAACAACTGCTGCTTACCGATCAGGATCACGCCATCGTTTTTGATAATGTTGCAGATGAAAACTACGAGGAGACCCAGGCTTATTTTATTAAACTGGCGCGATATATTACCCGTTCCCTACACAAAATAGGTTATGATTATTGCCCGGCAGATATGATGGCCAGCAATCCACGCTGGTGCCAGTCGCTGCAGGAGTGGAAAAATCAATACGATATCTGGATCAAAGATCCTACTCCAGAAAGTCAGCTGCTATCGGCTATCTTTTTCGACTACAGCTATGTGTATGGAGACACCGATCTGGTGACGCGCCTGTCTGATAATATTCTGGAAACGCTAGACCAAAATAATATGTTCTATAGGGTAATGGCTAAAGATGCTATAAGAAGCCCGTCGCCTTTGGGTTTCTTCAGACAATTTCTGGTGGAGGAAGGCGGTGAGCACAAAGACTTTTTTGACATCAAATCCAGAGCTCTAATGCCTCTTATCGATGCTGCACGGGTATTAAGCTTGCATCACAAATTGCGCAACATCAACAATACCGCAGCACGCTTTGAACGCCTGGCAGAGATCGAAAAAAACAACAAAGAAATTTACGAGAGTTGTTCCTATGCTTTTAAAGCCTTGTTGAAATTTAGAACCAAACAAGGTATTTTACATGGGGATTCGGGTAGATTTATTGAGTTGGCCACCTTAAGCAAAGCCGAAAAGTTAAAATTGAAGCGCTGTTTTAAGCCTATTCAGGATATTCAGGAGATTTTAACCGTACGCTATCAGCTTAAATAAGTTCATAGATTTATAATTTCAACAGAACTTATGAGAATTCCATTTTTTTCCAAAAAGCCAGAACCTCCACAGTTTTATAAAGACTATGCGCTTCTTTTTACAGGTCTGGAGGCACCGGCTATTGAAGACGCACGCTTTATCATTTTTGATACCGAAACGACTGGCATTCATAAGCAAACTGACCGTATGCTTAGTCTTGGGGCTGTAGAACTCACCTGGAACCGCATTAATTTGTCAAATAGCCTTGAACTTTACGTAGAGCAGGAAGTCTTTAGTAAAGATGCCGTAGCTATTCACGGCATCTTAAAAGAAAACAGTAAATACACCAAAATCAGCGAGGAAGAAGCCGTCAAAACCTTTCTGGAATACATAGGCAATGCAGTACTGGTAGGGCATCACATAGGTTTTGACGTGGGCATTATCAATTACGCATTAAAAAGACTGGGGGCACCAAAACTAAAAAACAAAATAGTAGATACCGGAGTCCTTTTTAAACGTACCGTCCATTTAGTAAATATCACCAATCCAGATAAAGTATACAGTCTTGATGATTTGTGTGAAGAACTTAATATCCCGAGAACTGACCGTCACAAGGCAATGGGAGATGCTTACATTACTGCACTGGCATTTCTGAAAATCTTAAGCCGGCTCAAAAAAGTAAAAAGGTTGAAAGACCTGACTATTTAATTTAAATTAGTTTTTATGTGCTCTATTAATCTGCTGTTGTCTTCTAAATTTTCAAAATCAGAATGGTTGTGTTCTCGTAGTAATTCTTTTATTTTTTCAACATAAGGTACTCTTGCTTCTGTAATTAAGTCCTGCACATGGAACTGAAATGAAGAGTAAAGCAAAAGGTGTAAACGCGTCTTATGGGTTGCTAAATTATATTGATGCATAAACTTCTTACAACAGGAAAGAAGAAGTAAAGGATGATCTGCAAGCGTTTTAACCAACTTATCAAAGAAGTTGAGGACTTCAATTCCGTGATAATGTTCAATTACCATTTCGTTTAAATCATCAACATCTGTTTCTTTAAATAACTGAAGGCTTTTAGTAATAAAACTGGTGCAGTCCTCCTGGTGCGTATAATAAACACTTAGCCCAAGCCCTGTACTTATCACAAAGACATCGCGACCCAGCGCATTTATTAAAAAGCCGGTAAATTTATCTTCTTCATCGGGACTTAAAACAGCCTTTGAACGTATCCCGGAGATTCTAAATCGAATACTATGTAGAAGATCAAGATTGTTTTGAGGCATCTTCCAGTATTTTTTCGATTTGGCTAAGCCCTTGCATACGGGCGTGATCTGCAGCTTTAAGTCCGCGGCTATCCTCTAGTTCTGTATTTGCTTTGTGCAGAAGAAGTAATTCTACAAGCTCTTTCTGGTTAAATGTAGCGGCATAAATAAGTGCAGTCGCGCCATTGAAGTTTTGAATATCAACGTCTGCACCAGATTCCACCAGCAATTGAGCAACGTCTGTATAACCTTTAAAACAAACACCCATTAGCGCTGTATTGCCACTCGCGTCTTTAGCATTTATCTTGGCACCTTTTTCAATTAAAAGTTCACATACATCCCGATGACCATAATAGCTTGCAAGTAATAATGGACTGGAACCACGGGAATCAACAGTGTCTAAAAGACCGGGTTGTTCCTCTAAAATACGGCTGATTTGCGCGCCATCACCACTGCGAATGGCATTAAATAGGGACTCCGAATTCATATATATTGGTTTAGATTGAAAATTTAAAGACTTAGCCTCAGCAGACTAGTTAATGGGGATAATGTAATGAACAATTAGTTAATATAGAGATTAAAATACATTTTAAGATTTGATCAATATATAACTTTAATTTATTATCTTTTGCGATTTGTTCTACTAATTCTTTCA
>CAYNMH010000141.1:0-6663 GCA_964398145.1 uncultured Flavimarina sp. | reverse complement strand
AAAGCGTTCGGGAAATTGTGGAACATATACGCATCCCCAGCGGTGCGGGAGAAGCACAGAGTCATTAGTTTTCAATTAGAACCCATAATCTAGTGTCAAAGTTTACCTTCAACCATATCGCCCTATCCGTTAAAGATGTTGATACTGCTGTCGTCTTTTATCAGGAGGTATTTCAGTTCCGTGAAATTGAAAATACGGCTTCCAAATCAAAGACGCGCTGGCTAGCCCTTGGTGAAGGCAGACAATTACATCTGATACCCAGACCCGATGCAGAAATTAAAACCAACAAAGCCGTTCATTTCGCTTTGGCAACTCCACATTTGGACGAATTCATCGCCCATTTAGAAACGCTGGGCATCGCTTTTTCGGACTGGAAAGACACACCTCAAAAAAATTACGTCCGCGATGATGGAATTCGGCAGGTGTATTTTCAGGATCCTGATGGGTATTGGATCGAGGTGAACGAAGCCGTTTACACCTAAAACCAAACGTAATTTTTAGATTTTTTCACAAAAAAGTAAATAATTCTCAGACTTCTAAGCAGAATTGTTCAAAGGGATTCGACATCGATTTAGTAATTTTATTGGCTTAGAACTAATTTCTCTAACCCTTTTAAATATCAATTAAGACTACAATCATGAGTAATTACCATATCAAACATTTAGAAGAATATTTTCAAGTCTATCGCAAATCAGTGCGCAATCCTGAAAGTTACTGGGAAGAAATTGCCGAAGAGCATTTTATGTGGCACAAACGCTGGGATAACGTGTTAAGCTACGATTTTGAAAAACCCGAATTTAAATGGTTTGAAGGTGCCCAACTCAACATCACCGAAAACTGCATTGACCGGCATTTACGCACGCGTGGGGATCAAACCGCCATCTTATTTGAACCTAATAATCCGGACGAAAAAGCTTTACACATCACCTATAACGAGCTGCACGACCGCGTGTGCAAAATGGCTAATGTTTTAAAGGCCGAAGGCATTCAAAAAGGCGATCGCGTCTGTATTTACTTACCGATGATCCCGGAACTGGCGGTTGCGGTTCTGGCCTGCGCGCGTATAGGTGCTATTCATTCGGTGGTGTTTGCCGGTTTTTCTTCAACCGCGCTTGCCACACGTATTAATGATTCCAATTGTAAAATGGTAATCACCAGCGACGGATCTTTTCGCGGCAGCAAAACAATCGATTTAAAAGGAATTGTTGACGAAGGATTGAAAAAATGCGATAGTGTAGAAACGGTTTTGGTTGTCAACCGAATCGATTCTGAAGTGGAGATGAAAGAAGGCCGCGACAAATGGTTGCAACCTCTTCTCGATACGGCCGAAGCCACCTGCGAACCCGAAATCATGGATGCCGAAGACCCGCTGTTTATCCTGTATACGTCAGGCTCAACCGGAACGCCCAAAGGTATGGTGCACACCACCGCCGGCTATATGGTTTATACCGCGTTTACATTTAAAAATGTGTTTCAATACCGCGATGGCGATGTATACTGGTGTACGGCAGATATCGGCTGGATCACCGGTCACAGCTATATTGTCTACGGTCCGCTGGCCAATGGCGCCACCACAGTCATGTTTGAAGGCGTACCCAGTTATCCTGATTACGGGCGTTTTTGGGAAATTGTAGATAAGCATAAAGTGACGCAGTTCTATACCGCTCCTACCGCAATACGCGCTCTGGCCAAAGAAAACCTGGAACACGTGGAGAAATACGACTTGTCTTCGCTAAAGGTTTTGGGCACCGTGGGCGAACCCATTAATGAGGAAGCCTGGCACTGGTACGATGAAAATATCGGGAAGAAAAAATGCCCGATTGTTGACACCTGGTGGCAAACGGAAACCGGCGGTATTATGATCTCGCCCATTCCCTACTCCACCCCTGCGATCCCAACTTTTGCGACCTTGCCGTTGCCCGGAATTCAGCCCGCGCTTATGGACGAGGAAGGAAAAGAGATCAAAGGCAATCAGGTGGATGGTAGATTGTGCATCAAATTCCCCTGGCCGTCTATGGCACGCACCATTTGGGGGAATCACCAGCGGTATAAAGACACCTATTTTTCGGCCTTTAAAAACATGTATTTTACCGGTGATGGTGCCTTACGCGATAGTGTAGGTTATTACCGTATTACCGGTCGGGTAGATGATGTAGTGATCGTAAGCGGTCACAATCTGGGAACCGCACCTATTGAAGATGCGATTAACGAACACCCCGCAGTGGCCGAAAGTGCCATCGTGGGCTACCCGCACGAGGTAAAAGGAAACGCGCTTTACGGGTATGTGATTCTGAAAGAAACCGGAGAAACCCGAAATCAGGACAATCTGAGGAAGGAAATCAATCAATTGATTTCAGACCGTATTGGCCCCATCGCAAAACTGGATAAAATTCAGTTTACCAGCGGCCTCCCCAAAACCCGAAGCGGAAAAATCATGCGTCGTATTTTGCGTAAAATCGCTTCAAACGACACCTCAAACCTGGGCGACACCAGCACCCTGTTAAACCCTGAAGTGGTTCAGGAAGTGATGGATAATGTGATTAAATAAATATCAGGGCTTCAATAATTATTCTCAGAGACAAAAAGTAAAATCACTCACCTACTCGCAAAGGTAGCTGAGTGATTTTTTAATGTTGAAAGTCGGTAATTCCTATACCTAAACTACTTACTCAACAGCAACAATTCATTACATACAATCTCGGTAATGTAACGTTTTTCGCCCTGCTTGGTTTCATACGAGCGGGAAGTGAGTTTACCTTCAATCGCAACCTCTTTTCCTTTAGTAGCATAATTTTCGATGATTTCCGCAGTTTTACCCCAGGCAACCACATTGTGCCATTGGGTATCTGTGACCCGCTCGCCCTTAGTGTTTTTGTAACTTTCATTAGTCGCAATGCTGAATTTTGCCAGCTTTTTGCCTGACTCCAGATTTACGATTTCAGGATCATTTCCTAAGTTTCCGATCAACTGTACTTTGTTTCTTAATGTGCTCATGATTTTTGTTTTTACGTTAAACAGTTAATATTTTTTCCGCGAAGGCGAAAATCTCATTTGTCCTCACAACAGATCGTTTGCTGTAACTGATTGACGATGCAAAGATTAGACAGCCATCAAAAAACAATCGGTTAGTAAATAGTTACTTTCGTTTATAATCGTTTGTAAGCATTTGTAAGCGGATATTTTAATAGCAAAATATTGACAATCCCTATTTTACATTTTAGAAGCTGTTCGCCTAAATTTCTTCTCTAATTAATTCCCTTAAACTATTTCCTCCTATTTCCCCTATCAAAAGGGGAAATTACCCGTTGACCCAAATTCAAATTCAAAAGAACTTGCAGCATCCTGTTAACCCAGGCCTTTTTACTTCATAAAGTAACTCAGAAACGGGTTTTCAGCAACTACGAACTAACACCAGATTATGTTTGCAACACTCTTTAAACCAAAACGACGCCAGCTCCATACACTCGTAGATGAGGATTTTTTTAATGAATTACGCAGGAATGAATACAGCCGTCTTGATGAGCAGAAACACGTCTATCTGGATTATACCGGTGGAAACCTGTATGCTGCAAGTCAGATTGATGCGCATCATCAGATTTTAAAGCAACACACGTTTGGTAACCCGCATTCTACCAATCCTACCTCTATGCACGCCACACGCCTGGTTGAGGAAGCACGGGATCGGGTTTTGGAGTATTTTAATGCCAAAGACTACTTCTGCATTTTTACCCTAAATGCCTCGGGAGCGCTTAAAATCGTTGGCGAGTGTTATCCCTTTCAGCAAGGCTCTGAATACGTGTTGTTTGCAGACAATCACAATTCGGTAAATGGAATCAGGGAATATTGCAGATCTAAAGGGGGGCAGCATCACTATATTCCGATGCAATTAGAAGATCTGTGCGTAGATAGCGGAGCTCTGGAAGAAGCTCTTTCGGCCCCGTCTCAAGGAGTGAATCGGCTTTTTGCCTATCCCGCTCAATCCAACGTTTCGGGCGTACAGCACGACCTGAGTTGGGTTTCCAATGCCCAGCAAAAAGGCTGGGACGTTTTGCTTGACGCCGCCGCTTTTGTGCCGACTTCGCCACTCGATCTACAAGAGGTTCAACCCGATTTCGTATCCATTTCGTTCTATAAGATTTTTGGATATCCCACGGGATTAGGTTGTCTTTTGGTGAAAAAATCGAAATTCAATAAACTCTGCAAACCCTGGTTTGCCGGTGGTACGGTGACTCTGGCCAGTGTGAAGTCAGCACACCACTTTTTAGCTAACAATCACGAGCGCTACGAGAACGGAACACTAAACTATCTGGACATTCCGGCTTTAAAAATAGGGCTTGATCACATAGGCAACATTGGTATTGATCGCATCAATGCCCGCGTAAATTCGCTTAGTCACTATCTTTTTGACCAACTTAAAATCCTTAAGCACGCTAATGGAATCTCTAAAGTCAAAATCTACGGGCCTAAGAATCGCGAAAAAACCGGCGGTACCCTTATTATGAACTTTTTTGATGCTCAGGGCCGAACCATCCCTTTTGAAGAAGTGGAGCACAAGGCCAATGCCTGCAACATCTCGCTGCGCACGGGTTGTTTTTGTAATCCCGGAATAGACGAAATCAACAACGATTTATCTCCGGAAGAGTTAACCGACTTTTTTACCGCAAATATTCAGGGAGGCTACAGAGAGATGATTAATGCCTTACAAAAGATGCGTGGTGCGGCAAGGATATCGGTGGGAATTGCAACCACAAAGGCAGATCTGGATTATTTCATTGCATTCGCGAAACGAATATCTTAACAGCAAACAGGGTGTTAAAAGTAACCCGCAAATTCATAAAAACCGAACAACAGGCTTAAATCCAATAAAATCATTACTTTAGAATGAATTTCTAAGAATATGAGCAAGACCTGCCCTGAATGTGGTGATAAGATTATTGGCCGCGCTGATAAAAAGTATTGCAGCGATGCCTGTCGCAATGCGGCCAACAATAAGCTCAACAGCGATCAACGCAATCTGGTGCGTAATACTAATAACCAATTGCGCAAAAATTACCGCATTCTGGAAGAACTCAATCCCGAAGATAAAACCAAAACCACCCGCGACAAGCTTGCCGTTCTGGGTTTTGACTTTAATCTCATTACGAGTATTTATACGACCAAAGCGGGAACCATTTATTATTTTGTGTACGATCAGGGTTATTTGCCGCTGGAAGGGGATTATTTTGCGCTGGTAAAACGGAAGTGATCAGTATTTTTTAATGACTTGATTTTCCCTTTGCTGGCCACGGGATTGGAGGGATTTGTTATAGTGGTTTTTTGAGAATGATATTGTTGATTTCTGTTTTTATTGGGTTAAGGAAGGTGATTTAAAATTTCTCCTGAATCACCTATTGCATTGCAGTTTGAATTAGCCAATAATAGAAAAATGCAAGAATAGGATCATTATGAATTCTTTCAATCGGATATAGGGAAAGGAGAAGTTTGTGAATGGGATTTGTTGATGTTTTACTTTATTAGCAATCTTAAAAATTATGGTTCTCCTATGTGAGCCAACTCTCAAATAAAAATCTTTATACCAAATTTTCAGGTAGTAAGATCTAAAATATGTTGAGAACTAACTATCAGGCAATATAAAACAGCCATAATAAAAAGTACGATACTCATATAAGATTGCTTTTTTATCATTAACAGGGCTGTACCCGCCGATATCCAGAAAAACAATTTCAATTCATCATTATATACCTTGTATTCGAAAAAATTCTTGAAGAAATATTTAATAATAAAAGGATAGATGATTATTAATATTCCTGTAATTACCAGAGGAATTATATTACGATTTCTGTTTACAGGTACATTTATATTTTGAATATGCCTATTCAAGAGTAATTTCGATTTATTTTCAAACTCCTCTTGAGACAAAACTTTTTGATTGAAAAGTGCTTGTAAATCTATATATTCCCTGGATTTTTGAAACTCTAAATTAGCTTTAGCCAAATTAATCTTGGAGCATTTTAATTCATACTCTTCTTTTGAAAGTATTCCTTTTTGGTATAATTTATTTAATCTCTCTAAATTTTCAGTCAGTATAAGTATCTCCTTGTCCATATCAAATTGGATAGAATTTTCATTGCTTTCTGAATCGTTATGGGAATTAGAATCTCGGGGTGTATCAATACTATCTCTATTATTTGGATCAATAGCAGAATAGGATTGGTCACTTTCGATCTCACTATTTGCGGTCTTCAATTTTTCCTTAGAATGGCTAGCATAAGCATTGTAAACTAAATAAATTGCTATTATCTCAACTATAACAAAGCCTGTTAAAGCACCTATTAAACCAGCCCCTCGCTCCTCACTACCCATTTGAATCATTGTTACCAATGCAAAAAATCCTAATAGAATACCAAAGATGAATTTGACCACTCTCATTAATTCTTAGATTATATAGTTTTAAGAGATTATACGCAATATAGCCTTTACTCTAGTATGAAGGTAATTATAAAAGTGCTATTTATTAATTTTAATGCCAAGACTAAATTCTTTCGAAAATAGCATATTGTCAAATACTAATAAATAGCTTTCTCCAAAACCAAAAAAAGCGATTGGCCGCCCAATCGCTTATCTGTTTCCTGTTTTAATTTTATTTATTTCCACGTGTTTCCT
>CAYNMH010000140.1:0-6685 GCA_964398145.1 uncultured Flavimarina sp. | reverse complement strand
AGATAAAATTAATTAATTTGCTAAAACGTTTTAGTATTATGGATTTTTTTAAATATTTTTTTACTGCTTTTATTTTTCTTCAGGGAAATCTGCTTTTAGCAGAAATTAGATTACCGTCAATTTTTAGTGATAATATGCTTCTGCAACAAAAGACTGAAGCTCCAGTTTGGGGATGGGCAGAACCGGGAGAAACCATAAATCTGAAACCCTCGTGGAGTTCAAAAGAGGTACTAGTCAAAACAGCCCAAAATGGCGAGTGGCACACTATTTTAAAAACTCCACCCGCAGGTGGACCCTATGAACTAACTATAAGTGGAAGTAGTAGAGTTGTCATCAAAAACATACTTATAGGTGAAGTATGGCTTTGTAGTGGGCAGTCTAATATGGAAATGCCACTTGCCGGTTGGCCCAATGAGCCTATTACTCATTCCGAGCAGGAAATTAAAAATGCAGATTACCCCGACATCAGGATATTTACTGTAGAAAAAACTACTTCTCTAAAGCCCGTAGAGGATGTAAAGGGGTCCTGGAAAATAGTAACTCCGGAAACCGTTTCAGACTTCAGCGCTACCGCGTATTTCTTTGGTAATGAACTACATAAAAATCTTAACATACCCATTGGACTTATTCATAGTAGTTGGGGAGGCACAGTGGCAGAAGCCTGGACAAGTAAAAAAGCATTGCGTGAAATCAATGATTTTAACAAAGAGTTGGATAGAATTGATTCTATTGAACCTTTTCTGAATAAAGTGATTTCAGAAAGTAAAAAAAAGGAAGAACAATTTGACCGGGATATTGAAAATCCCAGATTGGATTTTTTAACCGAAGCCAAAGATTCTTGGAAATCCCTTACCATTCCTTCCCTTTGGGAGAATGAGGGATATCCAGATTTGGATGGAATTGTTTGGCTTTCTACAACGATTGATATTCCGGAAAGCTGGAAAGGAAATAATTTAATCCTAAACCTGGGACCTATTGATGATTTAGACAAAACATGGTTAAACAATAAACAGATAGGAGAAACCAAAGCAGAAGGTTTTTATTGGGCGTTAAATCGGGAATATCTGATTTCTAAAGAAGACTTTAAACCTGGAAGGAACACGCTTTCAGTACGGGTAGTAGATCTGGGCGGACTGGGAGGTATATATGGTGATCGGGAGGAAATCACGATTTTTCCTCAAGGTCAGCAAAACCAAACCATCAGGCTGGAGGGAGATTGGAAATTTAAAATTGAAAAGCAAAAGCCCGTAATCGAAAACCTGAATAATGCCAACCGTCCTACGGTCTTGTACAATGCGATGATAGCCCCACTGGTTCCTTACACAATCAAAGGAGTTATCTGGTATCAGGGGGAATCTAATGTTGGCAGGGTGGAACAATACACTAAATTGTTTCCGGCAATGATTGCAAACTGGAGAGCTGTATGGGATTATGATTTTCCTTTCTACTTCGCACAGATCGCTCCATTTACATATGCTGGTGACGGTACACAGTCTGCAAGGTTGCGAAATGCACAACGCATTACTGCCGAAAAAGTTCCCAATACGGGCATGGCTGTTTTGCTGGATATAGGATCTGAAAAAACAATTCATCCACCTAATAAAAGGGAAGTTGGTAGGAGATTATCCCTCTTGGCTTTGAACAATACGTATGGTAAAAAGCTCATTTCCTCGGGACCTTTGCCCAAAAGACTAAAGGTAAAAGGGAACACGGCAGTAGTACATTTTAAATATGCAAAAGGGCTGACTGCTAAAGACGGAAGCCTGGACACATTTGAAGTGGCAGGTAAGGATAACATTTTTTATCCGGCTGTTGCCAAAATTGACGGGGATAAAGTTACTGTTTATTCTGATAAAGTCCCCGAACCGTATACCGTACGTTACGCCTGGAAAGATCAGGCCACTGCCGAACTTTTTAATTCTAAAAAACTACCGGCTACTACCTTTAGTATCTCCGTCGAAAATTGATTTTCAGAACTTAATCGTAAAACCGATAACTCATGTTACAGCAAATTTACCAGTACAGCTCGGCCTACCGATTGCTTCTCTTTTTTACAATGTGGAGTAATCTTAGTTTATGGGCTCAGGATTCAGCAATCTTAAAGTTTGCTGATCCCTTAACTGATAATATGGTGGTACAGCAGAACAAACCTTTTACCGTTTGGGGAGAAGCTGAACCGAATGCCAAGGTCTTTATAAATGCAGACTGGACTAGAGGCGTTCAAGTTGAAGCAAATGAAAAAGGTGAATTTAGAGGAATGCTTCCAGTTCCTAAAATCAAATCAGGAGATTTCACGAAACACAGCATTACCATCACCAGCGGAAAACATTCTGCAAACATAGAAAATGTACTCATTGGTGAAATGTGGATTTGCAGTGGTCAATCTAATATGCAGTTTGCTATGGAAGAAGTTGTAAATGCCAAGGAAGAACTTCAAAAAAGCGATTATCCTCACATCAGGCTTTTTAATACAGCTCTTAATTTTAGCAATGAGCCTCTGATGAACCTAACAGGTAGTTGGGTGCAGAGCACTCCGGAAACTGCTAAAAAATTTTCGGCTGTAGGATTTTATTTTGCTCAAAAACTTTACGAAAAGTTGAATATCCCAGTAGGTGTAGTTTTTACAGGTATTGGAGCGTCGGCTGCGCAAGCTTATGTGCCTCGCGAAGTTTTAGCCTCAGATAAATTACTTGATTCCGTATATCTTCAACCCTATCTCAATTCAGACCGCTCTAAAGAAAAAATAGATGGAGGTTTTAGTTTTGAGAAAGTGACAAGGCCCTATTTATTATACAATGCAATTATTCACCCTTTAAAAAACCTGTCTATTCGAGGGATTTGCTGGTATCAGGGTGAAGCAAACCGCAATGAACGTGAAGAATATACACGTTTAATGTATAAAATGATTGCGTCATGGAGAGAAACCTTTAGGCAGGATAATCTTCCTTTCTATTACGTACAGGTTGCACCATATTACTATGAAATAGAAGACCCTACGATGGCAGATTACGCTTTTTTTAGGGAAGCTCAGGAAGACATTTCTAAAATGAACAATGTTGAAATGGTACTCACTATGGATGTAGGCGAAGCCAGAGACCTTCACCCTAAAAACAAAAAACCAATTGGCGAACGACTGGCACGTACTGCTTTGAACAGAACTTACAATTTTTTAGATATCGCTTATCGCGGGCCTGAATTTCAATCGGTTACTTTTAAAAAGAAAATTGCTGAGGTTTCATTTAAACCGGAAACTATAGCAGGAGGCTTGAAAACAAATGATCAGGCAGAACCAAAATTTTTTCAAATGGCAGGTGACGACAAAATTTTCTACCCTGCAACCGCCACAATAGATGGGAACACCATTGTCTTGAGCTCATCTAAAGTAAAGAAGCCTGTAGCCGTACGCTATGCCTTTACGAATTATCCTGTAACTAACTTGCAGAATGCTGAGGGACTGCCCGCAGTCCCTTTCCGCAGTGATGACTGGAAAGAGCCTTCCTGGCTTGCTTATAAAGAGAATAATTAATTATGATAATAAATATGCGCTTACTAGTTATCCTATTGTTTTTTTCCTTGTGTTGTAGAGAGATACAGGCACAGGTTGATGAATTTTCCTTAAATAGTTCAAATCCTGAGGTTGCCTGGCATTTACAGCCACAAGATGCCGTTGGCGCAAGCGGAAATGAGATTTCCCGACCTGGTTTTCGGTTTGAGGAGACAGTAGATGCCGTTGTGCCCGGAATTATTTTCACATCTTATGTGGAAGCAGGTCTTGAAAAAGACCCCAACTTTGCAGATAACATCTATCAGGTTGACGAAACGTTCTACAGTAGGCCGTTCTGGTATAGAACGGAATTCAAATTGCCAAAATCTTACGAAAAAGGCCGTCAAGTCTGGTTGTTTTTTGAGAATACTAACCGCTATGCCGATTTTTATTTTAATGGTACTAAACTTTCCGGTACCGAAAATTCTACTAAAGACGTTAGCGGTCACATGTTGCGTACAAAGTACAATGTTACCAGTTTAATCAATGAAAATGGCAACAATGCTGTCGCCGTTTTGATTACCGATGCTGATCAAACCAAAACACGTGACGCCGATGAGCGTTTTGGCGTGACCGCCAGCCCAACTTTTCTTTCGGCTGCAGGCTGGGACTGGATGCCTTACGTGCCAGGAAGATTGGCCGGGATTACCGGTGATGTTTCGGTGCAGGTGACTGGTGATGTAACTATGGAAGATCCTTGGATCAGATCACAACTGGAATCAAATGAGGTGGCTTACCTTTTTGTTTCTTCAGACTTAAAAAATACTTCCGCTTCTACAAAAGAGGTAACGATCTCAGGAACTATACAACCGGGTAACATTGAGTTTTCCCAAAACATTACCATGGCTCCCGGTGCTACTTCTAAAATCTATTTCGACAAAAGAAAATTTGAAGAGCTTATCGTTAAAAACCCAAAATTATGGTGGCCTAATGGCTATGGCGAACCGCATTTGTATTCCTGCAAACTTACTTTAAGAACTGATGGAGAGATTTCCGATGAGCGCGAAATCTTTTTTGGAATCCGTGAATTTGACTATCGATTTGTCAAAAATGCCGCGGGCTGGCCGGTCATGCAGTTTTATGTAAATGGTCAACGCATATTCATAAAAGGGGGTAATTGGGGAATGAGTGAGTATTTGTTACGTACTCGTGATGAAGAATATGAAACAAGAATAAAACTCCACAAGGATATGAACTACAATATGATCAGATCCTGGACAGGTACCATTACAGATGAAGAATTTTATGAATACTGTGATCAATACGGTATAATGGTTTGGGATGATTTTTGGCTGTACGTAGCCTATAATGATGTAGCAAATGATGACGACTTTAAAGCAAACGCACTAGATAAAATAAAACGCCTGCGCAATCATGCCAGTATTGCCTTGTGGTGTGGTGCTAATGAGACTCATCCTAAACCGGAACTGGACAATTATCTGCGCGCTATTGTTGCAGAGTACGATCATAATGATCGTATGTATAAATCAAGCTCCAATCAGGATGGACTATCCGGTAGTGGGTGGTGGGGAAATCAACCACCCAAGCATCATTTTGAAAATTCGGGAAGTAACCTGGCGTGGAATAACCCACCATATCCATATGGCTCAGACCGGGGTTATGGTATGCGATCAGAAATAGGAACCACAACTTTTCCAAATTATGAGAGTATTAAAATGTTTATTCCAAAAGATAAACTTTGGCCCCTGCCCACAGATGAAGCGCTTAAGGAAGAAGATGATAATGTGTGGAATAAACATTTCTTTGGCAAGGAAGCCTCTAATGCCAATCCGGTAGCTTATAAAACAGCGGTTAATACACAGTTCGGTAAATCTAATAATTTAGAGGAATTCGCAGAAAAGGCACAGTATCTCAACATCGAAGTAATGAAAGGCATGTACGAAGCCTGGAATGACAAGATTTGGAATGATGCTAGTGGTATTTTGATCTGGATGAGCCAGTCGGCCTATCCCTCATTTGTTTGGCAGACTTATGATTATTACTTTGATGCTACAGGATCATACTGGGGTGCAAAAATAGCCTGTGAACCACTTCACATTCAGTGGAATTCTTCAAACAACAGCGTTAAGGCCATCAATACTACTTCGAGTAATTTGGAAGGTGCTATCGCAAAAGCCACCGTCTATAATCTAATGGGTGAAGAAGTTCCAGAATATGGGAAAGAGACAAAAGTTAATGTATCTGCCAGTAATATTGCCGAAGCATTTCAATTGAATTTTAATCCAGGGAATCTGGCTAATGGAAAGAAAACCGTAGCGTCTTCAGAGATGCAGCCTGGAGAATTTCTGGTAGATGGTGGTGCCGGAAGTCGCTGGGAAAGTGATTATAAAGATGATGAATGGATATACGTGGATTTGGGAAAACAGGAGAAAATTGGAAAAATTATCCTTAAATGGGAAAATGCCTATGCTAAATCTTACGAATTACAGATTTCAAATGATGCCAGGAAATGGAAAACCGTAAAGACTATTGTTGATGGTAAAGGCAATACAGAAACGCTAAGCTTTGATACGCAGCGGGCACAATATGTAAGGATGAAGGGTAAGAAACGGGCGACGCAGTTTGGCTATTCTATTTATGAGATGGAAGTGTATGGTGAAAGCGATAAAGAAAACGCGTTAACTCCATTGCATTTTATCAAATTGCAGTTGAGCGATGCGGAAGGTAATTTGATTTCCGAAAATTTCTACTGGAGAAATGGGATTGATGAACTTAACTATACAGGACTGAATGATTTACCGGAGGCTGATGTTACCATTAAGTTGCACTCACGCAATACGAGGGAAGAATTTGAAAAAATAGAATTTTTGGTTAAAAATAATTCTAAAAGCGTTGCTTTTGGAAACCGACTTAGATTCATTGATCAGAAAACAGGGAAGCGTATATTGCCTGTTTATTTATCTGAGAATTACTTTACGCTGATGCCGGGGGAGGAGCGAGTGATTCAGCTCGAGGTTAAAAGAAAGTTTTTCACAAATGATGTGGGGGTTTTATGGAAACAATACGGTTTTGCAGAGAAGATCATTCTAACCATCAACAAAGATTAAAAGAACTCCTTCCTGAAAATATGGAATACCGCTTTTGACAATATGCACAATTCGGTAATCATTATTTAAGATT
>CAYNMH010000139.1:0-6815 GCA_964398145.1 uncultured Flavimarina sp. | reverse complement strand
AAATATATGTAAAAATTATATTTCAAAACACCAATAAAAATTAAAATAAATTATTTAAACGATTAACTTATTGTTAACAAATTTAATTTTAACAACCGTTATTTATAAATTCAGGGAAATTTAATTCTCATAAACGCTTGATATTAGTTAATTTTAAATTTTTCTACATAATTATGCAAACCAAAAAAATACCTGCTTTTAACCTTAATGAGATGCTCTTTACACTTGCAATAATTGGCATCCTCCTTTTATTGGCTTTACCTAAACTTTTACCCTTAATATCAAAGGCAAAGAGTATGGAAGCCCAGATTCAACTCAAATACATTTATAATTTACAAACCCAATATTTTTATTTGAACTCAAGATATGCAGATGATTTCAATACCTTAGATTTCGAAGCACCCAGAACCGTCAAGGATAACGGTACCTCAAACTACGTGTATGAGATTATTAATTCGGGTGAAAATCAATTTAAAGTACGGGCTGTAGCCATAACCGATTTTGACAGGGATGGAATAATGAATGAGTGGGAGATCGATGAAAATGGTAACCCCAAGCAAATTGTAAAAGATTGATAGAACTCGTATGCCGAATATTGTTGCTGGTTACCTTGTTGATGATTTTTTTTCAGGACAACAAAGAACGTCAGGTCTATTGGTTTTTGTTTCCAATAATAGCAATACTTTTTTCCATTCTGCATTACAACAGTGCAGGAGGGATTAATTTTCTTATAAACACTGCTTTTAACTTAATTCTCATTTTTTGCGTTTTATGCTGCTTGTTTCTATACACCAATTTGGTGCTAAAAATTGAATTTTTTAAAGCTTTTGGTTTAGGCGACCTTTTGTTCTTTTTGGCTATCGCTTTTTCTTTCAGCACCATCACCTTTATAGTTTCATTTATAATTTCAATATTCTTTTGCATATTAATCCATTTCATTTTTAATACGACAAACAGATTTGAAACCGTTCCATTGGCCGGTAATATGTCGCTTTTTTTTCTTGGAATACTAGTTTTGGACTGGTTGGAAATTTATAAAAACAGTTATTTTTTATAATGGCGAAAGATACCATCATAGCTGTTGAAGTTTTACAGGTCATCTCTGTAGATGATGCTTATACCTATCGTGTCATCCCGTTTAAAAGGGATGATAGGGTTTACTCGTTCTATACTGATTCACAGGATATTGACAATCTTAAAAATGAATTACAGGTCATCTTAAATATTCAGGCCGATCTGGAAAAACTTTCCTCAGAAGAAATTGATCACCTTCTGAGCAAGAATTACCGGTATTCCAATACTTCCACCGCCGAGGACATCAATTACTCCCAGGATTTTCTTGAAAAAATATTGATCACAGCAAAATCCATCGGAAGTAGTGATGTGCATTTTGAACCCTTTGAAGATAAATGTAGGGTACGCTACCGGCTTGACGGTAAACTGAAGGAGCAATACTATATTCCTATTGAGGAGTATCCCATTATCATCAACAAGATAAAGAATAAAGCCTCCCTAGACATATCTCAAAACAGACTTCCTCAGGATGGGCGTATCACCATGCAAGTGGGGCTAAACGAATTTGACATCCGTGTTTCTACCTTGCGTACGCTACACGGTGAAAGCATAGTTTTGAGAATATTAAGTAAAGATACCAGTTCGATAAATCTGGAAGAGCTAGGTTTTACAGAAGAAGAACTGAAAACCTACAAAGAAGCCGTTAAAAACCCCAATGGTATTGTTTTGATATCTGGCCCCACAGGTTCCGGTAAAACCACAACTTTATACGCTACCTTAAAACTATTAAATCAGCCCAGTACAAAAATCCTGACTATAGAGGACCCCATAGAGTATACGCTTGAGGGTGTAAATCAGGTGCAGCTGCGGGAGGACATAGGGTTGGACTTTCCCAGTGCAATGCGTACTTTTTTAAGACAGGATCCTGATGTGATTATGGTAGGTGAAATTAGGGATGTTAAAACGGCTAATATGGCCATCCGTGCTGCCCTTACGGGGCACCTCGTTTTATCTACCATTCATACCAATTCGGCTTGGGCCACTATATCCAGATTGATCGATATGGGCGTCCCCCCTTTTTTGATTAGTAGTACTTTAAATATCAGCGTAGCACAGAGGCTGGTGCGGAAACTTTGTAATCATTGTAAGGAAGAAATACCAATAAACCCTGAGGAATTTCCCAAGAATTATGAAATTCCGGAAGGTTTAAATACCTACTTTGTTGCACCTGGCTGCCAGAAATGCTACCAAACCGGTTATTCCGGCCGTATGGCCCTATACGAAATCATCCCTATTTCTAAAGAGCTACAAAAAGCGATTAAATCTGAAGAACTGGAAATTGATGAATATTTAAAACAAGAGAACATTCCACAGCTTAAAGACCACGCCTTTCGCCTAATCAAAACAGGTACGACTTCGCTGGATGAAGTTTTTTCATTATTGGTTCACTAAATTTTATGAGATACTTACTTATTATTTTTCTCTTTACTGTTAATCTGGTCGCCTACACACAAGAACCGGGCAATAGAATCGAACAATTGAGCCTTAAGCTGGAGTCCTTGGCTGTTGAAACCCCCGGGCTTGAGGAAAAGGCTGATATCGATTTACAAAATACGACCCTACCTAATTTTTTATTGGCCCTTTCCCGGGTTCATAATATCAACATAAATGTAAGCCCAGATTTAAACCAAACCACAATTGCCAATACTTTTAATGATGTACTGGTAAGGGATGTACTTGTTTTTCTTTGTAAAGAATACAACCTTACCATAGATTTTACAGGCAATATACTCTCATTTAAAAACTACACCCCTCCCACCCCACCTGTTGAGGAGCGAATTATCCCAATTAGCTATAACCCGAGTCGGGAGTCTTTATCTATTGATCTCCAACAGGACCCTTTATACGATGTTTTTAAAAAGATAACCGAGGTTAGCGGTAAAAACTTGGTGTATAGCCCCGGACTGGAAAACACGCCACTCACCGTATTCATTCAGGAGATGCCCATAGACGCTGCATTGGATAAACTGGCATTTTCAAACAATTTAAGTGTCTCTAAAACCCGTGATAATTTTTACGTGTTTGAGAGCAACCTGCCACAACAAGGTGCTGAAGGAACTCAGAATAGACCCAATAGAAGAAGGGCTTCCGATTTCTATTATAAAGTTTTGGATTCAGTCCAACAAAGACTTGACGTCGAATTTGAAAATACACCAATAGCCGATATCGTTCAAAATTTAAGCACAGAACTGGATATTGATTATTTTATTGCCACCCCGCTCATAGAAGCAGGTACTGCAAGTTTTAAAGCTTCAGATATTACCTATTACGAACTCCTTAGAACACTCTTTGAGAGTCAGGATACCTCAGCACAAAATCCTCAAGACACAAATTCAAATCCGAATTTAAATCAAAATCCCAACAATCCTGATTTCAATAAACCTGTATCAGATAATACTTCAACCTATTCCTTTAAATTTATAGACGGTATTTATTATTTCGGAACGACCGATCAACTTTCCGTTCGCACTGTTGAAATAATACCCCTTATGCATCGCTCTATCGAGCTAATGAATGATCCGGTAAGAACGGGCCGAACTGCGGGCAGGACCGTTGGGTTTAACCAAAACTATACCGGTTTTAATTCCTTAAACACAAATACCTATAACAATCCCAATCAACAGTCTTTTAATTCTCAAAATCGATATCAGGAGAATAATCGAACCGAGGAATCCGGCAGTACCGATTTCTTAGAAATTATTCCTGACGAACTTAAAAACGGTCTGGATATTAGAGTAGATAAAGAACTAAACAGCTTTTTGGTCAGCGGTCCTAGTGCCGATGTGCAACGGTTTAAAAAATTTGTCGCTGATATTGACAAGCCCGTCCCAGTGATCCTTATCGAAGTGATGATACTTGAAATATCGCGTAACGCCACACTTGAGGCCGGTGTGGAATGGGGTCTGGGCTCTGAGCCTTCAGATACACAGGGTAAATTATTCCCTGATCTTGATATGCAATTGGGTGCCAATACGGTCAATCGTATTTTAGGACGTATCGACGGAAGTAGTTTTTTTAATATCGGTAAGGTGATGCCCAACTTCTTTGCGGCCATTAAGGCTCAAGAAACCAATGGGAATTTTAAAGTCAAGTCCTCGCCACGTATTTCTACCCTTAATGGACACCGTGCCTATTTCAGTAATGGGCAAACGAGTTACTACGCAGTGACCAACCAAACCTTCATTGGTACTCAAAACCCAGCAACCTCTGAAATTACGAATTATCAACCCATTGATGCCGAACTTTCTCTCGATGTAAAACCTCTGGTTTCAGGCGACGGTATTGTGACTTTAGATATTAAAGTCATTCAATCTAATTTTAATGGGGAGCGTATTGCTCAAAATGCTCCTCCCGGGATAAATTCCAGAGAATTTACTTC
Organism: uncultured Flavimarina sp.; assembly: GCA_964398145.1. Taxonomy (GTDB): domain Bacteria; phylum Bacteroidota; class Bacteroidia; order Flavobacteriales; family Flavobacteriaceae; genus Leeuwenhoekiella. The sequence continues at coordinate 2,362 of CAYNMH010000139.1, read as the reverse complement.
GCTGGTTAAAGCCCGCAACAATGACATTATTGTTTTAGGTGGTCTTGAGGAAAAACTAAAAGACGACACCGGTACCGGAGTCCCATTTTTAGCCCGTATCCCGGTTATTAAATGGTTATTTAGCAAACGATCCAGAGAGGACAGTCGATCTAAGCTTACCGTTCTTATTAAACCCACCATAATTTATTAGTAATGAACACCTGGCAACATCTTGTTCGAAGGCTAAAGGATGGGAACACCTATTGGGGCCTATCAGTATCTGAAGAAAATGGTAAGTTTAGATATCGTGGGGTACAAACCAAACTGAGCAACGGAGAGTTAAACATCAGTTCGACTCAGGAAACGGAAGATTTAGAACAACTAGCAGTTCTCATCCCTAAAGGCTCACAAGTATTTTTAGTCTATTCCGGCAATCAGGTAATCACCAAGGAAGTTGCTGTTATTAATGATCCTAATAAGCAGGTGAAGACTGCCTTCCAGTCTCTAGACCTAACCGATTTTTATTTTGAAATATATACCAAGGATGGTAAGGCTAGCGTCGCTATATGTCGCAAGCCTGTTATTGATGAACTCATCAATACGCTCAAACAAAAAAAGATTTTTGTTACCGATTTTAGTTTAGATGGCCTGCTCGCGGAAAGTTTTCAAGAGGTACTTCATGATCAACAACTAGAGGTTACAGAAACCTATGAACCGGCCTTTAACGGGGCATATACCCTGGCCAGTAAAAACCGGAAAACACAAACCGGTTTTAGCGAAGCAGGGCAACAGCTTTACCAAACTTATGCCCAGGAACGTTTCTATAAATTGGGTTTACCGGCAGCCGTTGGTTTTATTCTAGTAGCCCTGATTATAAATTTCCTTTTTTTCAACTCCTATTACGGGCAGGTTGAAGAATTACGCCAGCTTTCTTCTTTAAATGAATCCCAAAGGGAAAATCTGATCAACCTGCGGGAAGAGGTTGCAAAAAAAGAGCAATTGCTTAAAGATGTGGCGCGTTCCTCAGGGTCCAAATCTTCGTATTATTTAGATCAAATTGCTGCTACCCTACCAGAAGCCTTACTCCTTGATGAATTTAATTACCAACCTTTAATAAAAGCAATAAAAGAGGACCAGCCTATAGAATTGGAACCAAATACCATCATCATTAAGGGTACTACCCGCGAAAACCGGGAACTCTCTCAATGGATTTCTCAATTGGAAAATCTGGATTTTGTAAAGCAAATCGCCATAACCGATTTGGAACAGCTGGATAACAAGGAGTCGAGCTTTGAATTAAAACTGGATTTAAAGCTATGACCATTAAAACGAAAAATAGAATTCTGGTTGGTGGCTTTGTCTTAGGTCTGATTATCTGTTATCAGCTCGCCTTCTCGGAAACTTTTGCCCTTAAAAATGAGCTTGATCGCCTTAACCAGGAACAGGAACTGGCTGAAAGCCTACCCCAACAATTGGCCCGATTAAATCAAAAGAAAAAACAATACAATGACGTATTACAATCCTATCAAATAAGCGAAACCTCCTGGCAGAACAACCTCCTGCAGCGAATAGACCGCTATGCTAAAATTAACGAATTGATTATCCTAAAAAGTGAAGAACCCCATAGTTATAAGCATCAAGACTTTACCTCAAAAACCTACCAACTCTACTTAGAAGGGGATTTTAATAATCTGCTTGGTCTTGTTTACGAACTGGAACAACAGGCGAATACGGGTCAATTAGTCAATGTTCATTTAATAAAAAACACCGATTATCGTTCTAAAAAATCAAGTTTGGAAATGCAGGTGTTAATACAGGTGGTTAATTGATATTATATTAATTCTATAAAGCTACTGATCTAGTATTACCCTCCACAGGAAAGGTATTAGCGGAATAATTCGTCACAGTAGACATAGTTTGATGTTTGAACATATGCAACTATTTTGAGCGAACTACAAACTCGCGCCAGCGGGTTTGTTATTTTTTTTGGAAGTAAACGTTTTAAGGCCTCTTATTATATTTGAGAACAGTTCATTTTCTGGCGCTTGAGCCGTAAATCTCTAAACCTTTATGTTCCTGGCAATACTTTAGAGTATTAATAAGAATGTACTCCTGTCTTAATCTTGTAAAGACATCTATCCAACCTACTGTTGTTATTGATGTAAAATAGGCTACATTTATTTCTGTAGCTTTATATTTAGTTGACATCCTTTTTTGAGTTAAGATATGAATTTTGAGGACGTGTTGAACGGACTAAAAGTCTACGCCATCGGGTATGAATTTTTAAAAATATATTTCACGTACATCAATTCCATGCCATTGGGGGGCATATTACTTTTTATATTTTTTTTTGAAAATAAAATGTAATACAACAGCTATAATT
>CAYNMH010000138.1:2263-6819 GCA_964398145.1 uncultured Flavimarina sp. | reverse complement strand
GTTAAATGCAATCATTTTGATTAGCATCATGTCGTGTTGAAAACTTTGTTGAAAACGCAACGCGAATTTCCAGGTCTGTTTTTTAATTTTTTTACAAATTTGTTAGTCCCAAGAGATTTGAAAAGTTAACCAAAAAACACACCGAAAATGAGTAATGCAGCAGAACCGATTCTACAGGAAAACAGTAACCGATTTGTCATTTTTCCTATTCAACACCCGGACATTTGGGAATGGTATAAGAAATCTGAAGCCAGTTTCTGGACCGCCGAAGAAATCGATCTGCACCAGGATCTTACAGACTGGAATTCTAAACTCAACGATGACGAGCGTTACTTCATCAAGCACATCCTTGCTTTCTTTGCGGCGTCAGACGGTATCGTAAATGAAAACCTGGCTGAGAACTTCGTCAATGAAGTTCAATATTCAGAAGCCAAGTTTTTCTACGGTTTTCAAATCATGATGGAAAACATCCATTCAGAAACCTACTCGCTGCTTATCGACACTTACGTAAAAGATGAGAAAGAAAAAGACACCCTTTTTAATGCTATTGAAAATTTTCCGGCAATTAAGAAAAAAGCCGATTGGGCGTTAAAATGGATTGAGAGTCCGTCCTTTGCAGAGCGTTTGATCGCTTTTGCAGCGGTAGAGGGGATTTTCTTTTCGGGGGCATTCTGCTCTATTTTTTGGTTAAAGAAGCGTGGTTTGATGCCGGGTCTTACCTTTTCAAATGAATTGATTTCCAGAGATGAAGGGGTGCACTGTGATTTTGCTGTTCACCTGCATAACCACCATCTGATTAATAAAGTTTCTAAAGAGCGTATCAAAGAGATTATCGTAGATGCCCTTAATATAGAGCGTGAGTTTATCACTGAATCGCTTCCGGTAAGCTTAATCGGTATGAATGCGAAATTAATGACGCAATACCTCGAGTTTGTGACTGATCGTTTGCTGGTAGAACTGGAGTGTGAGAAGGTTTACAACGTGACCAATCCGTTTGACTTTATGGATATGATCTCGCTTCAGGGGAAGACCAATTTCTTTGAAAAACGCGTGGGAGAGTACCAAAAAGCCGGTGTTGCCAGTGGCAGCGGCGGTAAAGAAGGTTCAAAAATCAGTTTTGACGCCGACTTTTAAGAGCCGGCACCAGGCATCAATTCTTTTGGCGTAAGCCAAAAATCGAAATATACGTTAGCACCATTTGGGCAACAGTTGCGAAACTGCCGCCGAGAACCCTTTTTCTAGAACAGAACCGACATCGTTTTAGAATGCCTTAAAAACCAAAACCTTATGTATGTAGTAAAAAGAGACGGCCGCAAAGAACCTGTAATGTTTGACAAGATTACAGCGCGCATTAGAAAGCTGTGTTACGGCTTAAACCCACTGGTAGATCCTGTGAAAATTTCGCTTCGCGTTATTGAAGGGCTTTATGACGGGGTGACCACGAGTGAACTGGATAATCTGGCCGCAGAAGTTGCTGCTACAATGACCACTTCACATCCTGATTATGCAAAACTTGCGGCGCGTATTTCGGTCTCTAACCTGCATAAAAACACCAAAAAATCCTTCAGCGATGTTGTGACAGACCTTTATGAATATGTAAATCCGCGTACCGGGCAAAAGGCACCGCTTATCGCTGATGATGTGTATGAGGTTATTTTGAAGCATAAAGAAGAGCTAGATTCTTCTATTATTTACAGCAGGGATTTTGGTTATGATTATTTCGGTTTTAAAACTCTTGAGCGCTCGTATTTGCTGAAACTCGACGGTAAAATCGCCGAGCGTCCACAACACATGCTGATGCGGGTGGCAGTGGGTATTCACCTGGACGACCTCGAAGCAGTGAAGGAGACTTATGAGTTGATGTCGAAGAAATACTTTACCCACGCAACGCCTACCTTATTCAACTCGGGTACGCCAAAACCTCAAATGTCTTCTTGCTTCTTACTGGCGATGCAGGACGACAGCATTGATGGAATTTACGATACGCTGAAGCAAACCGCGAAAATTTCACAAAGTGCGGGTGGAATAGGTCTTTCTATTCATAACGTACGTGCGACCGGCTCTTATATAGGCGGTACAAATGGTACCTCAAACGGAATTGTACCTATGTTACGTGTGTACAACGATACGGCGCGTTATGTAGATCAGGGTGGTGGTAAGCGAAAAGGTTCGTTTGCGATGTACATCGAGCCCTGGCATGCAGATATTTTTGACTTCCTCGACCTGAAGAAAAATCACGGAAAAGAAGAAATGCGTGCGCGCGATTTATTCTACGCCATGTGGATTCCCGATCTATTTATGGAGCGCGTGCAAAATAATGAGGAATGGACCTTGATGTGTCCTAACGAATGCCCAAACCTGTTCAATGTACATAGTGAGGAGTTTGAAAAACTGTATTTGCAGTATGAGTCTGAAGGTAAAGGGCGCAAAACCATCAAAGCCCGTGAACTTTGGGAGAAAATCCTTGAGTCACAGATTGAGACCGGTACGCCTTATATGCTGTACAAAGACGCGGCAAACCGCAAGTCTAATCAGCAGAATTTAGGAACCATTCGTTCTTCCAACTTATGTACAGAGATTTTAGAATATACAAGTCCGGACGAAGTTGCGGTGTGTAACCTGGCTTCAATCGCCTTGCCTATGTTTATTAAAGACGGGCAGTTTGACCACAAAGAATTGTTTAAAATTACCAAGCGTGTAACCCGCAATCTTAACCGCGTAATTGACCGCAATTACTATCCTGTAAAAGAGGCCGAAAACAGCAATATGCGTCACAGACCTATTGGTTTGGGAGTACAGGGGCTGGCAGATACCTTCATTAAATTAAGGCTGCCGTTTACTTCTGATGAGGCTAAAAAACTGAATCAGGAGATTTTTGAAACCCTTTATTTTGCGGCTGTTACGGCTTCAAAAGAAATGGCTGTTGAAGAAGGGCCGTATTCAACTTTTAAAGGATCGCCTATCTCTAAAGGAGACTTCCAGCACAACCTGTGGGGTATAAAAGACGAAGAGTTAAGCGGTCGTTGGGACTGGGCTAAATTGCGTAAAGAAGTGATGGAACACGGTGTGCGTAACTCGTTGCTGGTAGCGCCTATGCCAACTGCCTCAACTTCTCAGATTTTAGGAAACAACGAAGCTTTTGAGCCCTATACTTCTAATATTTACACCAGACGTGTACTTTCCGGTGAATTTATCGTGGTAAACAAGCACCTGCTTGAAGACCTGGTTGCTTTAGGTTTATGGGATGAAGAATTGAAACAGGCGATTATGCGTGCCAACGGATCTATTCAGCATATAGATGGCATTCCAGAAGATTTGAAGGAGCTGTATAAAACCGTATGGGAACTGAGTATGAAAGACATTATCGATATGTCCCGTCATCGCGGCTATTTTATAGACCAGTCGCAGTCGCTCAACCTGTTTATGGAAAATGCGAATTTCGCCAAACTGACTTCTATGCACTTTTATGCCTGGAAGAGCGGCCTGAAAACTGGAATGTATTATCTGCGTACCAAGTCGGCTGTAGATGCGATTAAGTTTACGTTGAGTAAGGAAGCTAAAAAAGAAGAACCGGCAGCAGAGCGTCAGGTTGCGCAGCGAGCTGCCGAGACGATGAAGGCCAAAACCTCTGCCGTACACCGTCCTGACTCTGTGGAAGAGCGTGCGGAACCTTATGAAACCAGGTCTGTTGAGGTGGAAACGGCGCCAAAGGCCGAAGTAAATACAGCTCCAATGAGTGCTGAAGAAATGCGGGCAATCATTGCTCAGGCAAAAGCTGCAGAAGGCGATGATGACTGCCTGATGTGTGGATCGTAAGCCTTTAAGTTCAAAATAAGTAGTTAAGTGAGAATTACTCCGTCTGAATTTCAGGCGGGGTTTTTTTATGTCTTTGCCGGTGCGGAAAATGACTGTGCGATGTAGAATTTTCGATTGGTCGGGATACAAAAAAGCAGCGCACCGGGGATGATGCGCTGCTTTCTTAACTATTTTTCTGGCTTTTTCTAGCGAGGAGCACCGTGCTTCTTATTCTCGATATAGTAATGCTCCAGCAAGTTCATGGTTGCCTTTACCAGATCTTCAGTTTCCTGAAGAATACTGAAATACAGCATCGTGTTTTTAGGACTTGAATCGCTGTTGCGCGTGCGTTCTACCTGTTTTTCAATCTTAACCGAAACGCTTTCGAGCAGGGTTTGCTTTTCTTCTAAAATAGAAATTATGTCCCCAAAATTTCTTGCTTTAAAGGTATCTTCAATTTGAGAGAAGAGTTTGTCCAGCTTGTGTTCGATCTCTTTAAGGTCTTTAAGTTGCGTAAATTTAAGCCCCTTATGATTGTTGTTGAGGTGATCGTAGCTCGAGGTGGTAATAAATTCGATAGACTGAGTGACATCCTGTAAATAACCCAGGACATCAATATAAAAGCGGCTGGCCTGTACATGACTCTCATCGAGATTTTTAATGAAATAATACAGGTTATTGCGTAGCTCTTCAACTTCATCGTTGAGCTTGATAATTCCTTTTTTACTCTTTCGAAGCTTGCCCAAATCCACTTTAGCAAG
>CAYNMH010000138.1:0-2163 GCA_964398145.1 uncultured Flavimarina sp. | reverse complement strand
ATAACATTAAGAACACCAGCAACGCGGTAAACCGCACTTTCGCTGCCCCAGGCGCGGTCTGCGAGTGAACTACCCATAGCAACCATAAAGGTCACATAGGTTGTACTCAGGGGAAGTTTTAAAGATGTTGCCATGGAAATTAAAACACTGGCAACCATTAAATTAACTGCGGCGCGAACGAGGTCAAAAGCCGGCATGTCTATTTTGGCTACACGGGTAGCGGGTTTAATTTTTGCAAACCGGACTTCAATATACTCTTTAGAGCGTTGCGGAAGTACAGCCATTACCGCGGTATTAAGTCGCATAGCTCCACGTACCAGCGATCTTGAGATGGCATTAGCCTTAAAGCGCTCGTGACCTTCATCTTGCCTCGACAGATCAACCGATGTTTTTACCACGCGGCGTGCCTTTTTGGAGAACCAAAGGGTTAATATCATAACCAATCCCGCTATAAGCAACAAGAGAGGTTGAGTAGGTACTTTTTCAGCCAGTGACTCCATAGTAAAGGAGCTGGCAGGTTCACCACTTGCCAGCCAGATATCGTAGGAATTGTAAGCCGCCATGGGTACCCCGATAAAATTTACGAGGTCATTGCCTGCAAAAGCCATGGCAAGGGCAAAAGTGCCCAGCACAATAATCATTACATATACATTGAGTTTAAAAACTTTGATAAGTAAATAGGATACTGAAAACCATAAAATAAAGCTTAATCCCAAAAATGGCCACAGGTTGGCGTTTGCCCAGTCCAGGAAAGTGCCCTGTACAAAATCAGCACTTTTAAGGCCTTTTATAATGATAAAATATCCAATGGCAGCGGTAGAAATACCGCTAAACACCGCCGCATACCAGGTGGGACGTTTAGAAAAATTGAAGGTGAGCAAAAGCCTTGTGAAGAACTGAATCAGTGCTCCCACCGTAAAGGCTATGACCACCGAGAGCAGTATGCCCGTAATAATTTCGATGGCTTTGTCTGAATTGATATATTCCCCCAGGTGCAGTAGGGTATCCGAATTACCTGCCAGCTTTATGAATGTCATACAAAAAGCCGCGCCCAGTAATTCAAAAACGATGGAAACCGTTGTAGACGTTGGAAGTCCCAAGGTATTGAAAAAATCCAGAAGCAAAATATCGGTAAGCATCACAGCCATAAAAATGACCATGATTTCATCGAAATAGAATTTTTCAGGGACGAAAATACCTTTTCGAGCTACTTCCATCATCCCGCTCGAGGATAAAGCTCCAAAGGCAATACCAATACTGGCAACTATCATGATGGTTTTAAAACTCACGGCCTTTGAGCCAATAGCTGAGTTTAAAAAGTTAACCGCATCATTACTAACTCCTACCACGAGATCTGCAACAGCCAGAATGGCCAGTGCGATCAACATAATCAGGTAAATATTATCCATAAAACAGGGATTCTAATAAAGGTGCAAATTTGATAACAATTTTACGTTCTAATGTTACGCAAAAGTTATATAAGGGGCTCAAAAGTGCCGCTTTTGAGCCATATTAGCTCATTATTAGGGTATAAACAATGTTAAATATAAAATTCAAAATGCTGATAATCAATTAAATATAATTTTAATGTTAATTAAATGTTATCTAAATGTAAAGTTACATTTAAATATCATGTATATTTGTAAAGTAAAGTTTAACCCTAAATACGAATTATTATGAAAAAGTTACTTGTTATCGTTGCCCTCATAGGTGCTGTAAGCTTTGTTTCTGCACAGGAAAAAAAGAATACGTATGTAAAAGAAGGTAATTTGATTAAGGCGACTTTGTTTTATGATAATGGACAAGTAAGTCAAGAGGGTTACTACACTACAGATGGTAAATTGCAGGGAGAATGGGTTAGTTTTGACCGAAACGGAAAGAAAACCGCAGTAGCTAACTACGATCAGGGAGAGAAAACTGGAAAATGGTTTTTCTGGAATGATGGCACTTTACGCGAAGTAGATTACACTCAGTCAAAAATTACCAGCGTAAATACCTGGAAGATTGATGGAGAACGTGTAGTAAGCAATGAATAAATTGTCCTGAATCAGGAAACAAAATCAAAAAATAAAAGGCCGGTTGATAGTTCAACCGGCCTTTTTGTATGCTTTGTCCCGTCCTGAAATAAGTTGACACAAATTCGACTTATTTATGAAGTATTCA
>CAYNMH010000137.1:0-6957 GCA_964398145.1 uncultured Flavimarina sp. | reverse complement strand
AAAAATCTCATCCTGCTGCAAATTTTGTAAATACATAGCTTATGAATTTAGATTAAACAATATTTGAGCATTGAATCAGACGGAAGACAAAATTTTGAAGTGGAAAGGAAACGGAATAAAAAAGGGCGGCGTAGCAACCTGGCTTTATGCCGTCCCTTTTCCGTAAAAATTTTGCGAGTTTAACTTTCGGGAATATTGATATAACAAAGAAATAAATGTCTCAGGTTATCAACGAAATTGAAATCAATCTCAATAATTTGTAATAAATAATTGAATTTTAAAATCTTAACATTTCCAGTATCATCCTCTCACCCTTGGTTTAGGGTTGGAAATTGTCAATGCTCCTGCACATATCAAACACACGGCCTGCACTCCTAATAACATAACGGATGAGTTATTTGCCTATCGTGCGTTTTTGACAGGAATTAGAGCTCTTTTTTACCAATATCTGTGTATTAAGTAAGCAATTGGTAAAAGCCAGAGGTGCTGGCACATTATTAACGACTTATTTCAAAAAACATTCTTATTGCTGTCCTATTCCTTTAAAATTTTTACAATAAGTATAGATTTAAATTTTTGTTTGTTATGCTTTTTTAATTTAAAAATTATAAAACCTCTAATCAGTTCGGTTTTTAAAGGAAGTTTACTAAGTTGAAAAAGATTTACAAGTAAAAAATAGCCAAAATTCATATTTTATGTTAAAAAGGGGCTAATTCGGTGGAGGCAAAATACTAAGGCTCTTATAAGCCCCATAATTGCTGTGAAATTTTAATTTTAGATAGTTCCTCTTTCTCCGCAAAAAGCCTCGTTATCGCACTGATAACGGGGCTTTTCTATTGTGGGGACATATTATATATTCCTTTTTCATATATAATTCAAAATGAAATGAATTATTCTGGAAATAGCGGCATAGCTTTTTCTAATAGTTCTTTTTGGTGATCTCCTGAATTTTAATTTTCAACCTTATTATCTAGATATAGAGAAAAAAGCTGATACAAGAACAATGAGCTCGTAGTTAGCAAAAACTCTTTGCTTATTCCAGATAAATAAAAATCAAATGATTGTCTAGTCTCTTTTGCAAAGCAAGCTTCGAAAGTAACCCCAGTTTTGATAGCATCAAATAGTGTTATTAACTAATTAAAAATGCTAGTATTTTTTGAGAATAGCAGTAGAAGGATCTTAATAATAATCCACAATAGTTATTATTCACTTCTCTTACTGATTTCTATCTCCTTTTAATTTAATTTACCAATTGTTTTAGTAAGACTCTCCGATCGTGCAATTTCTTTACCGCCAGCTAATATGATCAGGCCTTTGCCCATATTATATTTTTCTCCAGTTTTATCCCAAATAATAGTGAGCCGTTCACCGTGGTAGTAAATCTTATCCAGGCAAAAATAGTCCCAAACATTCTCTGGTAAAGCTGGGTTTACCTCGACAACATTATCGGCTCGTGGCTTTAGGCCTATCAACCCGGTAATAAGCAGATCTACATACGTGGAATGGTTGTAATCTTTACCGCGTTCAATAAAATCCTGTCCTTTTTTCTTAAGCATGGTGCGAGCGATCCAGTCTCCTGTATACGGATTCAAATTTTCATCAATCCACGGTACTATTGAACCATCGGGTTTCTGTAAAGTATGGCTATTGGTATAATTCAGGAAAATACTTAAATAGTCATTTTTTGAAATAATATCCTGAGGATAATCCTGAATGACGTTTGCCATGGCGGTTAGTGTTTGCGCAGTAGCGTAAGGCCAGCTTGGGCCATTCCACTGACACTCGTGACCGTTATACGTAATCCTAAATTCAGGATGTCGTTGCTCTGCAGTTGTTGGTCCATAGGGAGCATAGAACCCCTCACTATCCATCAGTTGGCTCCAGGCTTTTTCATAACCTTTATTTTTTGGAGGTATGGAATAATACCAGGGGACATATCCCAGAAGTTCTCTGACGTCGGACAGTTCTCGTGTAGGGATATCCTTTTTCCGCATAACCTTAAAAAAACGAGACTTATCGTCCCAAAGTAGCTTTGTAATTAATTCGGCAATATGTGCCGCTTCATTTTCATAAAGACTTGCTCTTTCTGTTTTGCCCAGCAACAAGTTCATTTCTGCTAAAGCCCTGGCCTGTGCGTACATATAGGAGTTAATAGTTGGGCGTACACCACTACCTCCTATGGCTACTTCCATTCCATCGCCTTCCCAACCTCCATCATTACTCCAATACAATCCCGTTTCCGTTTTTCTTAACTCTTTTAGTTCTTCATAGTTTGTGGTTAACGCCGGTAGAATTTTAGTTATTAATCCCTTGGATGGATGAACAGTATGCAGTTGCCATACCGCATCGCTTAAAGGAAAACCATGGCCTTCTACTAACTTAAAATGGTTCCATTTGGGATTGCTATGATAATCGGAATGATCTACCCAAAAATTAGTGTAATCTTTCAGATATATAGGATTTTTAATCCATCGGCCTTCACGGTATTGATGAGTACCGGGGCAGGTAATGGCATTATATTTTCCAGCCCAAGATACATCTGGTAAGAATTCAGTAATAATGTAACCCTCAGGTGTTTTTTTAATATGTTTTCTATAGGTCCACCAACGGAAATAATAAGTGCGTTCAACATTTTTATCTGGACATTCAAAAAGGGGAATATTAGCTGCTAAAAAATTAAAGGCTTTATCGTTGGGCATCTCCTGCTTATATAGTTCTTTGTCAGAAGAGTTAAAAGCTTCAACATACTTTCTAAGTGGCTCCAGAGTCAAAATGGGTACTTCCTTTTCTTGAGCCAAAGCAAGATTAGATAGGCTAAAAAATAACACACATAGAATTCTAAATAAGTTCATATTTTATTTTACTAATAGTTTATAATTTAAAAGCAGGTTTTCTAATTCCATAACCCATTCCTGCTACATTCAATCAGTTCTTTCGTAAGTTCTTCGAAAGAAGCTCTTCTCCTATTTGTAGTATCTAATGAGACCAATTGAAGTATTTATCTTTTTCTACATTTTCGGTACAAACCATAGCTCCTCGTGGATGGTGTGATAATCGTGTTTATTTAAGGCATTTTCAGCAGTCTGTCTTACCGTATCATTTTGTGAAATATCAACTACATACCGGGAACAAGAAATCCTTCAGTTATATACGTACACCCTTGTTTTTGAATTTTTTATCCATATTCAATAGGTGTTTTATTACCACTCTTTTATCATTAAACTAACAGGTTTTTCAATCGCTTCTAAAACTCTCTTATCTTTGATAAATTCATAATCTGCGATCAAAAGCATAATCATTCGGCTTTGAGTTCATAAATCTCCAGGTATGATTATAGCTATTTTCTTTACTGTAGTTACCTGTGTAGTCGGTTTGATATATATTGGAAAAAATACTATACATCAATCCCGTTGATTTTTATTAACCACAGAATTGTGGTTTCTTCAAAATTTGAATGAACAAACTCATCAAAAAAATACATTAGACTTTTTTAGTTGCGATTTCAACACTAATTTAGCTTCAATCAGCATATTTACTTTTTATTGATGAGTTTGAGACAATCAATTTTTTTGATTACTATTTTTAAACAATGAAAAGAAATAAATAACCCCTACTAACCAAAAACTGCTTTTCTGAATTAATAGGCTATTATAAATTAAAGCAACACGGCAATAGTAGTCTGTTTCAAAATTCTGGCCTTCCCGTATATCAGGATATTGTCAAAACCCCCTGCTTTGGTATGCCTATAAAGTAATTAGCTGAACAGCTCTAAATAACCTGGGTTACCCCAGGTGTCGGAATCTGATAAGTGCCATCGGCCAGAGGAAGAACCGGTGGAGTACTATCCCAGGTCATTACAGGTGGCATCAGAATCTTTTCAGACTTAATAGCTTCATCCCAGGTGATTTCCTTACCCGAATAGGTTGCCATACGGCCCATAATTGCAGTCATCGTACTTTTTGCTCCATTTTCGGCATCACTAATAACACCCTTATTTCTGATGGATTGATACAACTTCTCGTGCTCGGTTTGATAAGGGTTCGGATCTTCTTTGCTGTTATATTTAAAAAGCTTATTACCGTCGTAGTCCACTATCGTGGCTGCCCCGGCATCGTTCATATTTACAATACCTTTAGTTCCCTGAAAGATTTCACCAACTTTTGACCAAGTATCCGGCTGGTGACGGCATTGACTGGAAATAACTGCTCCACCCGGGTACCTAAATTCAACGAAGTGATGATCAAAAATCTCTCCGTGATCTGGGCCCTTGCGCACTTCTCTGCCTCCCATTCCCTGTGCTGACACCGGATATTCACCTATAAACCAGTTTGCAATATCAATATTGTGTATATGCTGCTCCAAGATATGATCTCCGCATAACCAGTTGAAATAATACCAGTTGCGCATTTGATATTCGAGCTCGGTTTGTTCTGGCTTTCGGGGACGTGTCCAAACTCCTCTGCTATTCCAGTAAACCTGGCCAGAAAGTATTTTACCAGCCGTAAGTTGCTTGATTTGTTCGGCAATTGCCAGGTAATTGTTTTGATAGTGACGTTGTAAGCCCACCACAACATTGAGTTTATTTTCTTTTGCAACCTTTGCCATTTCTAATACCTTACGAATCCCGGGAACATCTGTAGCAACCGGCTTTTCCATAAAAATATGCTTCCCTGCATTTACGGCATATTCAAAATGATAGGGTCTAAAACCTGGTGGAGTTGCTAAAATCACAACATCAGCCTGATCTATAGCTTTTTTGTAGGCATCAAAACCCACATATTTATGTTGATCTTGAACATTAATTTTTGATGTGCCTGCGTAAGCTTCTTTCAAATTTTGTAAGCTGGTATTCAATTGATCTTCAAATGCATCAGCCATTGCAACCAACTCAATATTATCATCAGCTTGTAAGGCATTATTTACCGCACCTGTACCTCTTCCTCCGCAACCTATAACTGCAAGTTTAAGCGTTTTGTCATTCAGTACATTGGCAAATGCCCCTATATCTAATACGGGGAGCATGAGACCTGCAGTGGCAAGACCTGAGGTTTTACAAAAGTTTCTGCGAGAAGAATGCACTTCCTGATTTTGATTTTTTTTAAAAGATTTCATGTCTACGGTATTAATTAAAGTTTAGATCCCCAAAATATTTCCGATTCTGCTTCTGTAGGTGTTTTAGGTACACGTACAATACGGAAGCCTACAAAAGGTGCATCTGTATTCCACCATATGCTCTTGGGAAACTGAGGATCTCGCTTAATCCAATCTGCGGTTGAAAACATACGGGCGGCACTTCTCAAATTTTCTGGAGCATCTTTATATGATCCTCCACGTACTGAATGTGGATATCTTTTGATTGGGATTTCTAAAGGAGCTAGAGTCAAAGCGCCACGGTTGGCATAGGCATCAGGTTTGTATTGATCAAGTGTCCACTCTGCTACGTTGCCATACATATCATATAGTCCCCAGGGATTTGGCTTTTTTTGTCCGACTTTATGGTAAGTATCTTTACTATTTCCTTCATACCATGCATATTCATCTAAAGTATGACTCGCATCATTAAAAAAATAGGGAGTGGTGGTACCGGCTCTCGCAGCATATTCCCATTCAGCCTCTGTTGGTAAGCGGTAAATATAACCTGTCTTAGCAGAGAGCCATTTGCAGAATTTGGTAGCTGCAAGATGGGTAACATTACCCACAGGTAAGTCTTCACTCGTTCCCATACCGAGACTCATATCTACATAGGGTATGGTCGCTCCGGCAACTGCATCTACATCGATTGAGACTTCAGCGCCTTTTTTTAAATTCTCTGCGCCATCTATAGCTCGGTTTATAAACAAGTTATACAGGTCCCAGGTAATTTCATAGTTCGACATCCAAAAGGCTTCAAGATGTACCTGATTTGCAGGTTCTTCATCATCCCTTCCATTCTCTGAGTTGACGGTACGACCCATCATAAAGTTTCCAGCCGGGATGGCAATCATTGAGATGGTGAGATCTGAGCCGGCAATCTCCTGAGTATAATTTTCCAAATGAGTCTGCTGAGCTAAACATGAGACATACACTACTGCAAATAGCAAAGCCAAACCAACGTGCTTACAATTCATTTTCTAATGAAACTTTATACCAAATACCTAAGAAGTGGTAAATATCTTTTTTCAGTTTAAAAATAACCGTAATTATTACAGTTATTAATGTTGTTTAAACTTAGTGAATAAAATTCTAAAATCTGCCATTTGTAATAACCAAACTGATCTTCCACTTTAAACGGCCGCATACACTCATCCATTTCAACACTTATCCCCTTCATTTAACTGTTTATTCTATAATTCTCCTACCACACGCTTACCGTGATAGGCTCTGGCACCTATTTTTTCGTGTAATGCCTGAATATTGTACCATGTGATATTACCAGCAGGCATTATGATCAGACGATCTTTGGCGATTGCAATCATTTTCCTTAGCGTCAGGATTCCCTCGTGTGCGTTTAACTCACCACCAGAGGTGAGTACACTGTCTAGCCCTTGAATTTTCAGCAGTTGTTTTAAAGCTTCTAAAACATCCCGTGTTTCATCTATTGCTTTGTGAATAACTACTTTTAGCGGTTTAGATACCTGTATTAAATGTTCAATTGTGGATATGTCAAGCTCCGAACTTTTACTTAACACACCAAAAACTACCCCTGCAGCTTTAACTTGTTTACAGAACTGAATAGTGGCTTCCATCTGCCTTAGCTCTTCTTGGGTATAAACAAAATTTCCTGCTCTGGGTCTAACCATAATATGTACCGGAATATGTACGGCTTCAATTACGTTAGTTATCAATTCCACACCAGGTGTCAAGCCCTCCAAATGCAAATTTGAACAAAGCTCTAAGCGATTTGCACCCAATTCTTCTGCCCGCAAAGCCTGATCAAGTGTTTCTACGCAGGCTTCTTTAAGATAGGATGCTGACATA
>CAYNMH010000136.1:0-7111 GCA_964398145.1 uncultured Flavimarina sp. | reverse complement strand
ATTATAATCTGTTCAATATAAACTGATTATAAAAACCGGCTTTTTTGCTTTAACTCATTAGAAAGGGTTTATTTATTTCCGAAAGCCTGTGAAATGGAACTTATTTGATTTTTGCGTGACAGTACTACCACAATATCATTTACAAAAATGCGTGTCTCGCCTTCTGGAATGATGATTTGGTTGTTTCGTTTAATTAAATTAATCAACGTATCCGCAGGAAGAATTTTTTCTTTTATAAGTTCTTTTATTTGTTTATTGGCAATGGGAGATTGGTGCTCCACGATAATTTCCAGGAGTTCAAAACCATCTCCCAGGTCCAGAAATTCTTTAACATTAGGACCCTGAACAGCACGGTACAAGTAACGCCCGTTTAAACGATGGGGACTTTCAACGGTATCGATACCCAATTGCTCAAAAACTGGTAATAGGTCATCATTATTTACAGAACTCACCAGACGCTTTATCCCCAAATCCTTAGCAAGAAGGATAACCAGGGCATTGACTGCATCGTCGTGAGTGGTTACAATTATTGCATCTGCTACTTCTGCTTTGGCTTCTTTTAGAATTTCACAATGTGTAGCATCACCATGTATAACCACACAATCGTAATTGGTAGCAACCCAGTTTGCGGCTTCCTGGTCTTTTTCAATAACATAAACATCTTGCCGATCATTTATTGCCGCTTCAATAATGTGTTTTCCGGTTCTTCCTGAACCTACAATAATAATATGCATAAGAGTAAGATTTGAGTTATAATTTTCTAGATTTTGTGCCGTAGAATAAAATTCTTACCAGTACTAAAACCGGAATAATTTCAATTCGTCCCGACCACATTTGGAGTATATAAACCGTTTCTAAAACGGGTGACATTCCGGGGTCTGTTATGCCTGAGGACAGCCCCACTGTTCCCTGAGCAGACGCAGCCTCGAAAAGGGCGTCTGCTAATGTATAATCACTATCCATATAATAAATAGTGAACATAGTAGACCCTAAAAGGAATAACAAATAGATCAGGGTGAAAATGCCAGCTCGTGCCAGTTCTCTGTTCATTTCATTAGGCATGAAATATTGCTCATTAAATTTGACACTTTTTACAGTATTGTTTGAAAGGAATATTTTGTTAATGTGCCAGCGCAACCCTTTTTGCAGCAATAATGCTCTGATGATTTTTATACCTCCCACAGTACCCCCCGCAGAACCTCCAATCACCATAGCCCCAGCTATTATAAAGAGGATAGATAGATCACTCCATTCATTTATAGCAGATGTCTGCCAGCCTGTGGTAGAAAGTGCGCTTACAAATTGAAAAATACCGGCTCTTAAGGCTTGTGAGCTAGTATTGGTCTGCATAAGTAAAACAGATAGGGTTATACCTCCCACAACCGATGCTATAAGCATCGCTCGGGTTTGAATATCTTTCCAGACTTCACTAAATTTTTGAAGGATAGCAAAGCGGTATAGAAAGGGAATAGAAAGACCTCCTAATAGCATAGGCAGAAGAAACAGTATTTCCATTTTTTCAGAATTATAACCGGAAATACTATCATCAAGTGTACTAAAGCCCCCGGTTGATTGACCCGCCATTGCATGATTGATAGCATCAAAGAGATTTTCTGAAATGGGATAGTCTGGTAAAATCATATAGGTGCCTATAGCTATATAAGCAAACATGATGCTGGTAATGATAAAATACACCTTCCAGATTGAACGAGCCGTTTGAATTACATTGGTCTTGAGCTTTGTTCCGCTGGCCTCTGAACCATAAAGTAATATTGCAGATTGTCCCGGTATATGTTTAAAAATAGCTAATGCCATTACGATAAAACCTGCACCCCCAACCCATTGAGAAAAACTACGGTAAAAAAGTATAGTTTTACCTATAGAGGGTTCATGATAAGCCATTGTCAAACCTGTGGTGGTAAAGGCACTAGTACTCTCAAAAATACAATGCAGTATATTCTTAAAATTTAGTATACTCGACTGAGAGTAAGAAGCATTAGTTGGTATGAATTTTTGCAAAGTTTCAATTGGGGTAATATTGGCAATTATAAAATAGGGGAGAGCACCCATCAAGATAATACTCAGCCAACCCAGAGCTGCGATAATCAAGGATTGTTGATACTTAGGTTCTTGCGCCTTGTGTAAGAACCTGTAGGCTATATAACCCACACCGGAGGTCAATATTCCTGAAATTGCAAAACCCGCAAGGGAATACCACTCTCTATAAATCACACCTACTGCGCAAGGCACTAGCATTACACCACCCAAAATCATTAAGAGACTGGCGATTTGCTTTAAAATTGTTTTATACATTTTTACTGGTATTCATTAATTCTAAAAGTGTTGCTAGTTTGTGCAATTTGATATTGAGTTCTTCAAATACTTTTAGGTTTTGTTGTATGGTCTTCACTGTTTGGTATAAATCCGCTAAACCATTGGCATAAGAGAGTCTATCTTCGCTTGCCAAGACTTTTTCAATACCTGTACTTAGATCGGCGTGTACAGCTGAAATAGTATATTGGAGTGGTGGAGGAAAATGATCAGAAAGACTTTTAACAGACTTAATCTGAAATAGGAGTGCAACAAGTATATCCGCATTCAAGTCTCTCATACTCTTAAAAATTTAGTAAGGTTTTGAAAACAGTCAGAAAAAAACCAACCTGCGATTCATAATCGCATATAAGGGTTTTGGTCAATCCTGCTTTTTAGACATCACAAAGTTGCAGGTAAAAGCGTACGTATAAAATCAAAGAAGTAACGGAAGGTATAAAGATTTTATAAAGATTATTGAAAGCGATAGCCTATACCACTTTCTGTGATAAGGTGCTTGGGGTTATTCGGGTTTTCTTCTATCTTTTTTCGGAGGGAGGCTACAAATACACGAAGGTATTGCGTCTCGTTCCGATAACCATATCCCCACACTTCTTTTAAAAGATACTGGTGCGTAAGTACCTTGCTCTCGTTTTTAGCGAAAAGAGCAAGTAAATTGTATTCGGTAGCCGTTAGTTTTATAATCTTTCCAGATTGTTTTACCACACGTGCAACCAGATCAATTTCCAAATTGGCCAAAGTGATAACCACATCGTTACTTTCGGTCTGACTTCGGCGAAGCGCGGCTCTGATTCGAGCTAAAAGCTCCCCGGTTCTAAAGGGTTTGGTTAAATAATCTGTAGCACCACGATCCAAAGCCGAAATAATATCATTTTCACTACTAATAACTGAAAGTATAAGAATAGGTTTATTATACCACTGTCTAAGTTCATTTAAAACTTCATGTCCACTTTTATCCGGTAAGCCTATGTCAAGCAGAATAAGATCTGGAAGGTGGTTTGCTGCCAAAAGAATCCCTTCTTTTCCGTTAGTCGCCTGTATAACTTTATATGAGTTACTCTCCAGATTTATTTGAAGTAATCTGCGTATTTGTGGCTCATCATCGATTATAAGAATTTCAGCTTTACTCATTATCAAGAGAGTTTAGTGATGTTGTTTTTGAGGGTATTTTAATTATAAATAATGCACCACCTGTTTTTTTATTGGTCAGCGACACAGTGCCTCCCAGTGCTTCTGTAAATCCCTTAACTATAGAAAGGCCAAGACCCGTTCCTCCAGTGGCAAGATTATTAAGCTTATAAAACTTGTCAAAGACGGAAGCAATACGTTCTTTAGGGAATCCTAACCCATTATCAGAGACTTGAATCTCTAAAGAATCAATTTTAAAATCTGTGTCAATTAAAACAGTAGTATTCTTTGGGGTGTGTTGCAAGGCATTATAAATGAGATTCTGAAGAATAGTTTCCAGAAAGCCGCCGTCTGTCCAAATCAAATGCAATTTTTGTTGTGGAGTAAACGAAATGTGGTGATGCTGTGTGAACTCTTGGTTTTGATTGATAACTTTAAAGATTAATTCATTGATATCAAACCAGTCAAGAGAAGGTTTTAGAATTCCGGCTTCAAGCCTGCTCATATTTAACAGGTTATCTACCTGCCTGTTTAAACGTAAGCCGGCAGTTGAAATCTCATTGTATAATTCCTTTTTGTGCGCTTTAGAAAGTATAATTTCCTGTTCCTGAATGGTATCAATAGAGCCAATAATGGTCGCAATGGGTGTTCTCAACTCGTGAGATAGCGAATTCAATAGGATGTTGTATAGATTTATGGCTTTGGTCTTTTCTTCTTCATCCCGTCGTTTGCTATTATAATCTCGTATTTTATAAGTTAACACTGTATTTACTAAGGCCAATATCAAGTACATGAAAAACATTAGAATATCTTCAGGACTTACAATTTTAAAAGTATATACCGGTGTAATAAAGAAAAAATTCAAAAGAATAGCACTGGCCAGGGCAGTTAGTAAAACTGGCCAAATGTCAAATAACATAGCAGTTATAGAAACCACCAGCAAATAAAGCAGTGCAGCTCCCTGATAACCGATATAATTAATTGAGAGCTGGGAAGTGAGTGTAGTCATGGTAATCAGAAGACTACACACCAAATATTGATTGGATCTTTTGTAGATAAAGAACATTTACGTTGTATTGGTGCAAAATTAACCTGTAAACTATAAAGATTCTGTAAAAATTAGCCTCTCATTTAATGCTATTGCTCAGACAATTATTCGTCTTTATTATCTTCTAAGCCTCCTATTTTGAATGAAGAATTATTAGAAATTT
Source organism: uncultured Flavimarina sp. (assembly GCA_964398145.1). Classification (GTDB taxonomy): domain Bacteria; phylum Bacteroidota; class Bacteroidia; order Flavobacteriales; family Flavobacteriaceae; genus Leeuwenhoekiella. Next base: position 2,441 of record CAYNMH010000136.1, on the reverse strand, counting down.
ATCTATTCTAATAATTCGCTTTTAAGACAATTTGATCTTTTAAAGAAAACCGTCTTTCTATTGAAGTTTTTGCCTGATCAAAAATATTTCCTAGGACTTAATATTTAACCTACATAAAAGTCTTGGTAACATCAGCGGGGTGTAGAATACTGTACAGGGTGCTAAATTTACGATCTCAATTTTTAGATAGGGGACAGGCTCTGTTATAGATTCTTAAATGTTTTTGCAAATTCTTATACGATTTACTTTTAGTATGATTTATTATGTTAATCCAGAATAAAGTTATTTGGGTAACCGGCTATGTAAAAAGCACAGCCAAATTGCATTGAGTATACAACTTATATACTTTAGTTGAGAAATAAGCTAAGGTAGAATTCTAAACTGAATTAAATTTCTTACATAATAATTAAATACTTTTTTGTAATTTCTCAATCTAACACTTATGGTCTTTTTAACTATTAGTTATACGCTATGATTTCTGTTCAAATTAATTTATTAAAGATAGTCCTGACGACTATTTTACTGTTTGGTGTGAGTTTTTCAGGAAATAGTCAGAGTAAATCGGTTATAAGTCCGGACAATGCCCTTAAAGTGGAAGTCAGTATTTTGAATGGTAGACTTGTTTATTCTGTTTTTTATGAAGAAAATTTACTTATAGATCAGGCGCCTTTAGGTCTTAAAACAAATGAAGCAGATTTGGTAGCAGATTTAGTCTTTATTGAAGATGTTAAAGATTCCATATCAAAGACTTATACCCAGGAAAAAATCAAACAAAGTACGGTTAAATACCGCGCTAATACTTTAAAATACACTGTAAAAGATTCAAATAACAGGTCATTTGCTGTTTTGTTTCAGGTAAGCGATAACGATATCGCTTTTCGTTATGAAATTCCCAAATGGGCTGATACCCGTGCCCTTGTTATTGAGCGCGAGTATACTGCCTTTAATTTTCCTGCTCATACTACCTCTTTTCTATCTCAAATGATGCAACCTATGACTGGCTTTGCGCGCACCGCACCAAGTTATGAAACTTCCTATAATTCAGATATTCCAATAACTGAACAGAACGCTCAGGGAGGATATGTATTTCCGGGCTTATTCCACATAGACAATCAAGCTTGGGTTTTACTTACAGAAACCGGAGTGCGCAGTCTCTATCCGGGCTCTCACCTTAGTGCTTATAGAGATGGGGCATTTTATATAGAATACCCAGATGTAAGGCAGAACAATGGTTTCGGTAGTAGCGGTGCACAGCTGGGGCTGCCGGGCATAACACCATGGCGAACAATCACGGTGGGTAAGACATTAAAACCTATAGTGGAAACAACTATTACTTGGGATGTCGTCGAACCACTCTATCAAGCTTCCAGGAACTACCAATATGGTAAAGGTACTTGGAGCTGGATTATATGGCAGGATGATAGTATGAATTATGAGGATCAGAAACTATTTATTGATCTAGCAGCTGCGATGGAATTTGAGTATATATTGATCGATGCCTGGTGGGATGAGAGGATAGGTTATGATAAATTAGAAGAACTTATAAACTATGCAAATTCTCAAGATGTAGATGTATTTCTTTGGTATAATTCTAATGGTATCGTAAACGACGCTTTTTTGACTCCATTGAATAAAATGAATACTTCAATTGAGCGTAAAAGAGAAATGAAATGGCTAAAACAAATGGGAGTTAAAGGTCTGAAAGTAGATTTTTTCGGGGGCGATAAACAGGAAACTATGCGACTCTATGAAGATATTCTTTCAGATGCCAATGACTATGGTCTCATGATAATATTCCATGGTGCCACGCTGCCAAGAGGATGGGAACGTATGTATCCTAACTTTGTAGGCAGCGAAGCCGTGCTTGCCTCAGAAATGCTTGTTTTTGTGGAAGATGTACGTAAAAGGGAGGCTTATAATGCTACCATTCATCCCTTTGCACGCAATGCAGTTGCCAGTATGGAATTTGGAGGAGTTATACTGAACGATTTTTTAAATAAAGAAAATAAATCTGGGCAAAAGCGTCTCACTACCGACGCTTTTCAACTTGCAACGGGTGTGTTGTTTCAAAATCCAGTTCAGATGTTTGCCTTAACACCAAATAACCTCCAGGATGCCCCAAAATTTCAAATCGATTTTTTAAAGAAACTTCCTACTACCTGGGATGAAACCCGCTTTCTGCTTGGCTATCCGGGTAAATTTTCAGTTATAGCAAGACGTAATTCAGGCTCGTGGTATGTTGCGGGAATCAATGCGGAATCCAATATTAAAAAATTGGAACTTAACCTGTCCTTTTTAGCTGGCAAAACAGTTACGGTTATAAATGATGAACCAAGTGCGGAAACATTTAATAAATCTATCAAAATCCCTGAAACTGGAAAATTTGCTATTGATATTCAACCCAATGGAGGTTTTGTAATCATTAGTAGATAATATTAATT
>CAYNMH010000135.1:1311-7360 GCA_964398145.1 uncultured Flavimarina sp. | reverse complement strand
AGTGAATTTGGCCAAAATACAGGAGCTCATGGAGGTGTCTGGGAATGCCCGGATCTTTTCCCCCTTACCATAACGGAAACCGGTGAAAAAAAATGGGTGTTGTTTATCAGTATCAATCCCGGAGCACCAAATAGCGGCTCAGGAACTCAGTATTTTATAGGTGAATTTGATGGAAAAACCTTTAGTACAGAACAAACCGAAGAAAAATGGATTGATCTGGGACGTGATAATTATGCCGGGATTACCTATAACAATCTGCCGGAAGAAGAACGCACGTTTATAGGCTGGATGAGCAACTGGGAATATGGCCAGCAAGTACCCACCAAAACCTGGCGCAGTGCCATGACGCTACCGCGAAAACTGGAATTACACAGGCACGGCGGCTACTTTTTAAGCAACTATCCGGTTGCCTCGATTACCAAAGATTTAGATTCTATAAAACCCGAAACTTTAAAGGAACCCGGAATCCTTCATTTTAAACACCCTAAACTCAATCAGGCTGAAATTTCATTTTCATTACCTGCGCCGCTGGCAGATTTTGAGCTGCTGTTGGGCAACGACAGCGGGGAGCGTCTAACCCTAAAATACGACGCTGCACGCAACGAGTACAGTCTGGACCGCACCCTAAGCGGGCTCACTGACTTTGCCGGTAACTTTGCCAAACCCGTAATGACAGCTCCTGCCCGGTTTAAAAATGGGGATTCCGTTCCTTTTTCAATATATCTGGATGCCTCTTCTATCGAATTTTTTGCAGATGGAGGTGCTAATGCGCTAACAGCATTATTTTTTCCTCAAAGTCCATACACTAATTTTGAATTAAAGACGGAAGTTGAAATTTCCAATCTAAAGCTTACCCCGATTCCTTCAATCTGGAATTCGAAAAACCAATAACCGTACAACCTACCCGTTATGAAAGCAGTACAAAAATGGTCAATAACCGTAGCACTGGCCGGATTTCTCTTCGGTTTTGATACCGTAGTAATTTCCGGGGCTAACTTACCAGTACGCGAACTCTGGAATTTATCACCCTGGTTTCATGGCCTGTTCATCATGTCTATGGCACTTTGGGGTACTGTGCTGGGTTCATTAACCGGCGGAATCCCCTGCGACCGTTTTGGCCGAAAGAAAACCCTGTTCTGGATTGGTATTCTGTACCTTGTTTCTGCATTGGGATCGGCCCTGTCGCCAGACCCCTATTTATTCTCCTTTTTTAGGTTTATTGGCGGTGTGGGCGTAGGAGCATCATCCGTGGCGGCACCCACCTATATTTCTGAAATTTCGACCGCATCAAACAGAGGTAAACTCGTGGCGCTGTATCAATTCAATATTGTCTTTGGTATTCTAATCGCTTTCTTTTCCAATTATCTTTTAGAAGGTTTTCAGGGCGAAAACGACTGGCGCTGGATGCTGGGGGTCGAAGGCATACCTGCCCTCTTCTACATCCTACTGGTTTTGGGCGTACCCGAAAGTCCGCGCTGGCTTTTACACAAAAAGAAAGCAGACCAGCAGGCTTTTGATATTTTAAACCGGGTTTATCCCAAAGCTAAAGTACAACAGAAAATAGATACGATTAAAACAGAGCTCGCCAAAACCTCAGACCAGGTGAACCTGTTTACCAAACGCTATAAAAAACCGCTTATTCTGGCTTTTCTAATTGCTTTTTTCAATCAGCTGTCGGGTATCAACTTCATTCTTTACTACGCCCCGGAAATTTTAGTCAAAGCCGGTTTAGCTACTGAGGATTCGCTGATGAACTCCATATCTATCGGGTTTGTGAATCTCATTTTTACCTTTGTAGGCGTAGGACTTATTGACAAACTGGGCCGCAGAACCCTGATGTACATTGGCTCTGTAGGATATATTGTAAGTCTGGCAACTGTTGCCTGGTGTTTCTATGCTTCAGCAAGTTCAACGGTACTGCTGGCATTTATTTTGGTCTTTATCGCCTCGCACGCGGTGGGACAGGGCGCAGTAATCTGGGTTTTTATTTCAGAAATTTTCCCGAACAAAGTACGTGCCTACGGTCAATCCTGGGGTACCGGCACCCACTGGGTTTTCGCAGCTTTAATTACCTTGTTAACCCCGGTATTTCTGGACAGTGACGATGGGATTTTTAAAGATAATCCCTGGCCTATATTTGCTTTCTTTGCCTTTATGATGGTGTTGCAGTTGCTGTTTACCAAATTTCTGATGCCTGAAACCAAAGGTATTTCTCTTGAAGAACTGGAAGAAAAACTTTTAAATTAAACGACTGCACTAAAAAACAGGGTTTAATAGAAGTCTGAAAGCAGATTTTATAAACTACAATTCATGAAAAAAACTTTAAAAGCGGTAAGCTACGGCGAAATACTCTGGGATGTATTTCCTGACGGAAAAAAACTGGGAGGGGCACCTCTTAATCTGTGCCTGCGTTTAAAAAGTCTGGGGGTTAGTGTACAGATGATCAGCAGGCTGGGAACCGATGCCCTTGCTGAAGAAACGCGAGCCCAGCTCGATTTGCTCAACTTACCCCAGAACCTGATTCAGGAAGACGACAGTCTTGAAACCGGCCAGGTTTTGGTTACATTAGATGACTCAGGCAGCGCGACTTATGAGATCAAAGAACCCGTAGCCTGGGATGCCATTGCCATTTCTAATGAAAATCAAAAAGCAGTAGCTCATGCAGATCTGTTTATTTTTGGCTCACTGGCTGCGCGTTGCGAAACCTCACATGCGACACTTAAAGAATTGCTTCCGCAAAGTAAATATGCCGTTTTTGACGTTAATCTGCGTGCACCGCATTACAAAATGGAATATCTGGTTCAGTTTATGAAGCAGGCTCAAATGGTCAAAATGAATGACGAAGAGCTAGAAATTCTCGTGTCTCATTTCGGTATTACAAGCACTACGATGGAAGATCAACTGGCTCGACTTAGTAAAGAAACAGACACTCCCCTGATTTGTGTGACCTTGGGCAAAGCGGGCGCTGTGCTCTATAAAGACGGAAACCTGCATTCACATCCCGGTTATCCCACCAACGTGGTTGATACGGTTGGGGCGGGAGATTCCTTTTTGGGCGGATTGCTTTACCAACTTTTTAAAGAAGAATCAGAACCCGAATACGCGCTGGGCTTTGCCTGTGCTCTGGGTGCTATGGTCGCCGGTAAAAAAGGCGCCAACCCTAAAATCACCAAAGACGAGATTCTGGATAAGATGGAGGAATAATTCAAGGTTCAAAACTTAAAGTTCAAAGTTAAGATTTGAAACTTTGAATCTTGAACTTTAAATTTTTTCCGCCACTTCCTCGCACAACTCAATGGTTTCTTTTACGTGATCAAAAGTCGTCCGCGGATTGATTAAACACATACGCAGTACGATTTGCCCATTTAAGATTGTGGTAACCAGCATGGCTTCCCGGAATGCCACCACCGCTTCCGATATTTGAGCATTGAGTTTATCAAGCTGGGCTTCAGTATAGTTTTGATCAATGGGGTTGTACCTAAAATTGATTACGGCCAGGGTAGCCGGCGATACCACTTCCCACTTTTTGCTTTTCCGCAGGAAGGCTTCGGTAGCCTCGCAAAGTTTAAAATTGTAATCTATCGCTTCGCGGAAGGCTTTCAGCCCAAAAGTTTTGACACTCATATAAAATTTAAGCGCCCTAAACCTGCGCGTAAGCTGTATACCGTGATCGTAAAAATTGATTTCGGAACTGTTGCCTTCCACATCCTTCAGGTATTCAGGCTTTTCGGTAAAGGTTCCGCTTAACCATTTGTGATTGCGCACCAGTAAACAACCCATTTCATAAGGCTGATAAAACCATTTGTGCGGATCTACGGTTAGTGAATCGGCTTTATCAATACCTTTGAGCACTTGTTTTCCGTTTTTGGCTAAAATTGCCGCACCTCCATAGGCACCATCCACGTGAAACCAAAGATCTTCAGCCTTTGCAATTTCTGAAAGTTCGGTGAGCTGGTCTACCGTCCCGGTGTTGGTCGTTCCCGCAGAAGCCAGCAGGCAAAAGGGTTTCCAGCCCTCAAGACGATCTTTATTTATAGCATTTTTCAGCTTGTTAATGGCAAACTTAAATTCGATATCGGTTGGGATAATGCGTATTTGCTCTTTAGTAAAACCCATCACCCGAATGGCCTTTACATTTGAGGAGTGCGCCTGGTCTGAAAGATAAATTACCGCTTTAGAAAAATCATCGCCACACTTTACATTGCGAGCGGTAACAAGCGCTGTGAGATTGGCCATAGAGCCGCCGCTGGTAAAAATACCGCCACCTCTTTTTTTAGGGAAACCGTACAGATTTAACAACCAGTTAATGGTGATAATTTCCAGCTCGGCCGCAGCAGGTGAGGCCGCCCACCCCCCGGAAAATACATTAAACCCGGTTGCCAGCGTATCTGCCAGTACGCTCACATAGTTACTGGGGCCGGGCACGAAAGAAAAAAATTTAGGATGACTGAGTAAATTGATATGGGGAATTACTTTCTGCAACACACCCCGCATAACTTCATCAAAGTCTGTGGCAGTTTCAGGCGCATTTTCCGTCAACAATTCGTCCATCTCAGCGCGGCTGGCCTGCGCCACAGGCTTTTTCTGTTCCTGACCCGCGTGATGCGCCACCAGCGCATCTACAACCTGATATCCATATTCCCGCATCTGGGCTTCGCTGAGCTCGAGACGAGCTTCCTCCTTTGCTTTCATATATCTATTTTTGGCAAAATTAAGGCTTCACAAAAGAAGCAACAGGAAGCAGGTGTTTATATTTTGACTAAAATGCTGAAATTTTAGAATACTTTAAGACCCGAAACGCAACAAGATTTAGATTTACAATACCTTTGCGTCAGATTTCTTAACGTTGTGGATTTGAAAGACACTCCTACCAAATTTAGATTGCTCAAAATTATTTATCGCAGCGCGTTTATACTCAGTCTTATTGGAGTTTTTGCGTTTATCATCGATTTCGGTTATGACCAGTCTTCGCCGGTTCAAAGTATTTTAAACGCCTATTATCTCATTATTCTTTTTATTGGTATAGGCGCTACGCTCTCCCGCTATTTTGTAGAGTCCAAAAAACGCAGCAGACAGGTCGTTTTTTTCGATATGGCCAGTATAGCGGTAACCCTTTACATAATCGCCATACATTTTCTGGGTCAGGAAGCCCACCGGCACCTGAGTTTTTTTTATAATGACAGCTGGATCAAGGTCGCCATCCTGCTCACGTTTATACGCGAGTTTGCAGAGCAGAAAGTATCGTATAAAAAAAGTGCTTTAAACCCTGCCCAACTTTTTATTACCAGTTTTCTGGGCATAATCCTGATTGGTGCTTTTTTATTGATGTTGCCCAAAGCTACTTATGATGGCATCAGCTTCTTAGACGCACTTTTCACTTCTACCAGTGCCGTTTGTGTAACCGGTTTAATAGTGGTTGACACCGGCAGTTATTTCACACCGCTGGGGCAGAATATCATTGTATTTTTGATTCAGCTGGGAGGATTGGGGATTCTCACCTTTGCCAGTTATTTCAGCTACTTTTTCAAAGGGGTGTCTTCGTTTGAAAATCAGGTAATGCTGAGCGATATGAACAACTCTCAGAAAATCGGAGAAGTTTTTTCTACGCTAAAACGCATTCTCGCCATTACTTTTCTAATAGAACTGGTGGGTGGCTTGCTCATCTTCTTAAGTTTGAACCCTAAAGATTTTGCTGATTTTAGTGATCGTATAGCCTTTACCGTCTTTCATTCCATTTCAGCATTTTGCAACGCTGGTTTTTCGACCTTGTCCAATGGTATTTACGACATCAATTTCCGGTATAATTATGGCCTACAGCTCACGTTAATTGCCTTGTTTGTCTTTGGAGGACTCGGCTTTCCAATAGTGATTAACGTATTGCGCTATTTAAAGTACAAAATTATAAAACCCCTTACCGATCGCGATCACGAAATTGCTTATAAACCCTGGTTACTGAGCTTAAGCAGTCGTATTACACTCATTACCACAGGTAGTCTGCTTTTTGCAGGTACCATCCTGGTTTACATCAATGAGTATTCTAATACGCTGG
>CAYNMH010000135.1:0-1211 GCA_964398145.1 uncultured Flavimarina sp. | reverse complement strand
CTGCTTTTTGCAGGTACCATCCTGGTTTACATCAATGAGTATTCTAATACGCTGGCAGAGCATAATGGCTTCGGAAAAGTGGTCACTGCTCTTTTTGGAGCTGCAACACCCCGAACGGCAGGTTTTAATACGGTTGATATGAACCAGCTTCACTTTTCAACATTGATGCTTATTTTTTTACTGATGTGGGTAGGTGCTTCCCCGGCTTCTACGGGTGGAGGTATTAAAACCAGTACTTTTGCGATTGCAACGCTTAATTTTTTCAGCCTTGCGAAAGGAAAAACCCGTATAGAAGTTTACCGTCGTGAGATTGCAGATATATCGGTACGCCGGGCATTTGCGATCATTTCACTTTCGCTGGTTGTGATAGGCTTTGCGGTAATAGCCATAGCTAATTTTGATCCTGAAAAGACCCTTTTAAGCATAGCTTTTGAGTGCTTTTCAGCTTATAGCACCGTGGGATTAAGCCTGGGGATCACCTCAAGTCTTACACCTGCAAGTAAGGCAGTAATTATTGCTGTTATGTTTATAGGAAGGGTAAGTATGTTAACTATTATGATTGCCATTTTCAGGAAAGTAAAACAACAGGCATACCGTTACCCTACCGAAGAAATATTAATAAATTAGGTCACACGCATTATGAAATACATCATTATTGGACTGGGAAGTTTTGGAGCATCTTTAGCCGAAAAACTCACTGCACAGGGCAACGAAGTCATAGGTATCGATATTAAAATGCAACGGGTAGAAGCATTTAAAGAAAAAATATCACATACAATTTGTCTTGATGCGACCGATGAGCATACCGTAAGCGGTTTACCTCTTAAGGACACCGATATTGTTATCGTGGCAATTGGTGAAAATCAAGGGACCAATGTAATGGTAAGCGCCTTGCTTAAAAACCTAAACGTGAAAAAACTCATCAGCCGGGCTGTAAACAACCTGCACGAGAATGTCCTGAATGCCATAGGCGTTGATGAGATTGTGCATCCTGAACAGGAAAGTGCAGAACGCTGGGCAAAAAAGCTCTGTATGCGCGGGGTGGTTGATTCGTTTGAACTTAACGACTATTTCAGTATAGTCGAGGTTAAACTACCCGCTAAATATGAAAACAAAACCGTTGAAGACGTGCAGTTCAGAGAACGCTATAACCTACTGGTTCTTACCACTCTAAAAAATGCACAGGTTGACACCAATGTGGGTAAGAGCAA
>CAYNMH010000134.1:0-7499 GCA_964398145.1 uncultured Flavimarina sp. | reverse complement strand
GTGAAAGTCGCGAAGATGAATGATGTCGTGGAGTGGTTGTTTGGGTAAGTATAAGCAAAATAAAAGACCTCACTGGTTTATGAAACCAGTGAGGTCAAATTAAAAGTATATAGTTTTTCGCAAAAGCGAAATCTTATCCTTTACTAACCGCACTCATATACTCACGATTCATACGGGCGATATTTTCTAACGAAATCCCTTTAGGACATTCGATCTCGCAGGCACCAGTATTGGTACAGTTACCAAAACCTTCCAAGTCCATCTGGCGTACCATATTCTGCACTCGCTCTGTTGCTTCTACTTCACCTTGTGGTAATAATGCGTACTGCGATACTTTCGCTGATGTAAACAACATAGCCGAAGCATTTTTACAAGCTGCAACACAGGCACCGCAACCTATACAGGTAGCTGCGTAAAAGGAATCATCTGCGTTTTGCTTTTCGACCGGGATAGCGTTAGCATCTACAGTATTCCCCGAAGTATTTACCGAAATGTAACCGCCTGCCTGCTGAATACGGTCGAAAGCCGAACGGTCAACAATCAAATCGGTAATCACCGGAAACGCAGTCGCTCTAAAAGGTTCGATCACAATGGTATCGCCATCATTAAACTTGCGCATATGCAACTGGCAGGTGGTAATCAAACGATCGGGACCGTGAGGCTCTCCATTAATTTGTAACGAACAGCTTCCACAAATACCCTCGCGGCAGTCATGATCAAATTCTACCGGTACTTCTCCCTTGTTGATGAGGTCTTCATTAAGCACATCAAGCATTTCAAGAAAAGACATATCTCCTTCAATCCCATCTATCTGATAGGTCTTCATCGCTCCTTTTGCTTTAGCGTTTTCCTGACGCCATATTTTGAGTGTTAGCTTCATAATTTTTAGCTATTTAATTCTTTATTCTAAAGTATCAAACCCTATAAAATCAAGGTTATAAGGTTATTAATTATTTAGTTATTCAAGCCTTTTTTATCTTTGAGATACTTTATATATCCATTTAAAATTAACAGGCACTTATTAAAATGCTCTTTAAAATCCTGCAAGTCATTTTCCTTAATATAATTCTCGTCTATAGCAACAATCATATGATCTAAGGTTTCATAGAGCGAACCTCTTGCTATTCTACAAAACTGGATATTCTCTTGATAATGAAATCTCCCAAAGCCTTCAGCTATATTCGATCCAATAGATCTTGAAGATCTCAGTATCTGATCCCTCAAGCTGTATTTTTCAGAAACAGGAAACTTTTTTATCACATTCTTGCTAATGTGATTTCTTAATTTGCGCGCTTCCTGCCAGCAAGCCAATTCTTCAAATGACTTGTAATTACCCAAAATAACCTGATTTCAAATAACCCAATAACTTAATAATTTATTTATATGATCTAGTTTTAACTTCAATATTTTCAAAAACCAAATCTTCTTTATGCAGTTTGGCTTCTCTTGGGTTTTCATTGTATTCCCAGGCAGAGACAAAACTGAAATTCTCATCATCACGAAGTGCTTCACCTTCCGGAGTTTGATATTCTTCTCTAAAGTGACCACCACAAGACTCGTTACGCGTTAGTGCATCTTTTGCAAAAAGCTCGCCTAACTCTAAAAAGTCTGCTACTCTTCCGGCTTTTTCCAGTTCTGCGTTTTTAGAATCTATCGTTCCCGGTACTTTTACATTTTCCCAGAAATCCTTACGTAACTCAGCAATCTCATCCATCGCTTCCTGTAGCTCCTTCGCGTTGCGGGACATTCCGCATTTATTCCACATGATTTTACCCAATTTTTTGTGGTAATAATCAACAGAATGTGTGCCTTTACCGCTCATCAGCTTATTCATACGCTCGCGAACGTCTTTTTCCACCTGTTCAAACTCGGGGGAATCTGTTGGGATTTTACCGGTGCGAATGTCTTTTGAAAGGTAATCACCAATCGTGTAAGGCAATACAAAATACCCGTCTGCCAGACCCTGCATCAAAGCAGAAGCTCCAAGACGGTTAGCACCGTGATCAGAGAAATTAGCTTCCCCGGCTGCATAACAGCCCGGGATGGTAGTCTGTAAGTTATAATCTACCCAAAGACCTCCCATTGTGTAATGCACAGCCGGATATATCATCATCGGGGTTTTGTACGGATCTTCATCTACGATCTTCTCGTACATTTGGAACAGGTTTCCGTATTTATTTTCAACTACTCTTTTACCGTAATCGTAGATCTGCTGGTCAGAAGGATTTTGATTTCCGTGAATTAAAGCCTCTTCTTTTCCGTAGCGAATGATCGCACTCTTGAAATCAAGATATACCGCTTCTCCTGTTTTATTTACTCCAAAACCCGCATCGCAACGCTCTTTTGCAGCTCTGGAAGCTACGTCACGAGGCACCAGGTTACCAAATGCAGGATAACGACGCTCTAAATAGTAATCGCGATCTTCTTCTTTAATTTCGGTAGGCTTTAATTTACCGGCACGTATCGCTTCAGCATCTTCTTTTTTCTTAGGCACCCAAATACGACCGTCATTACGCAGCGATTCAGACATCAAGGTTAATTTAGACTGATGATCCCCCGAAACCGGAATACAGGTAGGGTGAATCTGCGTATAACACGGATTTGCAAAGTAAGCCCCTCGACGGTGGGCTCTCCAGGCAGCCATTACATTACTTCCCATCGCATTGGTAGAAAGGAAGAATACGTTACCATAACCACCACTTGCCAGAACCACGGCGTGAGCCGAATGTCTTTCAATCTCACCGGTTACCAGGTCACGGGCGATAATCCCACGGGCTTTACCGTCTACCAGTACCAGATCTAACATCTCGTGACGGTTGTAAGGCTGAATTTTACCACGGTTAATTTGTCGGTTCATAGCAGAATAAGCTCCTAAAAGCAACTGCTGCCCGGTCTGCCCTTTCGCATAAAAGGTTCTGGAAACCAAAACCCCACCAAAAGAACGGTTGTCAAGCAACCCACCGTATTCTCGGGCAAAAGGAACACCCTGTGCCACGCACTGGTCAATGATATTACCCGAAACCTCAGCAAGTCGGTACACGTTTGCTTCGCGCGAACGGTAGTCTCCTCCTTTAATTGTATCGTAAAATAAACGGTAATTAGAATCCCCGTCTCCCTGATAGTTTTTCGCAGCATTAATACCTCCCTGTGCAGCGATAGAGTGCGCACGTCTTGGCGAATCCTGGTAGCAAAATGTTTTTACATTGTAGCCCAGTTCTGCCAGTGTAGCAGCTGCGCTACCTCCTGCAAGCCCGGTACCCACAACGATAACATCAATGTTCCGCTTGTTTGCCGGGTTAACGAGGTTAATCTCATTTTTATGATTGGTCCACTTTTCAGCAAGCGGTCCCTCTGGTATATTTGATTTTAATGCTGACATGGTCTAGTGATTAAAATGATGAAACAGCGCGATGAAAACAAAGCCTGCCGGTATTGCAATGGCATATACTTTGGCAAACTTCTTCAAGCCGACTGCATATTTGTTATTAAAGCCCACAGATTGAAAAGACGAAGCAAAGCCGTGATACAGGTGCAAAGCCAGGAATACGAAAGAAATCACATAAAAACCTGTGCGCAGGGGATCGTGAAATTTCTCGACTAACTCCCCGTAATAACGGGTAGCATCTGTAGGGTTGGCTTCCACATATTTATAAACCATCTCCGGAAACCAAAAATCGTAAAAGTGAAGTCCCAGAAATGCAAGCACCACAAGACCGGTATAAATCATATTGCGACTTACCCAGGTCGAGTTTGCATTCCCTTTAAAACTCACATAACTGATTTTACGGGCTGCACGGTTACGGGCTTCTAAAATAAAACCCAGCACAAAATGAAAAATAACTCCAAAAATCAGAACAGGCTGTAAAATGGCCTGTACCAAGAAATTGGTGCCCATAAAATGAGACCAGGAGTTAAAAGTTTCCGGGCTAAAAGTCGAAGTAACATTAATCGTAAAATGCTGACCTAAAAACAATACAAGGAACAAACCTGAAAGTGCCATGGCAACTTTTCGGGCGATAGAAGAGGAAATGATTCCCATTTATTTACGTTTTTAATTTAGTGATGCAAAAATACGGCTCAGCGCTTGTTTTTACAAGTTTTAAGCCTGCTTTTGGAATGGTTTTAAATAGCGGGGAAATTGTTTAAGGTTTCCAGCGAAAACCTTTGAAACAAGGCCATAAGATTAAACAGGTAATCTTAAAAATTTCTAAAACTGAGTTCTGATACTGAATATTTTAGAAGGACAAAAACATGCTGATAACATCGAACTCTCCTTTATAAGAACCAGTCTAATCTTCCATATCATTAAGCTGAATACCCAAAGCTTTGGTGCTCAACTGTACTTCAATAAATGACAGGCTTAGAGAAATCATCAAGGCAACCAAACTGATTCCAAAAAACAGATTTGCAGCAAATTTGAGTTCTATATAAATCAAAAACATGGTGCAAACAGCCAGAATGAAACTCACAATTGCCATCGCCTGCATAGCCTTGATAATCCCCAGGCGCTTACGCAATTGCCTGATTTGCTTTTTAACGGGATTGGAAGAATGATTTTGATACTGCTTATGCAAATCACGAATAAGCGCTGCAATAGCCAGATACCTCGCATTATAAGCCAACATCGTTAAAGATATCGCCGGAAATAACAATGCCGGGATGCTTAAGTTTAGCTCCATCAGTTAGTCTTCTTCCGGACTGTTAGCTGCAGCCTGCGCAGCATCTCTGCGACGACTGCCTTCCTTTACCTCGAGAGTTGTGGTTTTAGAATTTCCGCCAAGACTCACTTCGACTGTATATTTTCCGGCAGGAAGGTAGAATACTCCGTTATCGGCTTTCTTGATTTTGAGGTCTTTAGTTGCTTTTTCCAATTGGGCTTTGCCATCTTCGGTTATACTCAGGTCATAAGCCACATAATTAAAGCCCTTATCAACTTCAGCTTCCCAGGATTTAAGGATTTTTCCAGCTTCAGATTGAATTTCTAAAGTAGCCTTCCCAGTTGTCGGGGCATAAAAACCGATCTGAATCTCTGGAGTATAAGGCTCATTCCAGGCGCTCCAGCTTCGCCCCCAGTTGGTCGAATAATCAACATCCTCTATTTTAAAAAGCTGTAAAGTTTCGGTCTTAGCAGGATCAAAACTTTGAATATCATTTAAGTTGGAAATAAAAATTGAGCGGCCGTGTGTACCAACCACAAGATCGTTTGCTTCGGTCTGCACTACCAGATCGTGTACCGCCACTGCCGGCATACTTCCTTTAAATAACTCCCAGGATTTTCCGCTATCAAATGAAACGTAAGAAGCCTCATCAGTACCCAAATACAGGATATTTTCTTTTACCGGATCTTCGATAATCACGTTTACAGGAGAATCTGGCAGGTTAGCACTGATGTCTTTCCAGGTTTTACCATAATCTTCACTCACATAAACATAAGGTTTAAAATCGTCGTAACGATAGCCATTTAGAGCTGCATAAACGCGACTCTTTTTATGTTTCGAAGCCAAAACCGTACTGATCCACAATTCCTGCGGAAGTGTTTCAGAGATCACATCCCAGCTTCCACCGGCATCCTGTGTCACCTGAATGAGTCCATCATCACTACCGGTGTAAATCAATCCAAACTGAAATGGAGATTCGCTGATAGTGGTTAAGGTTCCATAAGGCACATTGCCTTTTTTACCGCCGGTGGTCAGATCTGGCGAAATGGCCGTCCAGCCTTTCCCCTGATTCATGGAACGCATCAGTTTGTTTCCGCCCAGATACAAAATATCCTGATTGTGCGAAGAAAGCAAAATTGGCGTTTCCCAGTTGAAGCGGTAAGGTTCTTCACCCACCGTGTGACTGGGTCGAATGAATTCGCGGTCACCGGTTTCCAGATTGATGCGGTTGTAATACCCAAACTGTGAACCTACGTAAATGATATCGCTGTTTCTGCGGTCTATTTGCACCTGCATGCCATCGCCGCCTCCTACGCGCTCGTAGGGATATTTACCTTCGGCCTCCCATTCTTTTGAAGCTTCGTAGGTGCTAGGCCCTTTCCAGGTACCGTTATCCTGCAATCCTCCATATACATTATAGGGCTTTTCATAATCTACATTGATCGCATAAAACTGACCCAAAGGCATCGAATTGAGTTTAGACCAGGTTTTTCCACCGTCGTAAGACATATTGAGACCACCATCGTTTCCATTAATAAGGTGATTCGGCATTTTAGGGTCAATCCACACCACGTGATGATCTACGTGCAGATTGGGTTCGTCGATATAGCTGAATGTTTTTCCGCCGTCTGTAGATTTTACAATGGGCACACCCACCATATAAAACTCATCGGGATTTTGTGGGTTTACCGTCATTTCTGCGAAAACATAACCGTACGAAAAGAAGAAGTCATCAATATACCCTTCGTGGGTTCGGTTCCAGGTTTTACCACCATCAGTGGTTTTAAATACTTCGGCCCCTATCACCTCACCTTCTTCTTCAGGTGCATTGCGATCGTAGGTGTATTTAAAGAAATCGATCGGTTTGAGTTCGTCATTTTTAACCAGGTCCTTAACCTTCTGCACATCGTATTCTCTGGGGAAACGTTTGGTTTGCAAGTAGTCTTTTAGCTTTGCTTCTTCCAACGCCAAAAATTCGGCTTTCTTCATTTGCTGAAATTGCTCAGGCTCCAACTCATCTTTCTTTTTATCCTCCTTCTCTTCGTCTTCATCTCTATAATTCTGGTTATCGTGAACGGCATAAACGGTGTTGGCATCCACTACGGCCAAACCTATACGCCCGGTGCCTTCGCCCTGCGGAAACGCAGTATCCGCACTTACCAGCTGCCAGGTATCACCCGCGTCTGTAGATTTATAAATCCCTGAATTGACCCCGGCTCCTCTGAAATTCCACGCAGCACGTTCGCGATCCCAGGACGCAGCGTACATCACATTTGGGTTATCGGGCGCAGCAACGAGGCTAATAATCCCGGCCTGATCGCTTACGAAAAGTGTTTTGGTCCAGGTGTCGCCGCCATCGGTGGTTTTGAATACGCCGCGTTCTTCGTTAGGGGAATACAAATGCCCTAAAGAACCTACTACAACAACATCAGGATTCGTTTCATCTAAAACAATATCGCTGATGTGATGCGAATCAAGAAGCCCTTTTTGCTCCCAGGTTTTACCGCCATCCGTACTTTTTAAAATCCCTATTCCGGCATAGGATGAACGGGAAGAAATGGTCTCACCGGTTCCTATCCAGATGATATTCTCCTCCCAGTTAATAGCGATATCTCCTACGTTTTGGGTGGGTGCTGCATCAAAAACCGACTCAAAGGTAATCCCATTATTGACGGTGTGCCATACTCCGCCGGTGGCATAACCCACATAAAACTCGGCACTGTTTTGTGGATTCACATCAATGTCAACCACACGGCCACTCATAATCGTAGGACCTATATTTTTAAACGGAATATTTTTTACAATAGATTCCTGAGCAAAGCCGATAAAGGAAAACAAAAA
>CAYNMH010000133.1:0-7546 GCA_964398145.1 uncultured Flavimarina sp. | reverse complement strand
ACTCTGGAAGCTTCGGTGCACCAAAGATTAAAACCTCCGAAACCATATATCCCTGTAAGTATTGCAATTATCAAAAATGGTATTGTTAGACGTTTCATGATTCCTTTGTTTAATATTACTGCTGTAAAAATAGCCCCATTCCGAAGGCATTTCTCCCAAGAAATTCCTAATTACTATATCTTTAACGCTTACAGCAAGCTGGTGTTAAGAGAGTTAACACAAGTTAGAAGGTGAACCGCTCTCTGTGCTAAACTACTCATGACGCGCACGCAGATACACTGCAAATTGAACTACAGTTTGTATCTTTGCAAGGCAAAAAAATTGGCGATGAATAGTGAAACGACAACTGCACCGGTACGGCAACCCAAACCCAAATGGTTACGGGTAAAATTACCTACCGGAAAAAAATATACTGAACTCAGAAGTCTGGTTGATAAGTATGACCTGCATACCATTTGCACCTCCGGAAGCTGTCCTAATATGGGGGAATGCTGGAGTGAAGGAACAGCGACTTTTATGATCCTGGGGAATGTGTGTACGCGTTCCTGCGGATTTTGTGGTGTAAAAACCGGAAGACCGGATACTTTAGACTGGGAAGAACCTGAAAAAGTGGCCCGCTCTATAAAATTAATGGGAATCAAGCACGCCGTAATCACATCGGTAGATCGAGACGATCTTAAAGATATGGGTTCTATTATGTGGGCTGAAACGGTAAATGCCATCAGACGCATGAACCCGTCAACTACACTAGAGACCTTAATTCCCGATTTTCAGGGAAACGAGCGGAATATCGATCGAATTGTTGAAGTGGCACCTGAAGTGGTATCCCACAATATGGAAACCGTCAAAAGGCTTACCCGCGAAGTGCGTATTCAGGCGCAGTACGACCGAAGTCTGGGAGTCCTTAAGTATTTGAAACAACAGGGAATAAATCGTACCAAATCCGGGATTATGCTGGGACTGGGCGAAATGGAAGAAGAAGTATTGCAAACGATGCGCGATCTGCGCGAGGCAGATGTTGATGTTGTTACCATAGGCCAGTATCTTCAGCCTTCTAAAAAACACCTGCCGGTCAAACAATTCATCACTCCAGACCAGTTTAAAAAGTACGAGACATTTGGTCTTGAAATGGGCTTTAGACACGTAGAAAGCAGTGCGCTGGTACGTTCTTCCTATAAAGCTCAGAAGCATATTAATTAGACGCTTGCACATGACTAAAGTCAAAATCGGCATCAATGGTTTTGGGCGCATTGGCAGAAGACTGTTCAGACTTTTGCATGGACATCCCCATCTTGAGGTTGTGGCCATTAATGATAAAGCCGAAGGTGAAACGCTCGCTCATTTGCTTAAGTACGACAGTATTCACGGTATTTTTGATGCGGAAGTTGACTTTCGGGATTCCTATTTAGAAGTTAATCAAAGACCGGTACGCTTTTTTCAGGAAAGCACTCCGGCTGAAATTCCCTGGCAACAGGAGAAGGTTGATATCGTGGTGGAGTCAAGTGGAAAATTTAAAACCTATGACCAACTTGAAGGACATCTAAAAAACGGAGTACAAAAAGTAATCTTAAGTGTCCCTCCTGCCGATGAGCACGTCAAAACGGTGGTGCTGGGTGTCAATGATGAATTGCTTCAGCCTGAAGATCGCATGATTTCCAATGCCAGTTGCACCACTAACAATGCGGCACCCATGATCAAAGTGGTTAAAGATCTCTGCGGCATTAAACAGGCTTACATTTCTACGGTTCACTCGTATACCACAGATCAAAGCCTGCACGATCAGCCCCATCCCGACCTGCGCAGAGCCCGCGCTGCAGGTCAATCTATTGTACCCACAACCACAGGAGCGGCTAAAGCCCTCACTAAAATATTTCCCGATCTCGGTGACGTCATAGGCGGTTGCGGCATTCGGGTACCCGTACCCAATGGCTCTCTCACCGATGTTACTTTAAATGTTGCCCGGGAAACCACGATTGAAGAAATAAACACAGCTTTTCTCAAAGCTTCACAAGGTTCGTTAAAAGGAATTCTGGCTTACACGACAGTTCCTTTAGTTTCTATTGACATAGTAGGAAACCCGCATTCATGTATTTTAGACGGTCAAATGACTTCAGTAATAGGTAATCTAGTCAAACTCATAGGCTGGTATGATAATGAAACCGCATACTCGGCACGCCTGATCGATTTGATTAGTAAGGTTTCTTAAAAATCTTAGCTAAAAAAACAGGTTTTTTAGACAAAGTGGCTATATTAGTAACTTAATGAAAGCTCTAATGCCCATCGACAGAAATTTTGTTGTAGCACTTTTCGTTTTATTCAGCCTCACGGTTTTTGGTCAAAAGCCTGAAAATCTGGAGACCACGCAGGAGATTCAGGTGGAACGCTTGCTCTTAGAAGGTATTAACGCGATTGGTACCGCAGAGTTTGACAAGTCTATCGCCAAATTTAAAGAGGCACAGGAACTTGCACGCAAAATCAACAACCAAAGCCGCGTTGGTATTAGCCAGCAACTGCTTGCACAGGTATATCTGGAGCAGAGTGCATTTGACAAAGCCTTTCAGGAAATTCACGATGCCATAAAAATTCATCAGCAATTACAGGAAACTTCACGATTGGGAGAAGATTACCTGACCTATGCGCAGTTGCTGATGAAAACCAACAACTATCTGGAAGCGCTCAAATATCTGGATCAGTCTATCCTTATTTTTGCCAATTCGGGAGATAAAACCGGACGGGAGAGTCTGGCTTCTGCACACCTGTACAAAGGTGCCTTACTTCAACATCAGAAAAAAGACACAGAAGCTCTGGAAGAATTCAAGAAATCGCAACAGCTACTGAATAAACTCAACGATACCCGAAACAATTTCAACCTTGCCAGACTGCATTTACTAAAAGGAAAGAGTCTTCAGAATATAAAGGAATTACAGCCCGGTTTTGACGAAGCCAGTAAGGCTTTAATAATGAGTTCGGAGGAAAATTACCCCCTCCTGGAAACGGATGCATTAAAGCTTTTGAGCGAAATTTCTGCCGAAATGGGCAACGATAAAAAAGCTCTGGATTACCTAAAATCCTATACCACAAAGGCTCAGTTGTATTTTCAGGATGATCTTGCGAGCACGCGTAATCTAGCTGCACGCAATGCATTGATGGCTGATATTAATCCCGAAAATTATGACGCAACCAAACGGGTTCAGGCTAATAAAATAACGACCGTTTTAATAATTGCCCTGTTTACTATATTATGCCTTCTCGCCCTGTCGCTCTATAAAAACAACAATTTAAGAGCTAAGGCAAACGAACTGCTGCAGGCTAAGAATGCCGAGCTGATCATCGCCAAAGAAAATGCGGAAAAGGCTTCTGTGGTTAAAGCTCAGTTTTTATCTACCATCACTCACGAATTGCGTACTCCTATGTATGCGGTTACCGGGCTAACCCACTTACTCCTAAGCGAAAACCCTACCGAAGAGCAAAAGAAACACCTGGATTCCCTGAAGTTTTCCGGGGAATACCTGCTTTCGCTTATCAATAACATTCTTGACCTCAACAAGCTTGAAGCAGATAAAGTTGAAGTGGAGCAGGCAACCTTTAACCTCCGTAAGCGCGTAGATGATGTTCTTTTTGCATTGGAGCGCTCAGCCCAGGAAAAAGGCAATAAGTTACACCTGGAATACGACAATGAAATCCCCCAACAAATCATCGGAGATCCCCTGATGATCTCACAAATACTCATAAATCTTATTGGCAACGGCAATAAATTTACCCGCGATGGCGATATCTTTATACGTATTAAACAGTTAAGCAGAAACGATACCCAAACGTATCTGCACTTTGAGGTAGAAGACACCGGAGAAGGAATCAGTAAAAAGAAACAAAAAGATATTTTTCAAAACTTTACTCAGGGTTCTGTACAAATCAATCGAAAATTTGGCGGTACCGGGCTTGGGCTTTCTATTGTTAAGCGCCTGCTTACCCTTCAAAAAAGTAAAATTGAACTGGAAAGTACGCTGGGGAAAGGATCTAAATTTTTCTTTGATATCAAATACGGACTTACTCAAAACAAAAAAGAACCGAAAGAACAAGTGTACGATATAGATTACGAAGCATTGAAAGGCAGAAACATTCTGGTGGTTGAAGACAATAAAATTAACCAGATGATCACGCGAAAAATTCTGGAAAAGAATGAAATGAAATGTGATGTTGCAGACAATGGCGAGATCGCTATTGAAAAGGTGCGTTTTGAAACCTATGATCTCGTTCTTATGGACATACACATGCCCGGAATAAGCGGTATTGAAGCCACTCAGAAAATCAGAGAGTTCAATAAAGATTTGCCTATTCTTGCGTTAACTGCAGTTACAATCGATGAGAATATTGATGATTTCTATCTGGCAGGTTTTAACGACATCATCCCGAAACCGTATAAAGTCGAAGAATTTTTCTTTAAGATTCACAACGCGCTAAAACGCAAAAATGTAATTCTTTAATTACGGGAATAGTCTGCCATAAATTTTAAAACCAAATTATTAAAATCATCCCCTTCTGCTAAAAATTGCACAGCAACAGGCAGATAATATAGTTCGGCGTTTTTCAGTTTATCTTGTAAGCGCACATAATCCTTTTCAGTAGTCAAGATTTTGGTTTTCTGATCTAACCTATTCAATTCTGCTGGGCTAAATGTGTGATGATCCCTAAATTCCAGATGTTCGTAGTCTATTCTAAGTTGGTCCAGATAATCTAAAAAGGGTTTTGGTTTTGCAATTCCGGTCACCACGGTTATTTTTTCAGTTTGAAATAAATCCCAGGTCACCTGTCCCGCTTTTCCTGCCGGCACTCCATAAGCAATACCTGAAAAATAAACCGGAGCTTCCGTATACCGTGTAATTTGATTTTTAATCTCAGTTTGCATAGCCCCGGAAAGATCTACGGGACATTTAGTCACTATGACGACATCTGCACGGGACGCTCCACTTCGCGACTCCCGCAGGTTTCCGGCCGGCAGCACATAATCCTGATAAAACAAATCGTCAAATGCGCTAAGCAAAATCAATAAGCCGGGTTTAACGTGACGATGCTGGTACACATCGTCTAGCAAGATCACCTCCGGTCTTTTCGGCTTTTCAGATAAATGCTTAATCCCCAAACTCCGTTTTTCACAAACGGCTACCTGAACTTCATCAAATTTTTTTGCAAACTGAAGGGGTTCATCCCCAACCTCTGCTGCAGAAAGCTCAGGGCGTACATCCAGGAATCCTTTGGTTTTTCGACCATAACCCCGGCTCAACGTTGCTACCGAATACTTATCCTGAAGCAATCGGATTAAGTATTCTATCACCGGGGTTTTACCCGTACCGCCTACTGAAAGGTTTCCTACACCAATGAGCGGAAAATCATAGCGCTGCTGCTTAAACAGTCCTGTATCAAAGAGAAAATTGCGCAACCGGGTAATCCCATCGTATACAACAGCAAAAGGCCAAAGAAGGAGTCGCAACTTTTTCATAAGCCCGAAGGTATTACTTTTACCTCACATGCAATCGTTCTACGGTAAGACTGAAGTCTTGCGGTCCAAAACGCATTGCCTAACTTTACCAAATACAGTACACGTTTATGCAACTGAAGACTATAATAGAAGCACTTGAGGATTTTGCCCCGCTGGCCAATGCTGAAGATTTTGATAACGTGGGCCTTTTGGTAGGAGATCCCAAGGCTGAGATCAATGGGATTTTAGTAACTCTGGATACCCTTGAAAAAACGGTGGACGAGGCTATTACCCAACAGTGCAACCTCATCGTAAGCTTCCATCCCATAATTTTTAGCGGACTCAAAAAGATAACCGGAAAGAATTATGTAGAACGGGTGGTACTTAAAGCCATTCAACATAACATTGCCATTTATGCGATTCATACGGCACTGGATAACGTGCCTCACGGGGTGAGCAAGGGTATGTGCGATGCTCTCAACCTCACTCACCGCAAGGTTTTGATTCCTAAAAAAGCGGCAATCAAAAAACTGACCACCTACATTCCCCATCATTCTTTTAAGGACGTTCGGAAAGCTTTGTTTGATGCCGGTGCAGGTAACATTGGCAACTACGAGGAGTGTAGTTTTAGCCTGGAAGGTGAAGGCAGTTTTAAAGGAAACTCTGCCAGTAACCCCGTTGTGGGCGAAAAAGGAAAGCTGCATACCGAAGCCGAAAAACAAATCCACATTACTTTTGAAGCCCGGCTCGAGTCTAAAGTGCTTTCAGCTTTATTTAAGACTCATCCTTATGAAGAAGTAGCATATGAACTAACCACCCTGGACAACTCCAATCAAAATCTGGGCATGGGAATGATCGGAAATCTACCTGAACCTATTGATGAAACCACTTTTTTAAATAAAGTCAAGAAGGTCTTTAAAGCTGAAGGTATTCGTCATTCGGCATTGCGCAATAAGCCAATCAAGCGCGTTGCGGTTTTAGGCGGCAGCGGAAGCTTTGCCATCGAAGCGGCAAAGTCTGCAGGAGCCGATGCCTTTATTACGGCAGATTTAAAGTACCATCAGTTTTATCAGGCTGAAGGTCAGCTGGTATTACTGGACATAGGGCACTACGAAAGCGAACAATACACAAAAAATATTCTGGCAGACTTTCTTACGAAAAAATTTACTAATTTTGCAGTCGTTTTATCAGAAGAAAACACCAATCCTATTAAGTATTTATAATATGGCAAAAAAGAACGAAGCGACCGTAGAAGAAAAACTCAGAGCATTATACGATTTGCAACTGATCCATTCTCGCGTCGACACCATACGCAACGTGCGTGGCGAGCTTCCTTTGGAAGTTGAAGATCTTGAAGATGAAGTTGCGGGATTAAATACCCGACTTGAAAAATTAGGAGGTGAATTAAGCCTTATTGATGATCAGATTAAGGCTAAAAAAATCTTGATTGAAGACGCTAAGGCAGCAATTAAGAAATATTCTGAGCAGCAAAAAAATGTGCGCAATAACCGCGAATACAATTCGCTAAGCAAGGAGATTGAATTTCAGGAACTTGAAATTCAACTTGCAGAGAAAAATATTCGTGAGTTTCGAGCACAGATTGAGCAGAAAAACGAGGTAATCGGCAATACCAAAGAGCGTCTTGAAGAGCGCAAAGCCCACCTGAAACATAAGAAAGACGAACTGGAAGAAATTCTTGCCGAAACTCAAAAAGAAGAAGAAGCTTTGCTTGCCAAAAGTGAAAGCTACGAAGAGCTGATTGACGAGCGATTGGTAAAAGCATATAAGCGTATTCGTTCTAACGTACGCAACGGCCTTGCAGTGGTTGCTATTGAGCGTGGTGCTTCCGGAGGTTCATTTTTCACCATCCCACCACAGGTACAGGTAGAAATTGCCGGTCGTAAAAAAATCATTACTGATGAGCACAGCGGTCGTATCCTGGTAGATGAAGAACTTGCTAAAGAAGAACAGGAAAAAATGGAGGAAATTTTCAATAAAATTTAAATCCATCCCTATGAGTCGTCCTAAAATAGGTTGACAGTTTTAATAAACATTTAATAGATCCCTCGA
>CAYNMH010000132.1:3920-7673 GCA_964398145.1 uncultured Flavimarina sp. | reverse complement strand
CAAACCGCAAACCGCAAACCGCAAACCGCAAACCGCAAACCGCAAACCGCAAACCGCAAACTATAGTTCAATTTTTGGGTTTTAGAGATTCATATTCTTGTAAACACATATCCAGAGTTTTGCCCTGATTGTGAATGCAGTTGCAAAAATCAAAGCCGGCTTTTTCGGGTGTCTGATCTTTGAGTCGGGTTACGCAATCCTGATAATTGTTACGAGGCATCAATTCAAAAAGGCGATTGGAAGCGAAGACCGTAACGACAAAAGCTGCGATTACAATTCCTAAAAACCCCCAGGGAAATTTTTTAGAAACTAAAGGAGAGCGTAAACCGGCCAGATTCGGGTTAAAGCGCAACGGCAAATTCTCCCCTGCTGAATGCTTTTCAGCTTCTTTCAACCTAAGACGGGGCATGTAGTGCAGTGCTTTTTCGCCGAATGGCAAAATAAATTTAAGTCGGTCATAATTGTAAAGCAGAATATACAGGTTGGCCAAAACCATCAGCGTAGCCGAAACCAGCGAACCTTCAAAGCGTACTGCCCAGGAAAGCATCCAGATGTTGAGGATGATGGGAAAATACAATAAAGCTCCAAGCAAGGTGCTGCGCGGGATAAGCAATAGTATTCCCGCCAAGATCTGTACCACACCAATAAACGGATAATAGAATCCGGTATGGTGCAAGGCTTCCAGATAAGCGCCCATTGGATGTTTAATGTCAAGACCGCTGGCAAAGCGTTCACCTATGATTTTGACATAACCCGCTAATATAAAGCCCAGAGCCAGGCTCCATCGGCAAAAGAGATAGAAAAGTGCATGCCAAAAATTAGCACGCACTTTCATGTAAAAATTTTCAAATGAGTAATTCATATGTGAGCTTTCGATATTTCGATATTTGGATTTTTTATTCTAAAGTCTAACTTCTCCTGTCTTTTATCTATTACGAGTTCCAGTCTATCTTACGTGAAACATACATAACCAGAGCAAGTATGATAAACAGGCCGATGCTGCCTACCAGCAGCGCGTAATTTTCAAGCTGAATGATGACATAAATAAAGCTGTAGAGCAGGGTGAGCGAAAGCCCTATA
Organism: uncultured Flavimarina sp.; assembly: GCA_964398145.1. Taxonomy (GTDB): domain Bacteria; phylum Bacteroidota; class Bacteroidia; order Flavobacteriales; family Flavobacteriaceae; genus Leeuwenhoekiella. Next base: position 6,593 of record CAYNMH010000132.1, on the reverse strand, counting down.
AATACTGGAAATTTCCAATTTTTAAGAATGCTGCGCGAATACAGGGAAATAAGCAACACCACGGCTATACTAGCCACCAGATAGGCGTTGAAGTAATTGCTGTGTTCTGAAATTGAAATAAGCAGCGTGTAAAACATAATGAGTGCCAGGCCGATCATCAGATACTGAAAGGGATGGACACCTATTTTGCTCAGGGTTTGAATGAGAAAGAAAATCAAAAACGTAAGGCCTATGACCAGAAAACCATACTTTGCCGTGCGCTCGCTTTTTTGATATTCATCTACCGGAATCATAAAGTTTACGCCAAATGCAAACTCGTGCAACTGCGGCAAATTATTGAAGAATTCCTGCGAAAAGGGACGGTTGATATCGAGTACTTTCCATTTGGCGTCAAAACCGGTACCTTCAAGTTTATCCTGATTATACGGCAGAAAATTTCCAATAAAATTATTGGTTTCCCAGGCTGAAGTGATTTGGGCTTCGGTGGTTTTCCCTATGGGGATAAAGCGTATTTGCTGACTCCCGTTGCTGTGCAATTTCATAGTAAATGGAACTGCGGTCTGCTGCGGTAGGCTTTGGGTATTTAAAACATCACTTTCCATTAAATACAAGGCAACGGACTCCACACTCTTTGCAGGGCGCTGTTCAAACTTTGATGTAAACAAATACGAAGTCTCATTCAGGCTTATTGTTACCTGCTCGTTAACCCCCTTCAGGTTTGATGTTTGAAAAACCACTCGCGCTTTTTCCCATAAAATAGTTACGGGTTCTGAAGGAGCATCGCTAAAATCGGGTACGGCAAAGCTTCCCGAAAATTGGGTTTCCGAATTGTAAACCGTGGTTTTATAAATGCTTCGGTTTTTAATCTCAGGGTTTACCCGTGTTTTAAGATCAAGGCGCTCCGGGAAGAAGTAAGCAACTTCTTCTTTTTCTACAAGTTGCGTTTCAAAAGTATTGGTCTCTGTGTCTTTAAGGGTTTTCTTCACTGTAGTGATGTAGGGGATCTTGAGAACCGGACCGTAAATAAGCACTTCTTCACCCCATTTCTCATTGATTTCTGCAACCACTTCGTGCTGTCGCAGCGCGCGCTCTTCAATAAGGTTTTGTACAAAAAACAGCGGGATAAGCAAAATAAGGGTGAGAAAGCCCACCATAAACATACGGGCTGTGATTGAGTTTTTGATCCATGAGATCAGTTTACTGGGTTCTGAGTTTGTAGTGTTCATAAGATGATTTTTAAAGCGTGAGATATTGTTTTTTTAAATGAAAAATGGAGGTGCTGAGTAGTAGTTTATAATCCAGATCAAAAAGACGTTGGGCTTGATTTCCGTTTTGATATGCTTCGCGAAACAGTGCGTACCGGTCGGGAAACAGGAAAATACCTGCAAGCATGGCGAGGTGTAAAAATGCACTGCGTTTACCATTGCCATATAAGAAAAACTGAAGGGCAATTTCCTGGGCTGTATCGGTTTCATAACCGGTAAGCACGTGAAATACATCGTGATTTTCGCAACGGGGCTGGGGATTAAAGCGATGCTTCAGAAGGAAGCAACCTAAATGAAAACCCAGACTTTCCTCAGGAAAGCGCAGGAGCTGGCTCCGCGAAATGCCCCAGGGCTCATTCGTTTTAAAAAGAACATAAAACCGACTGGTAAGGTCGAAAGATGCACCTACCACAAGTTCACGCAGCATTGATAAAGTACTTTGTATTTCAAAGTAAAGGGGTAAAAAAATAGATTTATCCATTAGGATTAATAAGTTTTTCTAAAGCTTCAATATGCTTTGTAAAAGCCTGCCGCCCTGCAGCTGTAGCAATGTAGCGGGTATTGGGCTTTCGGTTAATAAATGATTTTTCGACCTGAATATACTTTTCTTTTTCAAGGGCTTTGGTGTGGCTGGCGATATTGCCGTCTGTTGCGCCCAGCAGTTCTTTCAGCATATTAAAATCGGCATACTCGTTCACCATGAGAATGCTCATAATGCCTAAACGCACTCGATGATCAAAGGCTTTATTAATATGTTGTATGATGTTTTTCAAGGTGTTATCGATAGATTTAAGACTTGCTATCTCGCCTCTTTTTGAGAGGGAATAGGAGAGGGTCGATCGTATTTTTGATATAAAATACTTCCGTAAATGATATGAAATACCCCAAAACCCAGGGCCCAAAAGTACAAACCATATCCTATAAATTGGGTTGCAATAAGACCGATAACAACATTGGCGAGTCCCAAATATTTAATATCGCCCACTGTAAATTTACTCGCGTTGATGAGCGCAAGACCATAAAAGATAAGAGTAGCGGGAGCTATTAAACCTACAATAGCGTATTGCAGTAAAACCAGGCAAAAGATTCCGCCGGTAATCAAGGGAAGTGCAAAATTAGCCAGAAGCCGCTTCGAAACCGGATTCCAGATGGGTTCGTTTAGTTTTTTAGCTTTGCGGTAGGTGAGTATAGCACCGGTGAGCACGGCTGCGGTGAGAACGATGAGCGCAATGCCGAGCAGATTAAAAAAGAGGGTGGATTTAAGATCATCCGATATAAGCTCATAGCCCTGATAACCCGAATTAGTATAAGAAGCGATGTGTATATAGGCAAAAGTTGCGCCTACCAGTGCGTACACTCCGGCGAGGATTCCTGAGAGACCGCTAATAGACATAAAACGGGATGACCG
>CAYNMH010000132.1:0-3820 GCA_964398145.1 uncultured Flavimarina sp. | reverse complement strand
ACACTCCGGCGAGGATTCCTGAGAGACCGCTAATAGACATAAAACGGGATGACCGGCTCATCATCGTTTTGATGTCGGCTATATCATTAAGGTAGTTTTTGGTTTTCATGTAAAAGTACTTTGAAATGCAAAGTAAAGTAAAATAGTTGAAATAGGAAATACTACAATTAAAGAAGTAAGGTGAAAAGTGAAAATTAAAAAGTGAAAATTAAAAAGTGAAAAATATACTTTTACGATTTCACGATTTCACGATTTCACGATTTCACGATTTCACGATTTCACGATTCCACAATTCCACTGTTCTTATTTCACAACCAGCAAAGGTCTGCTCAGGTGTTCTTCAAAGAGTTCTTCAGTGAGACTCCCTATAAGCAGGGAAGATATGTTGTTGCTTCCTTTGTCTGAAAGGATTACCAGATCGGGTTTTTGTTTTTCAATTTCGAGTGTGAATTTTTCAATCACGCTCTTTTCTTTAGCATAGATAAGCTGAAGTTCTTTAGGCTCGTTACCATTTAATTTTTTGATAAACCGGATGGATTTCTGCCGTAAATGCTTTTCGATCTTTTCAGCTGCATCTTCCCGGGTGATGTAAGGCGAAAACTGCATAGGCACGTGATAAACATGTACCGCGTTCAGCTGAATATTAAACTTGCTTTTCAGCAGTGCTGCAAATGAAAATGACTTGCGGGAATGTGTGGAAAAGTCAGTACCCACCCATATCCGATCCAGTTGTTTTGGTGCGGTTTTAGGAACCGAAAGAATACTGCATTTAAGCAGGCGGAGCAGTTTTGAAGGTACAACACCTGTCCCTTTCTTTGCCGATTTGTTCCCTACAAGTACCAGATCTATTTGATATTTGTTTGCGGTATAATGTATAAGCGACTCGGTATTTGAGTCTTCTGAAATAAGAACTTCCCACCGTGCAGGGGCGCTAAAGCGGTTTTCTATTTTTTCGTTGAGTTCATCGCCTATGATCTGATCGAGATTGATCTCTTTAAATTCTTCCTCGAAAAGTTCAGAAATTTCGTATTTCTTGATGTTGTGAATGAAATAAACCTGTTCCACATTCAGCTGTTCTGCAAGAAAAGAACTGTATTCAATAAGGTAATTATCAAGCGAAGACAAGTCTAGAGCGACCAGTATATTTTTTATGAATTCCATAATCAGGCTTTTTTGTTTCTGCGTTCTACAATTTCTTTTACGACGTCCTCATAATCATCCCGTTGCTTCTGTGATTTTTTCTTTTCCATTTTTTGGAAATCTTCTCGTAGGCCGTGGTACAGGGAGTAACACATAATGAGCAGGATTATGGCAAAGGGCAAACCGGTAACGATGGTAGCCGTTTGCAAAGCTTCAAGTCCTCCGCCTATAAGCAGCACAGCAGCAACCGTACCCTCGGTTACTGCCCAGAAAATACGCTGGCCTACCGGAGCTTCAATTTTTCCTCCTGAAGTAAGACTGTCAACCACCAAAGAGCCCGAATCTGATGAAGTAATGAAAAAACCTGCTATTAGGATTACCGCCACCACATTAATCACCATAGAAAGCGGATAATCTTCAAAAAAGACAAAGAGTGCCGTGGCAATATCATCTTTTACTGCGGTGACAATTGTACCGTCACCTCCCAAAGCCTGCTCTATAGCCACACTGCCAAAGGACGACATCCAGAAAAAGGTAACTAAAGAAGGCACGAGCAACACCCCAAGAATAAATTCTCTAATAGTTCTTCCTTTCGATATACGGGCAATAAACATACCTACGAAGGGCGACCAACCTATCCACCAGCCCCAGTAAAATACCGTCCAGTCATTTTGCCAGGATGTCCCTTCAAAAGTTTCACTCCAGGTAGCAATTTTCAGGAAATTGAAAAAATAACTTCCGGTGTTTTCTATAAAAGAGCGGAAGATAAAGAGGGTAGGACCTAATACCAGTGCGAGCAGCAATAAAAGCACGGCCACGCGCATGTTCCATTCGCTTAAAATGCGTACCCCTTTATCAACACCCAGAACAACCGAAGTGGTTGCCACTAACGTAATCCCGGCGATTAAGAGTACCTGAGTTAGCGTTCCGTCAGGGAGACCAAATACGTGATTGAGACCACTTGCGATTTGCTGTACGCCAAATCCTAATGAAGTTGCGAGCCCAAAAAGTGTAGCAAGAACTGCAAAAATATCGATGGCATCACCAATTTTTCCGTGAATTTTATCTCCTAAAAATGGATAAAAAATAGACCGAATCGTCAATGGCAAGCCTCTGGAATAGGTGAAATACGAAAGCGCCAATCCCACAAGAGCATAAACTCCCCAGGCGTGAAAACCCCAGTGTAAGAAGGTGAAATTCATTGCTTCCTGTGCCGCTGCAATCGTGTTGGGCTCTGCTGTAGGCGGGTTGTTGAGGTGCTTTATAGGTTCGGCTACGCCAAAAAACAACAAGCCAATCCCCATTCCCGCACTAAAGAGCATGGCAAACCAGGATAGGGTTTTAAACTCCGGTTTAGCTTTGGGTCCGCCAATACGCATATTCCCGAATTTTCCTGCCGCCAGATAAATCAAAAACAAAAGAAAAAGGTTTATAGTGAGAATGAAAAACCAGTCGGCATTCTCAGCAACAGCGTGTTGAATATCACTAAAAATTTCTTCTGCCTGTTTTTTGAAAATAAGGGTAAGGGCAATGCTGATGATTATAAAAATTGACGAGGTGAAAAACACCGGCCCGTTAACTTCAAGACCGAATATTGATTTCTTTTCGTCGCTTCGCGTAATTTTTTTTGCCATAATTTTTTATTAAAAGTAGTATCCAATATTTATGTTAAACCGGGCTTCCCATTTCGCATCAGGATTCCCTACCGAAAAATCATTGATAAAATTTCCTCCCAGCCACGAATGGTTGTACCCTGCGGCGTAATCAACATAGGTATATACATTACCCGCCGTTATCAGTATTCCGGTAACATTTTGAGCCGAATCGGTAAAACCCCGCTCCTTTTTCTGCATATATCCAAAATCATTATAAATCTCGATTTGAGAAACGGGACCCCAGTTGAGCGTTATCTTTTTAGAGACTGCCACAGTGTACATATTGAAGTGTGCAGCCACTTCATAGGGTGTTCCGTAGGCGCCCATTTGAATAATTTCGTTTGATTGCCCGGCTTCATTTTGTGGGTTATGCACGGCAGTTATGATTTCGGTTTTTAAATTCCAGCTTCGCCAGTCCAATTCATAATGCAAGGCTAAGGCATAATGATCTCCGTTGCGATCTGTGTCTATATTATACAAATTTCCATACTGAGCTGAAAATCCCAAACGATTGTTAAATGAATTCCCCCATTTACGTACCACATTCAGGTTAAACTGGTTGGTCTCTTTGTTGCGGCCCACAACATCATACGAGTACCTGCTGCTGCTGTTTTCTACATCTTCACCAAAATTGAGCTCTTCGGCATTTTTAAAAAAGGCAATGGCATAATCCCAATGATCACCTGTGTGCAGGTATTTGAGCCCCATATCATGATCATCCTCCAGACCTGCGTAATAGGTAATATTGAAAAACCAGTTATGCGAATTGTATTGTTTTATACCAAAAGGCACGTAGACCAAACCTGCATGCAGTTCAGTTTGCTCATTAAAACGATAGCCAACCCAGCCCTGTTTGAGGAAACCGCCACCAAAAGCTTCCGAATACAGTCGGTATTCGGCATTCAGGAAAACTTTTTTATAGGAAGCTTTAGCATTGATGCGAAACATATCATATCCAAATTCGCCACCTCGGGTTTTCTGTTCTTCTTTCCAGGAGGAGTAGACATAATTAAAGCGTAGTGCAC
>CAYNMH010000131.1:0-7757 GCA_964398145.1 uncultured Flavimarina sp. | reverse complement strand
CGTATACCTGCTGCATGATCCCCATTAGCATCCTGAATGTCCTTGACAATTTCCCTTAAAAAGTTAAGCATTAGAGCGAAAAAAGCATAGTCCCGCAAAATGGACATAGGCGTGATAAGTTGCCGGCGATACAGATGGAGTAGGGGCAGCGTGTCATAAACGATCAGGATGAAAATAGAAGAAGCAACTGCAAGGCTCACTACCAGATTGCCAAGAATTAAAATGCGTTTTAAAAGCTGCGCATATACATACAGCAAAGCCGAAATCAAAACAAACAATGAGGCAAAATTGGTGAGACCTACATGATAACTCATCAGGAAGCCAAGGCCCACTCCGGTAATGTTGAAAACCAGATAGAGATTAAATGCCTGTTTTTCAGAAATGGGTTGGGGAATGTAGGTTTTAGCCGGTTTATTGATGCGGTCGGTTTCGACATCATTAAGATCATTGATGATATAACCTGCTGCGGCAATACATACAGTGGCGATACAGAGCAGCCAAAAATTGAAATCGCTCAATGCCGATGGAAGTTGCAGCGCTTTTAAAAAGCCATAATGCACCAGAACCTGCGTGAGCAGAATCATCAACAGGTTTTTATATCTGATAAGCTTAAGAAAAATCAATTGCAGGTTTTAGAAAAAGCCCAAATATAAACATTTACTGCCGCTCCCATATCCGGTTTTTTAGGTGCTTAAGGTTGATCACGGAATAGTATCAAAAGAAAAAACCGCCTTAAAAAATTAAGGCGGTTCTAACTGATTGATTTTTGATTGATGCGTGTAAGTTATTGTTTGCTTACATTTCCCCCAGAGCTTTCGGTAACCGCTACTTTTTCAGGCTCTCCCCAGTAGTCAATGTCGCCAGCGCTTGATGCTTTAGTTTCCAGTTCTTTGGTGACATAAACTTTAATGGTTCCTGCGCTTGAAGCTTCAGCAGTACATACCTGTGCCTGCAGGTCTTTAGCATTAATAGTACCTGCAGAGCTGGCTTCAAATCTTAATTTTTGCGCCTCTCCATACAGATTTAAGGTCCCTGCACTGCTGGCTTCGGCCTGAATTTCCCTGATTTCTACAGGAAGCTTAACGGTTGCAGCGCTTGACACTTCGATATCCAGCTGACTACCTGTAAGGGCGGTTTCACTGGTGATTGTTGAGGCACTGCTGGCGTGCAAGCCTTCTAGCGGTTCTGCATACGTAACAAAAATCTTACGTGAAGTAGCATCGCCTATATTCGAATTGTCAGTAGTCTTAATGCGTAGTGTGTTTCCTTCGTAATGTACATCAAGGTATTGAAACAGATTCTCGTCCAGTTCTGCAGTTACCGAGGGTGCGTTTCCTTTTTGAAGGATGATATCCCAACCATTACTGCTGTGAACTTCTGTAAAGGTCTGAGTCATATTCAGGTTTTTAGACTTTACATTGCCATTTCCCTGTATCTGTCCCATTTCAAAGTTGAAATTACAGGAGACCAATAGGGCTGACGCCATTGCGGCTAGCATAAATTTGATTAATGCGGTCATTTTGGTTGATTTTAGATTGTAAATATTAGTTTATGGAATCTCGTCTTGTTACCGTTTGCTCTACCTGAACCCCGTCCTGATTTGGAGCTACTTCCTCCTGATATTCTGAGGTGCCTGCTTCAACTGAAGATTCATCGTTGCTTTCTGAATATTCCCAATCGTCGCTTTCTTCAAGTTCTTCCGGAGGACAATTGGTACAGATTAATTTTGAATCCTGCATTAATGTATAATATCCTACATAATTGCGATCGAGTAAATCTGAATACCAGTTATGATGGTAGCTGGCAATATTTTCATCAGTAAAGAGCGTCATACCTTCCGGGATTGCCAGAATTAAGTCTACCTGTTGATCGCGGTATTTATTTTTTAATTCGGTGACAAAATAGTTGTCTAACAAAAGGGTACGGTCTTGAAAGTCAAAATTGTATCTGATATTTTCTGCCCGTTCCTGCGCCTCATCATAAGAACTTCCCTGAGCGATATGCTTTATGACCAGTTTAGCTTCCGGCGAATCACTTTCCTGAATACTGATTTCCACATCCCGATTGTAAAGCACTTTGTTCCCATCGGCATCAGTACGTATTTTCCAGCTGGAGTTTCGGTATTGTTCAGCTCCAAAAGCATTTTGAGTTTTCATCTTTACCGTAAGCGTGTCATTAGGTTGAATAGCCAAAACTTCAGTAGTAACCGACTCTCCTTTAACCGCTGTAGCCATACCCTGGCGTGCTCCCAGAACGGCTACGCTCAGGACAGCGACCAGCCATACACCGAGCAGGCTTAATTTTGCCGTAAGGCTTAAACGCTTCAATGTATTGACCAGAATGCGTAAACCCAGATAAAAAAGCATGAAGAATGGAATTCCCAATGCGATAAATATCAACAGCGTAATGAGCCACAAGGGTGCGCCGGATGTATTGGCCATCTCAGCATACTCCCAAAGGCTGCCTTTTCCGCCAAAAACATCAAGCGATCCTGCAGTAAAGAGCGCTACAAATAGGGCAATTAAGGTTGTACCGCCAATGAGTATTAATAAAATACCTATGAATTTAACGAAAGCCTTTAGAATAAACATGATGATACTGCCCAGCGTACCGGCAATAGAATCGGCACCTCTACGGGCCTTATTCCCATATTTAACATAGTCAACATTTTTTACCGATTCGGCAACTGTATCAAAGCCCTCTTTGACTTTACGCTGAATATTGTCTATGTTGACGGGCTTTCCCCGCATTTCCAGTTTTTCAGAAGTGGTTCGTGCTTCGGGAACAAAAATCCAGAAGGCAATATAAATCAGTATAAAACCACCCCAGGAAAATATGGTGAGCAGAATTAAAGCTATGCGCAGCCATACCGCATCAATCTGGAGGTAATGCCCCAGACCGGCGCAAACCCCACCGATATAGGATATTTCGGTATCGCGATAAAGTTTTTTAGCAGATTCCCGTGTGTATCGTTTTTTATGAACGGGCTCATCTTCAAATAACTCTTCGTCAATCTGGTAGTCTTCGGGCTGCCCCATGATGTCAATAATTTGATCTACATCATTAAGGCCTATAACCTGTCTTTCGTTTTTGATACGTTCTGTGAAAAGCTCTGCAATACGGGCTTCAATGTCCTGTATGATCTCGTCGCGGCCCTGAGCATCGGTAAAGGAGCGTTTAATAGCATCCAAATAGCGTTGTAGCTTAGCATAAGCATTTTCATCAATGTGAAAAAACAGGCCGGCAAGGTTAATATTGATAGTCTTATTCATTGTTTTTTGCTTTTTGATTGGTTACCAAAGAGACGGCTTTTTGAAGTTCGTCCCAGGTTGATGATAGTTCATTTAAGAAGAGCTTACCGGTTTCTGTAAGTCCGTAGTATTTTCGTGGCGGTCCGCTGGTTGATTCTTCCCAGCGGTAATTGAGTAAACCGGCATTTTTAAGTCGGGTGAGCAAAGGGTATATAGTGCCTTCAACCACCAGCAGCTTGGCGTCTTTAAGCGTGTCAAGTATTTCGGCTACATAGGCATCTTCATCTTTAAGGATGGAAAGGATGCAGTATTCCAAAACACCTTTGCGCATTTGCGCCTTTGTGTTTTCAATCTTCATAGATTCTCATTGTTAAGCGATTAATAACTGTTCGTTTTTTGACCCCACGGTGTGGGAAATGCTAATTGATTAATGGTGTCAATCGGTTACGACTGACGGTAACATGCTACCCTTCAGTTGATGAGGCCGAAGTTTTTTCGCTAGGCGAAGCGGGTAGCGGTTTTAAAAAGTTTATACAAAGCGGATAAGTGTAGGATTCTCCATTACTGGCACTTACCGCGGCAGATATCACTGAAAACAAGCTTATAATAAACAGAGCTAATAAGAACAAGGCAAAAACCAAAGCAACAATGATAAGACCGGAAGCCTCTCCCGGAAAGACAAAATTTTCAAAGGTAGTCTCGTCAATATACCCTCTGTCACCAGCGGCTGCCAGACCTTGCCAAACTAAAAAAGGAATGGCAATAAGAATAAGACCTATGGCATATAAAAAAGTACTCATCTGAAAATTGAGTGCTCGTCTGCCGTGGTTATCCACAAAAACCGAATCGCGCTTAAGAGCGGCCCAGATAATCAGGGGAGCAATAAAATTGCCCAGAGGAAAAAGAAACTGACTAAACACCGAAAGGTGAATAAAAGTGGCTGTGTTTTTTTGACTGGTAGTAATGCTAGTTTCCATTGCTTATTAATTTCTTATGCAAATATATATCCAAAAGAAGGTATTATGCAATACAAAGTACCATTAATTAACTTTTACTTAACATTTTAAAAAATTGTAGTATGTCAATTCTTAAGTTTATTTTTGAAAATCAAATCACCTATTATGTCAGTTACACCCGGTAAATTCAACACTTTTTTAATGTTTAAGCTGCCGTCTGCCTGGCTTTGTGGGGTTAGGGTGCGGAAAATCAGTTCTACGAGCTGTACAACCACCGTTACACACAGATGGATTAATCAAAATCCCTTTAATTCTATGTTCTGGGCCGTGCAGGGTATGGCGGCAGAGCTGAGTACCGGCACAATGGTGATTGATCAGATACGTAACAGTGGTCATAAAATTTCGATGCTGGTAGCCAACAACAAAGCTTCATTTACAAAAAAAGCTACTGGAAAAATCACTTTCCTCTGTAAGGATGGTCATAAGATTGGAGAAGCCATTCAGAAAACGATAGAAACTGGCCAAGGCCAGACCTTTTGGATGCAAAGCGTGGGAACAAACAAAGATGGGATTGTGGTGAGTACATTTGATTTTGAATGGACCGTACGGGTTAAAGGTTAAGTACTCGGAGTTGAAATTTACAAACGTTTCACCAATACATTTCCCAAACTGGTTTTGCAATCACGTATTGACTGTAATAATGAAATAGGACCACCATACTTTAAATCTTTCTGTAACAAATTTCAACGCGCTGCTACCTATTAATCCAATCAAAAAACATTAAGAAATGGAATCACACGAAATAGATTACCAGATTTTCGGCGAAGAAATGCAATATGTAGAGATCGAACTCGATCCTCAGGAAGGCGTTATTGCCGAAGCAGGAACTTTTATGATGATGGAAGATGGTATTAAAATGGAAACCATCTTTGGTGACGGCTCTAAAAATGATACGGGCTTATTAAATAAAATATTTGGGGCCGGTAAGAGACTGCTTACCGGGGAGAGTATGTTCATGACCGTCTATTACAATACGATTATTGGCAAGAAAAAGGTAAGTTTTGCATCTCCCTATCCCGGAAAAATTATACCTATTGACCTTTCTAAAAATGGTGGTCGTTTTATCTGCCAGAAGGACGCTTTTTTATGTGCGGCTAAAGGGGTTTCTATAGGTATCGAATTTTCCAGAAAACTGGGGCGTGGACTCTTTGGTGGTGAGGGCTTTATTATGCAACGTCTCGAAGGGGACGGGATGGCTTTTGTGCACGCCGGCGGTACTACCTTTAGGCGGGAACTGCATGCTGGAGAAAAACTTAAAGTAGATACGGGTTGCATCATTGGTTTTGACCATACCGTAAATTATGATATTGAGTTTGTAGGAGGAATTAAAAACACACTTTTTGGAGGCGAAGGAGTCTTTTTTGCAACCCTAACCGGGCCCGGAACGGTTTATATTCAATCATTACCATTTAGCCGTCTGGCAAAACGAGTTTGGGCTGCGGCGCCCCAGGCAGGTGGTAAAGATCGAGGTGAGGGAAGTATTTTAGGTGGTTTGGGAGATCTCCTTGACGGCGATAATAGATTTTAATCCCTATTTGGTGAATAGGTTTTTGAATCATTAACAGTTCATTAAGAATTAAAATCTTATTTTTAGAACAAACTAATAAAAAGATAGATTATTCGACTCAAAACTACTTAAACAATACTTTAACCAAAAACAATTCGAATATGGCAAGAGCAATGTTTGAGTACACCAAAACTGTTTTAAAAAAAGTGAGTTTTGATAGTGTGCTTTTTTGCAAGGAATTACAAAAAGCTGCAAAACGTTTACTTCCTTATGAAATTGAGGAATTACGGGTTTGGATTCAGGACCTGACCAAAACGAATCCGGAATTAAATCAATGCATTGTTTATTTAAATGTATAAACTAAAAGAGGCTTCTCGATCGAGAAGCCTCTTTTAGTTTGCAACAGGCTTGCCCTGTGGCAATGGACTTATAATCTGTACATTTTGAAAAGTGATGGCTCCTTTTACGACGCCTGCGATGGTATTGCGCAGGGCCTCAATGATTTGCATTTTAAGTTCACTTTTGTGATATAAAAGACTCACCTCACGAGCCGGTGCAGGATCTTTAAAATGATGCAAATGTTTTTGTTCCGCGTCTTTAATTTCCAAAGTATGCAGGTAGGGCAGAAGTGTCATTCCTAAACCTTCATTAGCCAGTTTTACTAGAGTTTCAAAACTTCCGCTTTCAAGAGAGAAAATTTCATCTTCATAATTACGGTTAGTCTTACACAGATTAATTACACCATCTCTAAAACAATGTCCGTCTTCCAGCAGAAGCATTTGATCAAGATCAAGACTTGATACGTCTATTTTTTCGTTTTCCTGTAGTTTTTGGTTTTCGGGCATATAAGCAACGAAAGGCTCATAATAAAGCGGACGTTCTTTAATATTTTCCAGTTTAAGCGGTGTTGCGGCTATTGCTGCATCCAGATGCCCTTCCTGAAGTCGCTCTATTATGGTCTCGGTAGGTAGTTCTTCAATTTTTAGTTTTACCTTGGGATATTTTTTAATGAAATTTCTCAAAAACATAGGTAGCAATGTAGGCATAACGGTTGGGATGACTCCCAGTTTAAATTCTCCTCCAATATATCCCTTCTGTTGATCAACAATATCACTTATACGATTAGCCTCGTTCACAATATTTCGCGCCTGCTGCACAATTTTTTGTCCAACATCAGTAAGTTCAATGGGTTTTTTGCTTCGGTCAAATATCAAAACATTCAGTTCATCCTCCAGCTTTTGAATTTGCATACTCAGGGTAGGCTGAGTTACAAAAGTCTTTTCCGCAGCTTTGGTGAAATTTTGATTTTCGGCAACGGCCAACACATATTTTAATTGAGTAATGGTCATACTTATATATTAGACATCAAAAATAGAATGACCATTTGGTTTTTTAATGAAAATCGAAGGGAAATAACATGTAAAATTTAGATGTTTTCGAAAGATTAGATCTCATTAAAAACGAATCTCCAGAGCAGTAGATTGTTCCGTCATTTCAAATTTGCTATCCTCCCAGCGTGGCGGCCCCATAGACATAATATTATTTGACGTACCGTACGATTCTTTAGGCATCCCGTTTGTTTCAAAATCCATTTTGTCGTTTCCGTTAGCATCGTGAAAGGCGATCACGGCATAAGTGCCGGGTTCAAGACTTTCAAATACCACAGATGCTTTTCCGTTTTTAATAGTGCTACTTGCACTTTTTAGAGGTGGTGCCTTCATAAAGTTGTCTTTAGTATAAAGACCAAATTGAACAGTGCCTGCATCACTGGTTACATTAGTTACCGCGACCTGGAGTGTTGCAGGCTCCTGCGCAAAGATGCTTAGTGAGCAAAGAACTAAACTAAGTGTAAATAAAATTTTCATTAGTATGGTGTTTGAGTTAATACTGTTGCTAAAGTAATTTGAAGATCCGTATTAGAGAATTTTAAAAAACCCAATTGTCATATATATAGTATGAATTGTAATTACCTTCCGTTTCGGT
>CAYNMH010000130.1:0-7802 GCA_964398145.1 uncultured Flavimarina sp. | reverse complement strand
AGACCAGTTTGTTTGATGCCGAAATCCCGGTCTGTAGTTCCAATCTTATGAAAACCATAGATAAGATCAATCAGAAGTTTGGAAAATCTACGGTGAGTTCTGCTTTAGTTGGTACTCGGATGGATAAGTGGGAATTGATTAAAAAGGATCGAAGTCCCCGGTACACGACGCAGTGGAGTGAGCTGCTAACGATTGATTCGGATTAGATTTTAGATAGTAGATGTGAGATTTTAGACTAAAGTGGAAATACGAAATTAGTGTATAAACAACCTTGAATTTTAGACTTTAAATTTTAAACTCTAAATAATAGAAAACGACCGCCGGAATATAAGACGGTCGTTTTGATTTTTCGTAAAATCTATATTTAAGGAATCAAAACCACACGGAAACGGGCTTCGTTATTCATCATTTTAGTAAAGGCTTTTTCCACATCATCAAATTTAAAAGTTTCAATCATGGGTTTTGTATTGGTAAGCGCGCTAAAATTTAAGGTGTCTTCACTCTCAATTGCGGTACCACTAGGCCACCCGGAAACCGATTTACGGGCCATAAGCAGCTGCATAGGCGATACCTTAACCGGATCCCCGGTGGCACCAATGCAAATGAGTTCGCCGTCAATCCCAAGTCCGTCAATAACAGAGGAGATCGCATCAGCGTGAGGTGCTGTAGCTACTATAAGTTTAGCACCGCTCAGTTTCTGTAATTCTTCAACAGCATCCTGATCGTTGGTCGCGATAAAATGATGTGCTCCAAGATCTTTAGCAAGTTTTTTCTTATCGTCTGAAGTTGAAATAGCAACAGTGCGCATCCCCATTTTATTGGCATATTGAACAGCCAGGTGACCCAGACCACCTATACCCTGTACTGCAACAACGTCTCCGGGCCTGATCTTGCTGTTACGCATGGCATTATAGACCGTAATCCCGGCGCAAAGCAGGGGAGCAGCCTCTTCCGATTTTAATTCTTCGGGAATAGCAGCCACGGCTTCCTGAGGAGCTGTCATATATTCGGCATAACCACCATCGTAGGAGATTCCGGCAATTTTGGCATTTTCACAATTGATAAATTTTCCACGACGGCAGGGTTCGCATTCAAAACAATGCCCACCGTGCCAGCCTACGCCCACACGCTGACCTTTTTTCCATTGTGAGACGCTATTACCTACCGCATCGACAATACCTACAACCTCGTGACCGGGTACGCGAGGATATTCAATACCGGGAAAGTGACCCGCCTTGACCATATTATCGCTGTGGCAAATGCCGCAGGCTTCTACTTTAATTAATACTTCATTATCTTTTGGGGTTGGGATTTCTACGTCAACAATGTTGAAGTCTGCACCCGCTTTTGGGACTTGTATGGCTTTCATAATTTTGATTTTTTGATTAAGCCTCAAAGTACAAAACCCGCTTCTCATTCTACGTCAAGGCTTTGTTAAACCAAAATTTCCTAAAAGGATGATGCTGTTTATGCTTTAAGCAAATAGCCCAATACTCATTAGAGTAAAGGCTATCAGATTGTTAAGAACATGCAGGATTACGGGCCAAATGATATGCCCGTTTTTGAGTTTGATATGACCAAAAATAAACCCCGAGGCTATGCGTGGCAAACTCAAGAGAATTAAAGCGAAATTGATCGTTAAGACCGCAACATAATTGTTGATGTGAATCAGCCCAAAAATCACGGAAGTGAGTATCCAGATGATTTTATAATTTCGGCTGAGCCAGACTCGTAAATGCCTTACTTTATAAGGGTTAAATAGTTGAACTCCAATATAGGTCAAACACGACAACAAGGTAAACAAAAAGATCACCCGAACTATCCAGTTTACTTCTTCCGGAATCAGATATCGGGTTGCATAAACCGGTATTGAAGAGCCAAACAAGACGACATCCAGATGCGAAGGTTTAAGCAAACTGCGAAATAAAAACTCTTCAAAAACCGGTGCTGCAATGATTATTAGGACAAAAGCTTTGAAAAAATTAGTTTGCAGCATTTCATAAAGCCTGCTTTGTTCATAATCCTGAGTGAAGATTTGAGGGTACCAGATTTGAAGCAACTGCTGGAACAGAGCTAGAACTGTATAAATGGCAAACAGCCCAAGCAGGCTTTTATATAAGCGTTTCTTTTTTAAACTCAAGGTTTGTTAGTACTGAAGTGCTAAAGGTAACTTTTTTAAAAATAAGCTCGCAAGAGGGATAGAAGCGGAAATCCTTGTGGGGCCTTTAGCCCTGCAAGATTGAAGCGTATAGCCCGACAGCAAGCGCCTTTTGCAGCGATTGCTGACTTGCCCACATCAAAATAATGACAGCTTGTCAGTGATTTTCTGGTGGCATAATGATTGACTTTAAGTGTGCGAATAAAATTTAATAACACTTAAAATTATATATAATGAGTAAGATCATAGGAATCGACTTAGGTACTACAAACTCGTGCGTTGCCGTGATGGAAGGTAACGAACCTGTGGTAATACCTAACGGAGAAGGAAAACGAACCACACCTTCGGTAATTGCATTTGTAGAAGGTGGTGAAATTAAAGTGGGGGATCCCGCAAAAAGACAAGCTGTAACAAACCCAACCAAAACGATATCGTCTATTAAGCGTTTTATGGGGAACAAGTTTAGTGAGTCTGCGAAAGAAGCAGATAACGCGGCTTATAAAGTAGTGAAAGGAGATAACGATACACCTCGCGTTGATGTGGATGGTCGTTTATATACTCCGCAGGAATTGTCTGCAATGATTCTTCAAAAGATGAAGAAAACTGCGGAAGATTATTTAGGTCAGGATGTAACCGGCGCGGTGATTACCGTACCTGCTTATTTTAACGACTCCCAGCGCCAGGCAACTAAAGAAGCCGGTGAAATTGCAGGTCTTAAAGTAGAACGTATCATCAACGAGCCTACAGCTGCAGCTTTGGCTTACGGACTTGATAAGAAAGATAGCGATCAGAAAATCGTGGTATTTGACTTCGGTGGTGGTACTCACGACGTTTCTATTCTAGAATTGGGTGATGGTGTATTTGAAGTATTGGCCACAGACGGTGACACGCACTTAGGTGGTGATGACGTAGATAGCAAAATCATCAATTGGCTGGCTGAAGAATTTAAGGCCGAAGAGGATATGGACCTTCGTAAAGACCCAATGGCTTTACAACGTCTTAAAGAAGCTGCTGAAAAAGCGAAAATTGAATTATCGTCTTCTAATCAAACTGAAATCAATCTGCCTTACGTAACGGCTACCGCCAGCGGACCAAAACACTTAGTGCGCACACTAACCCGCTCAAAATTTGAGCAGTTGATTGACGATTTGGTTAAAAGAACAATTGAGCCTTGTGAGTCTGCACTTAAAGCTGCCGGACTTTCTAAGAGCGATATCGACGAGATTATTTTAGTAGGTGGATCTACCCGTATCCCTGCGGTACAGGAAGCTGTAGAGAAATTCTTTGGTAAAAAACCTAGTAAAGGAGTAAATCCGGATGAGGTAGTTGCTGTAGGTGCTGCGATACAAGGTGGTGTACTTACCGGTGATGTGAAAGATGTATTGTTACTTGATGTAACACCACTTTCATTGGGTATTGAAACTATGGGTGGTGTGATGACCAAATTAATTGAGGCCAACACCACTATTCCTACGAAAAAGTCCCAGGTATTCTCAACTGCCGCAGATAATCAACCCAGTGTGGAAATTCACGTATTGCAAGGTGAGCGTCCTATGGCGAACGATAATAAGACTATTGGTCGTTTCCACTTAGACGGTATTCCACCGGCACAGCGCGGTACGCCACAAATCGAGGTAACTTTTGATATTGATGCTAACGGTATCATTAAAGTAAGTGCTGAAGATAAAGCGACCGGTAAGAAACAGGACATCCGTATTGAGGCTTCTTCAGGGCTTACCGAAGAAGAAATCAAAAAGATGAAGTCTGAAGCGGAAGCAAATGCGGAAGCTGATAAGAAAGCGAAAGAGCGTGTAGATAAATTGAATGAAGCTGATCAGATGGTATTCCAAACTGAAAAACTTCTTAAAGAGTCTGGCGATAAACTTTCTGCAGATAATAAATCGAAAATTGAAGGTGCTCTTGAAGAATTGAAGAAAGCACACGCTACCGGAGAAGTTGAAAAAGTGCAGCCTGCATTAGACAACTTAAACGAAATCTGGAAGTCTGCTTCTGAAGAGATTTACAAAGCACAGGCTGAAGGTGCTCAGGGTGGTGCACAACCGGGACCTGATGCAGGGCAAGCCGGAGGCAACGCTGAAGGTAACGCCAGCAGCGATGTGGAAGATGTCGATTTTGAAGAAGTAAAGTAAGCAGAGAACCGAATCTGCCCTACGGCAGATTCGTGTGAATCGCTTCTCCCCGACGTGTTCCGGGATCTTTACCACGAAGTTTATATAGAACTAAAGAAGCGAAGCAAAAAGCATTTTAACCGATGTAAACAGTAGCTTCTTTAATTAGAAAACCCCCGATGTAAATTACATCGGGGGTTTTTATTAGGTGGTATTCCGGACTTAGCTGCATATGGAAACATTAAATAAAATTATCTGTAACTTTCGCAAAGGCTTTTATAGAGATAATAAAATGCCTGAGGAGTGGTTTTATCTAGAATAGAATTCTAAAAGATGCACTCTACTTTACCCATAATCCATTTAGAAACCGTTATGATTATTTTGACAAGAAAAGATTTAAAAAAACTTGTTTTACTTCTATGTATTCTTCTATTACAAGCCTGTTCACACACAAAAAAGTCAGTTGATACCAAAGAGTTATATACTCATTCTACACTACAGGAGATTCCTTTTCATCACGTATCCATTCAGGATAACTTTTGGCTTCCCAAAATAAAAACAATTCAGGAAGTTACGATCCCTTCACTTTTAGACTTGGCAGATGATCAGGGAAAGATTGATAATTTTAAAATTGTAGCCGGTATTCAAAAAGGTAAAATAAGCTTGTATAATGCGCCAGACTCTGATGTTTATAAACTTATAGAAGCCGCCGGTTACTCATTTGCAAATCTTGAGAATAAAGCCTTAGAATCCAGAATCGATAAACTTATCGATGTTATTTTAAAAGCTCAGAATCCTAACGGCTATTTACATACACAATATATGTTAGATAGCACAGATACTTCTTATCCCAATACCTCAATCGAATCAAACCGAAAGAAAATAAAGACTTTCGGTTACGGTCCGCAGAATAAATGGAAATCCTTTAAAGATAACTGGCCATATGCTTATAGTCAACTGTATTGTGCAGGACATTTTATGGAAGCCGCGGTAGCATATTACAGAGGCACCGGTAAAGATTCATTTTTAAAAGGTGCAATCAAATTTGCAGATTTGATTTGCAAGGAGTTTGATGAAGAAAAAATAAAAACTTATGCAGATCACCCACAGGTTGAAATTGGATTAATGAAGATATACGAGGTTACAGCCGATGAAAAATATCTTAAAATGGCAGATCTATTTAGTCGTTATATAAATTTCGCCCGTCCCCCAGATATTTCAAAGGAAAATGAAAAACCTCTTGTGGAACAGACAAATGCCTTTGGACACGCGGTAAGAACGGCATATCTGTATAGTGGAGCTACAGATGTAGCGAGGGCTTCAGGAGCTTCCGATATCAAAAATGCCTTAGACAGTTTATGGTTTAGTGTGGCAACAAAAAAAATGTACGTTCACGGAGGAACTGGCAATGGTACACGGGCAGAGCAACACGGTTTGGACTACGACCTTCCTATTGAAGCAACCTACAGTGAATCCTGTGCTAATATAGCTCAGGGACAATGGAATCATAGATTAAACTTGCTTACCGGAAACTCAAAATACGCTGATGTGGTAGAATTAGAAGCCTACAACAGTGCGCTCTCAAGTATAAGCCAAGATGGTAAATCCTTTTTTTATTCAAACAAATTAAACATTGGTGAGGAGAATCGAAAAAATGAGCATTCCGGTGTGCGTAAACATTATCTTTTTTGCTGTCCTTCAAAAGCTCCGGGTTTTATTTCTGGAATTGGTCGCTGGGCTTATGCAAAGGATAAAATGGGTATTTACATCAATCAATATTTAGGTAGTAAGCTTCATACAGACCTCAATAATAAAGAGGTTCAATTAAAAGTTGAAACGAAATATCCCTATGGAGGGAAGATCCGAATTACAGTTTTAGAAACGAAATTGAGTACCGCGTATGCGATTAATTTTCGCGTACCTGCCTGGTTAAAAGAAACACCTATTACTGGAAGCCAGTATTTTTTTGATTCTCATATTAAACCAAGTTATTCCGTTCAAATCAACAATAGGAAGATAGAGCCTTCCATAGTGGGTTCTGATTATATCACCTTAAATCGAAAATGGATTAAAGGTGATATTGTTGAAATAAACTTTGAAATGCCTGTGAGAAAAGTTTTTACAAAATCAAATAAAATTAAACAAAACAGTGGAAGGTTATGCCTAATGCGTGGACCATTAATTTATACTTTGGAAGATATAGATAATGAGTTTGATATTTCAAATTTTGTACTTGACACTGGTTCCGACATTACAACGTATTTTAATTCAGACCTTTATTCTGGAGTTCCCGTACTTGAAGGAAAGGGAACGGTAAATAATACCACTGTAAAATTTAAGGCTATCCCCTATTTTTTATGGCAAAACCGAGGTATAGGTGCTATGTCCACATTAATAATTTATGATCCCACCCGGGTTTATACGGAGAGCAATACAAAACAAACTGAAATGAATACAAATGGCTGATTTTTAAATATTTAATAAGTTTTTTCACATCGCTCCGGCAAAAAAGATCGCGTTCATAAATAATTTACTCGTTCCATACCAAAAGGCCCGAAAGTTTGTATTATCTGTAAAAATAAGCACATCACCACGCCCCATGCTGCGATGCACAAAGGGCCGGGTTCCTTTTATGGCTTCAAAATTGATACTGCTGATGTAACCGCTGGCCAAAGGCTCGTCAGTATATTGAATTGGGTTTTTATAACTGGTTTCGTCGGCTTCGATAAACAGGGTGGTATCTCGAAACAGATTAATTTCATCCTTATCATAGCCAAAAGCAATAGGATGAGAGCGATCTAATTTAGCCTTAAATATCGCCCCGCCTATTACCTGTGCTCCGTTAAAATCGCCGCGCTGCTCAAAGGTGATGTTGTTAGCCGGATTTTCGGTTTCTACTTCGGTAAAATCGATCAAGCCCTGGCGCTTTATCCAGCGTGCGGCACTTTTAAATCCAATGAGCGTTCCGCCATCGCGTACCCATGCATTTAATTTTTCAGCATCAGCATCGGTAAGACCACCACCCCAGCTGGAGGGCATAATGATCGTAGTATACCGGGCAAGATCAGACCGGCTAAAATTTCGGGTATCTAGTTTAGTTATCGAGATGTCAAAACGCGTATCGAGCAGATGCCAAATTTCCCCCGCGTCGTAAGAACTGATACCTTCACCTACTAAGAGAGCGATTTTCTGTTTCTCGACCGACTCAAATTGGCGGCTTCCCAAATCGATACCTTGAGTAGAGCCGGTAGTAACGGCATCTATCGTAAGATGAGCGTTTTTAGCTACGCTGTCTAAAAAGCCCTGTAAAGCTTCGGCATTCAATTTTTGGTTTTGCACCGGTACCATCAAGGTTCCGTAGTCATAGCTTTTACCATTCAGCGTAAAAGGCTGCATAGCCATTTTAACGCGTATATCCTCATTGAGAACGGAGTTTAAGGCTTTTGGCGCATAATAGTCCCCCCAGGGAATTAAATAGGCATAATTACTCTGTTTCAGGGTAAGCGGCTGCGGTA
>CAYNMH010000129.1:0-7803 GCA_964398145.1 uncultured Flavimarina sp. | reverse complement strand
ATTATAATCAGTAAATAATAAGAATTTGAATAAATCATTTTGCTATGCACGAAACATCATACGTACTTCTTGGGGTGATGAGTGGGACCTCTCTTGATGGGGTAGATTTAGCCTATGTAGAATTTAAAAAGGCTCAATGTTGGAATTATTCAATTCTTAAGAGTGAAACAGTCTCCTACAGCACTGATTGGGTGAAACGCCTGCAAGATGCCACAGGGTTGGATCCGGAAGAATTGAAATTACTCGATACTGAATATACCGTATATCTGGGAAGCATTATCAAGGATTTTATAAGTCGGAATCCCGTCAAACAACTTGATGCAGTTGCCTCTCATGGGCACACCATCTTACACCGTCCCGAAGCGGGAATTACCTTTCAAATAGGCAATCTGCCTCAATTGGCAAATTTCTTAGGTCATCTGGTGATTTGCGATTTCCGGGTTGAAGATGTGGCGCTGGGTGGTCAGGGCGCGCCTTTGGTTCCTATTGGCGATTCCCTTTTATTTAAAGACTATGCGGCTTGTTTGAATATTGGAGGTTTTGCTAACATCTCTTATGCTGATGGCGCGCGGCGTATAGCCTATGATATTTGCCCCACCAATAGTGTTCTGAATACATATGCCCGAAGATTGGGTTTGGAGTTTGATAAGGATGGGCAAATCGCACGCACAGCGCGCGTTAACGAGGAAGTTCTTGAGGAACTCCATGCGTTGCCGTTTTATGAAAAGCCTGCTCCAAAATCTTTGGGATTTGAATGGGTAAAGGAATGTATTTTTCCCATTTTGGAGGCTTCGGGATTGTCACCTCAGGATTGTATTGCTACTTACACAGAGCATATGGCAGGCCAGATCGCCCGGCATTTGCGTCTAAGTGTAGCTGGTAAAAACAGCAAAAATATTTTGATTACCGGTGGCGGGGCTTATAATTCCCACCTGATTGAACGTATCTCAGCACTTTCAGATTTGGCACTAAATATACCCGACGCACAAACGGTGGAATTTAAAGAAGCCCTGATTTTCGCTTTTATGGGTGTTTTGCGCCTGCGAAATACCCCCAACATATTGAGTTGCGTGACGGGTGCCCCGCGAGATCATTGCGCAGGACTCGTCTATTCACCTTAAATTAATATCAAAATCATAGGGAAAACAGGCGAAGTCGTTATATTTGTCAACCTTCTAAATTATTTAATGAAAGATTTACTGCAACGTTACGAAAATAAAGAACCCGAAATTGTATTTCACTGGAATGACCCGGAGACTGAAGCTGAAGGCTGGACGGTCATCAACTCCCTGCGCGGCGGTGCCGCCGGTGGAGGAACGCGAATGCGAAAAGGTCTGGACCGTAATGAGGTGTTATCCCTCGCAAAAACGATGGAAGTAAAGTTTACCGTTTCGGGGCCGGCAATAGGCGGCGCTAAGAGCGGTATTAACTTTGACCCTTCAGATCCCCGCAAAAAAGGCGTGCTGGAGCGCTGGTATGCGGCAGTCTCTCCCTTACTTAAAAGTTACTATGGTACCGGCGGTGACCTTAATGTAGATGAGATTCACGAAGTAATTCCAATTACCGAGGAAAGCGGCGTATGGCATCCTCAGGAAGGGGTCTTTAACGGGCATTTTAAACCTACGGAAGCCGATAAAATTAACCGAATAGGGCAGTTGCGTCAGGGAGTGATTAAAGTTCTTGAAAATTCAGCGTACTCTCCGGATGTTTCCCGAAAATACACTGTGGCCGATATGATTACTGGTTATGGTGTTGCTGAAGCAGCACGTCATTTTTATGAAATTTACGGAGGGGAGCTTAGTGGAAAGCGAGCCGTTATTCAGGGTTTTGGTAATGTGGGTTCTGCTGCGGCCTATTATTTATCCCGGCAGGGAGCAAAAATTGTAGGGATTATAGATGTGGCAGGCGGACTCATAAACGAAGACGGATTTAGTTTCGAAGAAATAAAAAATTTATTTTTAGCCAAACAGGGTAATAAACTGGCAGCTCAGGATTTGATTCCTTTCGAGGAAGCCAATGAGCGTATCTGGAATTTGAAAACCGAATTATTTCTGCCTTGTGCTGCGTCTCGTCTTGTTACTCAGCAACAAATTGATGCGATGATTTCAAACGGGCTTGAGGTGATTTCGTGTGGTGCAAATGTTCCTTTTGCCGATAAAGAGATTTTCTTTGGTCCTATTATGGAATACACAGATGAACGGGTATCAGTAATTCCAGATTTTATTTCCAATTGTGGGATGGCGCGGGTTTTTGCTTATTTTATGGAGCGCCGTGTGCAAATGACTGACGAGGCTATATTTAACGACACCTCATTGACTATTAAAAACGCAATAGAAAAAACGTACAATCACAACAGCAGCAGGCAAAACATCAGCCGAACTGCATTTGAGTTGGCTTTACAGCAACTCGTATAATTAGAATAATAACCAACAACTAAGACACATGTTAAAATACTTTTTAGGCAGCAGCCCGAGATGGTTTAAATTAGCGATGATCGCTTTCCTGGTATTCAATATTTTTTCCTATTACATTTTAGGACCCATGGTAACCGCCTGGTTGTTTATAGGTGAATTTATATTTACACTGGCCATGGCACTTAAATGCTACCCGTTACAATCGGGTGGTATTCTGGCTTTAGAAGCCTTAATTTTAGGATTAACCAGTCCCGAAGCAGCTTATGAGGAAGTTGATCAAAACCTGGAAGTGGTATTACTTCTGGTATTTATGGTCGCCGGTATCTACTTTATGAAGCCTATGCTGATGTATATCTTCTCTAAAGTGTTTACCAAAATCAAGTCTAAAGTCGTCCTTTCTATGCTCTTTGTATTTCTGGCAGCTGTACTTTCAGCCTTTTTGGATGCGCTTACAGTAACTGCTGTATTAATAAGCGTTGCAGTAGGTTTCTATGGGGTGTATCACAAAATCCATTCGATGGAAAATGCTGATTATGATAAGGATGCCGTCCCGGACCGTCAGGCTTTAAGCGGAGAAACTTTGGAGCAGTTTAGAAGTTTCTTACGCAGCTTGATTATGCATGGCGTGGTAGGTACAGCTCTAGGTGGTGTGTGTACACTCGTAGGCGAACCGCAAAACTTATTGATTGGTGAAAAAATGGGTTGGGAGTTTGTTGAATTTTTTCAACGTATGGCGCCTATAACCATTCCAGTTTTGGTTTCCGGTCTGTTAACCACATTTATTTTGGAAAAGACCAAAATTTTTGGTTTTGGTGCTAAGCTTCCCGATGTAGCCAGAGGTATTATCGAGAATTACACTAAGGAAGTTGATGAGAAACGTACCAAAAAAGAAACTTTCGGACTTTGGGTTCAGGGTATTTCTGCTATACTTCTTATTTTAAGCTTAGCGCTTCACCTGGCTCCGGTAGGATTTATCGGTTTGTTTCTGATTGTAGTACAGACGGCCTTTATGGGTATTACCGATGAGCACAGTCTGGGGAAAGCGTTTGAAGAGGCACTTCCATTTACAGGTCTTTTAGTCGTATTCTTTGTGATTGTAGCGATGATTCACGATCAGCATTTATTTACTCCTATTATCGATTATGTATTGACCCTTCCGGTTGAAACACAACCGTCTATGTTTTATCTGGCCAATGGGGTACTTTCCATGATAAGTGATAACGTATTTGTAGCCACAGTTTATATCAATGAAGTACAGGTGGCTTACGATGCCGGTAATATTACCCGCGAGCAGTTTAACCATTTGGCTGTCGCGATTAATACCGGTACAAATCTGCCCAGTGTTGCGACGCCTAACGGGCAGGCGGCTTTTCTGTTTTTATTAACCTCGTCACTCGCCCCACTCATCAACCTGTCTTATGGCAAGATGGTGAAAATGGCATTGCCTTACACCATTGTCTTAGGTGGAGTAGGCTTGCTGGGTGTCTATATGATTTTGTAACCAAAAGAAATCGGTAAAGCAGCATATACTTTTATGTTGCTTTATGCGTTAACCTCATATCTAATCTACGAACACTATGTTAACAACCTTGTTGCAGGAAGGAACAGAAAATTTGCCTTCACTTGCCGCTGAAGAAGAACCGGTAGAAAAAACCCTTTCTTTATTTGATTTATTAATGAGCGGAGGTATTTCCGGGCAAATCATAATCATTGTACTTTTTGTACTGCTTTTTGTAGCCATATATATTTATTTTGAGCGTCTTTTTGCGATCAAAGCTGCCAGCGGCGTTGACAGCAATTTTATGAATCAAATAAAGGATCACGTTGCAAACGGCAATATAGAAGCCGCAAAAATACTTTGCGCTCAGCAAAACAGTCCCGTATCTCGATTAACGGCAAAAGGCATCAGCCGTATAGGGAGTCCGCTCGAAGATATCAATACCGCAATTGAAAATTCGGGCCGCCTCGAAGTATACCGTCTTGAGAAAAATGTAAGTGTGCTGGCAACCATTGCCGGTGCCGGTCCTATGATTGGATTTTTAGGTACTGTAATCGGTATGGTTTTAGCCTTTCATCAATTGGCTACCAGCAGCGGTCAGGCAGAAATGGGGAATCTTGCGGAAGGTATTTATACCGCAATGACGACCACTGTGGCCGGTTTGATTGTAGGTATTGTCGCTTACATAGGATATAATCACCTGGTTGTACGTACAGATAAGGTAGTGCATCAGATGGAAGCTACCGCAGTAGACTTTTTAGACCTCTTAAACGAACCCGCCTAAGATGAATCTACGCGGAAGAAATAAAGTAAGCCCCGAGTTCAGTATGAGCTCTATGACAGATATTGTATTTCTGTTACTGGTGTTCTTTCTGCTTACTTCGCCGGCAATCACACCCGATGCGCTTGACCTTATTTTACCAAAGGCAAAAGGGAAGACCAGCAATAAGCAGAATCTTTCGGTGAGCATTACTAAAGACCTTGATTTTTACGTCAATAAAGAACGGGTTACGGAAACCAATCTGGAAGCTTTTATTCAAAGCGAACTCGAAGGCGTTGAAGAGCCGGTAATTATTCTTCGGGCAGAAGAAGGAGTGCCTATTGAAGAAGCAGTAGCTGTGATGGATATTGCTAATCGCAACCGGTATAAGATCGTTTTAGCGGTTCGGCCTAATTAAGTGTGGGGCGTTCCGGCTGTCGCCGTCAGGCTTTCAGCTCTATCTCCTGATTGTCATCAGGAGGATGCCGCTTCAATCCTTAACGCATTATAAGAATGGACCGGATTTTGTAACAGTCAGATAAATAAATACTACAGGCCTTGAGTTTTTTAGATACCAAACATAAGCGAAAGTCTTTCACCATAACCACGGTGATCTATGCGTTATTGCTTCTCGTTCTGTTTTTTGCAGGCCTGAAATACCTGGATCCTCCACCGGAAAGTGGTATTGCGATCAACTTTGGGACTTCAGATGTGGGCTCTGGCACTATTCAGCCCAAGGCGCCCATTCAGTCTGCTCCCAGGAATACCACGCCTGAGCCTCAGGTTGAGAAATCAGCAGAACTGAAAGAAGAGGTTGCCACTCAGGAAATTGAAGAGGCGCCGGTGATTAAAAACGAACCCAAAAAAGACATCAAAAAACAGGTAACCGAACAGCCTAAGAAAAGTACAACTAAACCGGTGGAAGCTAAAAAGCCTGATCCTAAACCTGATAAATCAACCACAGATGCGCTTTCAAGTATCCTCAACGGACCGAAGAGCAATGGTACGGCAAGCGGAGGAGAAGGGGATTCTAACAGGCCCGGCGATAAAGGCGATCCTAACGGTGATCCCAATGCTTCCAGCTATTACGGTACCGGTAAAGGTCTTGATGGTGATGGTAATTATCAGTTGGGCGGACGTAAAGCATTAAGCAAACCCAAACGCGTTCAGGATTGTAACGAGGCCGGTATTGTGGTAGTAAGTATTGAAGTTGACCGCAATGGAAATGTGATTAAAGCCGTTCCCGGCGTGCGCGGTACCACAAATAACAGCCGCTGCCTGCTTGATCCTGCAAAAGCCGCAGCCCTCGCAACAAAGTTTAATAGTGATAGCGATGCACCTTCCAGACAAATCGGTAAAATAGTTTATAAGTTTAGCCTTTCCGAATAATGACTTACGAACAGACGGTACAGTGGATGTTTAACCGCCTTCCTATGTATCAACGGCAGGGGTCTATGGCGTTTAGAAAAGATCTGGCAAATACTATCCTGCTTGATGAACGTTTGGGGCATCCTCATTCCGCTTATAAAACCATCCATGTTGCCGGAACCAACGGTAAAGGTTCTACGAGTCATATGCTGGCTTCGGTTTTGCAGGAAGCCGGTTACAGAGTGGGGCTGTATACTTCTCCGCATTTAAAGGATTTTAGAGAGCGCATTCGGGTTAATGGTCATCTGTGCACAGAAGAATTTGTTGTGAAGTTTATTGACCACCATAAAGCTTTCTTGGAACAGCATCAGTTATCCTTCTTTGAGCTTACCGTAGGGATGGCTTTTCAGTATTTCAAAGAAGAAAAAGTAGACATTGCGGTGATTGAGGTAGGAATGGGCGGCAGGCTCGATTCTACCAATATTATTAGCCCTATACTTTCAGTCATTACCAATATTGGGATGGACCACATCGCGTTTTTAGGAAACACCCTGGCTGAGATCGCCGGTGAAAAAGCAGGAGTCATCAAACCTCAAATTCCGGTTGTTATTGGAGAGCGCCAGGAAGAAACTACAGCCATTTTTGAGAAAAAAGCATTACAAAAACAGGCACCGCTGTATTTTGCCAGTGACGAGACCTTTGCCGTTTTGGAAAGTGAACTTAAAGGCAGCTATCAGGTGCATAACATCAAGACCGTGCAAAAGTCGGTTGAGGTACTGCGCTTGTTTACCGATCTGGAAATAGGGGAGCAGCATTTGATTGATGGAGTCGCCCGGGTAGTTACCAATACCGGTTTAATGGGCAGATGGCAGGTTTTACAGGCCTCAGGCCCAAGGATTATTTGTGACACAGGCCATAATACCGAAGGATTAAAACAGGTTTTTGCACAGCTGGGTCAGGAAAAGTTTGAACAGCTGCACATTGTTTTGGGTGTGGTTTCAGATAAGGACCTGGACAGTGTCTTACCGCTGTTTCCGGTTGAGGCACAGTATTATTTCAGCAAACCGGATGTTCCGCGAGGCTTGGATGCAGCGCTTTTACAGAATAAAGCAGCGCAATTTGGTCTAAACGGAAAAAAATATAAAACTATTTCAGAAGCTTTGGAGGCTGCTAAACTGGCGGCAAATACTGAGGATCTGATATTTATAGGCGGAAGCACTTTTGTGGTAGCAGAAATAGTGTAATTATTTTTTTAAAAAGTGTTTTGCGGTTTTAAATATTGGTTTATATTTGCATCCGCTAACGAGAAGGGCAATTAGCTCAGTTGGTTCAGAGCACCTCGTTTACACCGAGGGGGTCGGGGGTTCGAATCCCTCATTGCCCACAAAGGCTTCACAGAAATGTGAAGCTTTTTTTTTATTGGAACGTTTCCTAATGTTCTAAGAATACATTCTTTCAGATTTTCTTAATTCCTAATAAAACCAAAAAAGCACATATTTTTTCATAAATGTGCCAATGGTGTGGAATTTAAACAATCAATAATAACTAGAAATATACAGACAGCACAGGATACTAATATGCCAGTAATTTTTGAAATTGAACAAAATTTTACATATGCGCTTCTTTCTTGTAGTTATCTCTCTTGTCTGCCTTCAGTCTTGTGTTCAATCAAAACAAAACACTCCCGCAACTAAAAAAAATAATACGCTTGAAATTTTCAATAATCTGCCGCGTACTACACTAAATGATTCTATTGTGGATGC
>CAYNMH010000128.1:0-7829 GCA_964398145.1 uncultured Flavimarina sp. | reverse complement strand
TTGTTGATGAAGCAATTTCCGGTATAATTCGAATTTGTTGTAACATTCCTGCCTTCACCAGAGATGAAAAATGCTGCACCACCACCTTCTCCATTAGAAAAATCACCCAATGAGAATGTTTTAATTTTCTCTAAATCAATGTCTATGCAGCCCAAATCAAGCTCAATTAGTTTCTTGTTTTTGAAAGTAGGGGAGATATTAAAGTAGTATTTATCATTAACAAGCTGATAAAAGCAATTAAACCTTCCGCTATTATCCACAAAAGGCTCTCCGTTTACCAAACAACCAAAAGTACCTTCCCCGGTTTGGGTTGCAGGAGGTAAACAGTCTATTCCCGTGCAGTCGTCGTCATAGTTTTGACAACTCAATGATGAAAGTATTAAGAATAACAGAAAATAGGTTTTCTTCATGAGAGTTAAAGTTTTACTTGAGCTTAACGAATAACAAGTTTCAATTTAGAAATTTGGCTTCAGACTATTTTACGGAATTTCTCATATAATTTTTTGTACGGTCAATTAATAAGAATATTGATTAATTCCCAATTCCTTAGAAATACAAAATCACCAGATCGTGGTGGTTGCGCACCAGATGCGACTTTCAAAAAACATCCCTCTAAATCTCCCTTCAAAGGGAGACTTTTTAATTTTAGTTGATAATAAGCTCCATTCCTTGGAAGGAAGGGTTGGGGATGGATGTTATTTCCTTGAACCTTAAATTTTAAATATGGAATACCTAAAGCCAATTATACTTAGTTTTAGAGTCTATGCGGAATTTCTGTATTGTTACTATTATGTTGATGACGGCGACTGCGTTTTCGCAGGAGTTGCGCTTTGCAGAAGACCGACTCAAAACACGAGTCGTACGGGACAGCGTAGTGCTCGATACGGTAAGCCTCAATCCGGTGCGTTTTGAGGTGCGTCGCGCTGACGGAGCGATTTTAGATTCCGCTTTGTACATTATAGATTATCCCACAGCGGTTTTTAAGTTGAAAAGTCCTGCAAATCCGCCGGACAGCCTCACCTTCGATTACCGCGTCTTCCCAGACTTTCTCACACGGCGTTATTTTGCTTACGATGCTGATAAGATCGTGAGCAGTGACGGCAATTTGAGCCGCGTATATGCACTAAAACAGGAAACTTCCAAACCGGAATTTATCCCTTTTGAAGGCCTTACCACCACGGGTAGTCTGGTGCGGGGTGTCACTTCGGGAAATAACCAAAACAGCACCTTTACCAGCGAACTCGACCTGCAAATCAGCGGCAAGCTGAGCGAAAAGGTTTCCCTGCGGGCCTCGCTTCAGGATGCCAATATTCCCCAGCAGAATGGTGGGTATTCGCAGCGCCTCGATGAATTTGACCAGATTTTTATTGAGCTCTACAGCGACACCTGGAACATCAGGGCAGGAGACATCAACCTGGCCAATACCACTTCGTATTTTGGGCGCTTCGCGAAAAAAGTTCAGGGGCTTTCCCTAAGCGGAATCCTGCAAGGGGAGCAGACCACGTCAGACTTTTTTGCCACCGGCGCCCTGGTGCGCGGGGTATTTGCCCAAAGCAGGTTTATTGGCCAGGAAGGAAACCAGGGTCCGTATAAACTCACGGGTCCTAATGGCGAACTCTACGTGCTCATCGTGAGCGGAAGTGAGCGCGTTTATGTTAATGGTGTTTTACTGGAGCGTGGTGAAACTGCAGATTACGTGATTGATTACAATGCCGGCGAACTGCGGTTTAATCCTACCTTTCCCATTACCAGCGAGATGCGTATCTCAGTCGAGTACCAGTACAGCGAGCAAAATTATACCCGAATCATTGGCTACGGCGGTGGCGGCCATCAATCTGAAAAACTGAGTCTGAGGGCTCACGTCTACACCGAAAGTGACCTTAAAAACCAGCCGTTGGTGCAAAATCTCAACCGGGAGCAGGTGGGTGTTTTGGAAACTGCCGGCGATGATAGTTCGCTTATGACGGCACCCAGTGACAACCCGGACACCTATAATGAAAACAAGATTTTATACCGAAAAGAGCAGCGCGATGGCCGGGAAATCTTTGTTTTTTCAACCGATCCGGAAGCCGAATTGTTTAACGTACGTTTTACACAGGCAGGAGCCAATCAGGGTAATTATGTAATTGCCAGCGAGGCCGCCATCAGCCGCATTTACGAGTATGTGTCACCTGTAAACGGCATTCCGCAAGGTAATTTTGCACCGTTGGTGCGGCTTTTTGCGCCCACGGAACTGCAAATGGCGGTGGTACAGGGCGATTATAAACCTTCGGAAAAAACAAGTATTAGTTTTGAAGGTGCCGGAAGCCGTCAGGATTTAAACCTGTTTTCAAATCTGGATGATGCGAATAACGATGGATTTGCAGGCCGTTTGCAGACCAGGCAGCGTATTTTTGGAGAACCCGAACATCGCAGTCTTGACGCTTTTGCCAATCTCGATTATATTCAGGATGATTTTAGAAACATTGAGCGTACTTACGCCATTGAGTTTAGCCGCGACTGGAATGTACCTTTGCAACCTCAGGGCGATCAGACGCTTATTTCTTCAGGGCTTCAGTTTGCCGATAGTGCTTTGGGTTTTATAGACTATCGTTTTGAGCAGTTGCGCTTCGCGAAAAATTACCGCGGAAGCCGAAATAGTATTCTGGGAAGTCTTCGGCACCAAAATTTACGAACCTTTTTTAGCGGAAGCTACCTCAAGACCGAAGCAGATACCGCAACCACTTCCTTTTTCCGTCTTAATACTACAGCCGTTTACGGCTTTCAGAAAAACTGGCTTGGGGCAAAATACCGAACTGAAAACAACGAAAGCAGCAATCCCGTAACCGGCAGGTTAGATCCACTAAGCCAGCGTTTTCAAATGCTCGAAGGTTTTGTGGGGCGTGGCGACAGTACCGCGGTTTTTGTGGAAGTGGGCTACCGCTATCGCGTAAACGACAGTTTAAAGGGAAACAGTCTGGAACGCGTAAATCACAGCAACACCTGGTTTTTAAAATCCCAATTGATTAAAAATGAAAAAACTTCATTGGGACTTTTTGTGAATTATCGCGAGCTCCTGTTTGAAAATCAGGCTTCAGCGACCGAGCGCTCATTGAATTCGCGTTTGCTTTTTGACCAAAAACTGGCTAAAAACCTGATCAGGCTCAACACGCTTTTTGAGACTGCGAGCGGCACCCTGCCACAACAGGAATTCACCTACGTGAAAGTTGATGAAGGCCAGGGGGTGTACACGTGGATTGACTACAATAACGACGGTATTCAGCAGTTGCAGGAGTTTGAAGTGGCGCAGTTTAGCGATCAGGCCGATTTTATACGGATTCTGTTGCCCAACCGCGTTTTTGTAAAAACCCATCAAAACCGACTCAGCCAGATCGTGACATTAGATTTTTCGCAATGGTCCGGGAAAACCGGATTACAAAAACTGCTTTCGCATTTCTACAACCAGACCAGCTATTTAATTGACCGTAAAGTGCTAAGGGACGGCAGTGCCTTTGATCTCAATCCCTTTAAGGATGCCAATACGCTGGGGCTTAATCTCAACCTGCGCAACACCTTGTTTTTTAATCGCGGCAAGCAGCGCTACACCACCAGTTACACCTACCTCGCCAATACCACCCGAAACCTTATTGCTTTAGGCTTGCAAACTAATGAATTGAAAAGTCATCAGCTCAACTTCCTGCACAAAGTAAAAGAGCAGTACGTGTTGAATTTTAATTCGGAAATCGGAACTAATAGTAGTAATTCCGAAAATTTTGAGCAGCGTAATTATAGGCTGAATACGTTTAGCTTCAATCCTGAAATTTCCTATTTATTCAATGATAACTCACGGCTTTCTGCCTTTTATACTTTCGCCCAGAAAACCAATCAAGCCGAAGGCTTTGAGAATTTGAATCAGCAGAATTTCGGTTTTACGGGAAGCTTCAGCAATGCCGATACATTTTCGCTGAATGCAGGCGTGAAGTATATTAAAAACAGCTTTGAGGGCTCCGCGTTTTCGCCTGTGGCTTATCAAATGCTTGAAGGTTTACAGCCGGGTACCAATTTTACCTGGAATGTTTTGGCACAAAAGCGCATTACGCGATTTCTGGATTTGAACCTGTCGTATCAGGGGAGAAGTAGTGAAAATACACGTACCATTCATACCGGAAGTGTACAGCTTCGTGCTTTTTTCTAGGCTAGCGGACAAGGATTTTTTTAGACTGACCGCCTTCACGATTGCCCAGCCGCACAATATAAACGCCGCTGGAGGCGTACGACATATCTAAATCATACTTGTAGCTGCCGTATTCATTTTCAATCCAGTTGCTGGCGAGTTTTTGGCCCAGTAGGTTATACACTGTAACCGCCATTTTTTCCGTGGTTTGATTGGTGCTCAATGAAATTTGAAAGTGATCGCGTGAGGTTTCAACAATGACCAGCTCACTATCTGGAAAAATATTCTCTTCCACTGAAAGACTGTTGAAAATACGGGCACTGTAATCGTTGGTACGCCCGTATTGCATGGTTCCGCAGGGATCCTGGGCATTTCCATTGAAAGCGCTATCCAGCCCGCGCACACGCATACGATAGGTGCCCAGATTTACGCCCGCTGGCAGGGTTAAGGTAAAATCGGTATCTGTGGCAGCATCAGCTACAAGTCCGCTTGAGACGAGCTCCGAATCTTCAAACCCGCCATTGTCATTAAAATCGATAAAAATAGTATACGAGGTCCCGTCAAAGCCTGCCTGTAGCGTGCCTTCAAAAGGATTAGACTGAATATCTAAATCAAAAACCGTATTTATGTTTTCCTGATAACCATCTTTACCGCAAGTAGTGGTCACATTGGTGCCTTCCAGATTGATTTGCGTGATCCCATCTCCAAAGGAATCACAATCTGAAAAAGGTGTGCAATAGGCATTCACGACCTCTGCCGTGAGCATGTCATTGGTTCGGTTTTTATCATTGGTCAGATTTGTACCAGCAGTAATACTATACGTATCTGTGGCCGAAAAATCTTCGGTGGCGGTAAAAGTGTAGGTTGCTGTAGCCTGTGCAGGCAGGGTTGCGGTAAATGTTTCGGTAATCTGATTTCCGGAATTTATAGAGTAATATACCGGAAAATTGGTCTGAGCTTCTTTACCGAAATTAGTAATTGTAACCACTACCGATTCTGCCGCTCCCAGACCGGAGCCTGATTGCGGGTTGTTGATAGCAGTAACCCCCACATCTTCCCGCCATAGATTTTGAACACTCTGAGTAAGCGGGTCGTTTGAGGTATTCTGATCATTGCTCAGGCCGGTAGTCACCGTAATGGCATAAATTTGCCCAGTTGTAGAAAGATCGGCAGTTTGAGAAAAGGTAAAATCTGCGGTCTCATTAAAAGCCAGGGATC
Organism: uncultured Flavimarina sp.; assembly: GCA_964398145.1. Taxonomy (GTDB): domain Bacteria; phylum Bacteroidota; class Bacteroidia; order Flavobacteriales; family Flavobacteriaceae; genus Leeuwenhoekiella. The sequence continues at coordinate 2,458 of CAYNMH010000128.1, read as the reverse complement.
CATTGAAAGTCTCGGTGATGGTCGTTCCACCGTCAATACTGTAACTCACGGGAAAGCTGGTTTGCGTAGCGGTTCCGGCATTTCTCAAGGTTACGGTTATGGCTTCGGTAGCCGTTAAATCACCCTCTTGCGGGCTTACAAGTGCTACGGTTTGTACATCGTTTGTCAGGTCTGGAGACAATTTAAACACGCCAACCACATCTCTGCGCTGTGGCCTGAAATATTCAGACATATACCAAAAGGTTCTTCCGTCTGCCGGATCTGTAGTAAGATGCGTATAATCTGCATAGCGCGGACTGAAGCTGAAGCCGGTACTGGCAGCTAACACAGTTTCTGGAACAGACATAACGCCCAAAGGGTCATTGGCATAACGCCCGGTATAATTAATGGTGACAGGCAGCTTTTCACTTACGGTGGTATATCCCATTCCAATATTTCCTTCCGCATCAAAACTCATACTTGCACCGAAGGCATTATTGCCGCTGGGTGACACGTAAGTTCCCTCCTGAAAGATTGTCCAGGGCTGTCCATCAGCGGTTTGCCGCAGTTCATACCAGCGTATTCCTGCCTTTTTGCCGCCTGCGGGAGCGACATTGACTACAAAGTTAAAGATCGCGGCATTATAGCCCGGAAACTTGCGGTATTTGGCCTGTTGCATCACGGTACCCTGCATCGCATCAATGTTGTCGCCTGCCGGTTGAGGTAAATTTGAAAAGTCACCGCCATCAAACACGCTGTTAAAATCGCTGGTCGTTAAAATTGCCGGTTGTGAAATGCTGGAATTGGCCGGGTTTACCCAGTCCACCGAAAGCGACCAGAGTTTGAGGTGGTCGTCATTAACATTTCTCCAGGAATCATCCTGAAAATAAACCACTGTTGCCGGGCCGCTGGCTGGCATATTGCCATCTGCAACGCTTAAAAATTGCGGACTGTAAAAGCCATTAGTACGTAACGTGGGTAATGGAAACCCCTGAAAGCCTACATCGGTCTGCCCGGTAAGCATTTTGGAACGCTCCATCACGAAAACCACATCGCTGGGATTAGACTGGCCGCCGCTAATGACAATATTGGTGGTGATATAATAGCCGTCGTGCCAGATCCCGTATTTGGGATAATCGGGGAAGGCACCGGTTTCAAAACCAAGGGTATATACATACCAGCCGTCATTAACAGGATCTGAACCCTGACAAATAGCAATGTTGAACCCGTTTTCAAAACCCAGGTCTTCATTTTCTTCTTCAAATTCAGTAATAACAAAACGATCTGCAGCCGCGTCGTAAAGCACAATGGGATCTCCTGCCTCATTTCCGTCGAATAAGGTGCCAAGAGAAGCTTCTGCAACCAAAACATTTCCCTGCTTGTCAAAAATGGTAAAGGCGGAGTTCCAGCCTGCGATGTAGTGATTGGGTCCGGCAGCACCTGTGGGATCTGATGGGGTTAATGTGGAGGTATTGACGTCAAAGACCCGTATGGGTTCTGGCTCATAAATTTTTTGAGTTTCTTTAGACTTTTTGGCTGCGTCATTAACGAGTGGGTCTCCGTCTTTAGGAAGTCCTTTACCGGGCACCACCTGATTGGCACTACGGCGCTTGGGGTTTACTTCTTCATTTTCCAGATTTTTATCGGCTTTGATGAAAGTGCCGTTGCGCAGCTGAGAAGCCAGAGAAGGAACTTCGCGTACAAACTCCATTTTTCCTACGGTGGTAGGGGCAACCCGTTCCTGAGCTAAGCTATTAACCGAAAAAAAAAGGATGAAGCTCAAAACCAATAAAGGGAATGGTTTTTTAAAAACCTCAGGAATGTTTTTAGATCGCATAGTATTAATAATTAGGGTTTTTAAATGTACGATTTATTAAACACTATGGATTAAAAAGAAATTCTTCGAGATGCTCTCGTTTTAGGGCCTGCTTAATCCAATAATCTTTCTACGTGTAATTAATTATAAGGTACTAGCCCGGTACAGGCATAGTGAGTCCACACTGAATCCACACTGAGTCCAAAGTGTAACCACATTTTCTGTGGTGCAGTGTGGTTACACTATAGAGACATTTAGGTTTTAACCCCCATTAAGAGGTGCTTTGGTAAGAAGAAAATATAAAAAAGAGGCTGCCCAAATTTTAAAGACAGCCTCTTTTCATGGAAATTGAAATAACTATTATTCCTGATACCAGTGTCTAAAATCAATTTTCTGATGTAAGATACCCGCAAGTTCTGATATGTTCACGCGTTTCTGCTCCATCGTATCGCGGTCGCGAATGGTCACCGAATCGTCTTCCAGCGTGTCGTGATCTACCGTGATACAGAATGGGGTGCCAGCAGCATCCTGACGGCGGTAGCGACGCCCTACGGCATCTTTTTCGTCATACACCACATTGAAATCCCACTTGAGTTCGTCAATAATACGCTCTGCAACTTCAGGTAAGCCGTCTCTCTTGATTAAAGGCAAAATCGCTGCCTT
>CAYNMH010000127.1:0-8015 GCA_964398145.1 uncultured Flavimarina sp. | reverse complement strand
AAGAAAACAAACAAAACATCTTATAAAACCTTCGCTAATTCACCGGTGTGCTTAAACCTACCCGGTATAAGCCCAGGCCGTTTGCACCAGGCAAACCGGCATTTCCCTCCCAACTACAGGCTACTTCGTAGGGAAATAACCCGTAACCCACGGGTGCATTAGCGGATTATGACGTGTACCCGTAAACACGTGCTTCATACATAAGTTTTATTTTTTATGATTTATGTATTGTTTTAAGGTTCAATTATAGTGGTGTTATTCAATCGAGATTCTTACTTCTATGCTTGATTCCTTTCTTTTGCCTTGATGCAAAAGAAACAAAAGATCAAGGCTTATTTTTACATCCTTGAAAACTACGCAAACCCCTTATCCTGCGGATGGCAAACCGCTGCGCTAAGCCATCCTCCACTGCCCTTCGCTGCGGCGTTTGCTTGTTTTACTACAGATGTAAAAAGTAGGCCGTCTCCAATTGGAACTAAGAATACTATTCTTTAGTTTCATTTTGGTCAATATAGCTGGAAGTTCCTGTTGTCCTCTTCCCCCCGCCCTTCTCCTAAGGAAAAGGGAGTTTGATACTAACTACAAATGAAAGCTCTGCTACATTCTTACCCGAAGGGTTAAACGAATGCCCTCCCTCGGTTCAGAATAGCCGCATGAAGCTCCGAAATTCAGGAGCGATAGCGACGCGGAGCTGACAAGGCGGTTTTCGCCCTTAAGGCGAAAAATTCCTAAGCGAGGGTGTCCTTTCTTTTGTTACTTTTCTTTGGACAATCAAAGAAAAGTAAAGAAGACGCTATAGAACCTAAAATCATCATTAGACCAAACCAATTCTTTCGCTAGCTCAAGAAAATTAAGATTATCACCTCGTGTATACCATAGGCAAAATCACTTTAAAAAATTAAACACATCATCCCAAGCGGGATGTAGACCATTTTGGCCTGAATGATGTAGGGGATGTAAGGGGGAACTCATACCTACAGGTTGTAAGCATCTATAGGTCCTAATGCGTAAACTTCTACCCGGATAGAAGTTTCAGACACTACCTGCTTCATGCATCAAAGCAGATGTGCAGTGCATTAATTATGAAGTAAATATATAATAAATACAATAAACAACAAATAGTAATTTAAATATATTTTTTGTTGCTATCCAGATTACTCTATTTGAGTTATGTCAAGATATAAAGATAAACCGAACTTGGTACAACTGGGAGCCAACCTGACCAAACAACGCGAAGCGTTGGAATTGTCGGTGGAAGATGTTTCGGAGATGACCGGTTTTTCTGCCCAAACCATTCGAAATATAGAAGCTGGTCAGGAGAGTTCCTTATCTTATATCATTGCAATTTGTCAGGCGCTCGATTTACATCCTACTAAAGCTTTCGACTTTCCTATTAAATTGGAACCCCGATATAAGTTATCGGCCGCGCGCGCCGAAAAAACACGACTCACGCAACGCATTGAGGGATTTGTCGCAAATAATTATTTTAACAAAGGACGCACCGCCAAAGATGTGGTTGCAGAGCTGAACGAAGTTTATCAAATACAAACGACTACCTCGGCTGTATCTGTAATTCTAAAGCGTAAGGTTGACGAGCAGATTTTAAAAATTGATCAAAAGGGACAACAGCGTATTTATAAAAAAAGCTAAGAATTCTCGGTTACCACCCGCTTCGGGTGATTATATCACCCACCTGTTACTTTAAATCTCAAATAGGTTCAAATTAGGGTAAATACTTTAAAACTCCTGGTTTAGGCTTACTGGTAAAAAAGTAATGGAACTATCTTATTAAATTCGAGGTATGATGAAAAGCAAATAGATTAGATCGTATAAAAAACACTGTACTACAACACCTTTAATGTATGATATTTACTAACTTAGTTACTCTATAATTTCATTTTCAATGGCTACAAAACAAGTAAAATTATTGGCAGCTCTGGCAAAACGTATCAAATCGGAAGAAAAGGATAAGGCTAGGGTTATAGCAACACTTCAGTCAGCCAAAATTCTTACAAAAGAAAAAAATTTTACGGGTCATTTAAAAAACTTAAATAAAGTTTTTTCTGTTGCACCTGAATAATGTACGACAAAAGACCAAATCTTACTATTGGATTTCACGGTTGTGATAGAGCAGTAAGAGATAGTTTAGTTTCTTATCCAGATAAAGTAAATAAAAGTCAGGAAATTTTTGACTGGCTTGGTAATGGTTTTTACGTTTGGGAAAATAATTATCATAGAGCTTTGAGATGGGCTGAGGACAAAAAACAAAGAGGCTCTTTACACACTCCCTCTGTCGTTGGGGTTGTATATCAAATGGACTATTGTCTTGATCTTACAGATTCCGAATTTATTAGCATACTCCCCACTTATTACGAGTTGATGAAGGATGATCTTTCCATCGCTGGAAAAGAAATCCCCAAAAATACAAACAATAAGAAGGATAAACATCAGGATTTAATTTTTAGACAACTGGATTGCGCGGTTATTGAGTATATGCATCAAAAAATTGATGAACAAATAAAATATGATTTAAAATCGAAAGGATTTAGCGAATATAAGCCCTTTGATAGCGTAAGAGGAATTTTTACCGAAGGTGGTCCTATTTTCGAAGGTGCTGGCATCCAATCTAAAAATCATATCCAAATATGTATAAGAAATCTTAATTGTATAAAAGGCTTTTTTATACCGAGAAAAGAAGTGCCATTTCCATAATTATCGGTTTCTTGGGATTACATCACCCACCTGTTACTTTAAACCTTAAATAGGTTCCCGTTTCGCGCGCGATTGTATCGCGTGCCCAACATCTGAGTTTAAGGTACTGAAAACCAAAATTCTAATCTAAATACGCAAACAAATCTTCCACATTAAGCCCGCAATAGTTAGCAAACTCATAAACTGTAACAAACTGATGCGGTTCCTTGCGTAAAAACACCTTTATATCCGCCAACAGTTGCCTTCCATAGCGCTCACTCATTCCGGTGATACACTGTACATCTTTGGGAAACACACACAGGCGTCTGGTTTTCATAATAAGCTTTGATCTATAAGAACACCACAAACCTCCACAGAAAAAATTGGAATCTTTCAGTATCTGTTTCGTACTACCGAGAAAATTTAACAAAAAGAATATCTAATCATATACTCAATGGGCGATCTATTATAGAACTCCGCTACGGAGGTGGAATTTTTGAATTGATGAAAATTATTAATGTTCAAAAAATAAAGATTCCGGTATTCCACAACAACGTCCCCTATTTACGCTGTATATTGCGCGTAGTTAATAGTACCTCAAATTGAAATAAAAGATGTCGAAGACCTTTTTATATTTATTAGCACTACAATTAATATTTTTCTCGTGTTCAAATGACGATCTAAATGAATTAAATAATGGAGAATATGTAGTTCTATTTCCAGAGTCTCTTCCATTAAACACTTTAGAATACAACAATGAACTTTATGTATTTTACGATAGTAGAAGTGATTACCTACAATTTAGCAAATTAGATTATAACGGGAATGTTGTTTGGAACAAAGACCTCTTATGGCAAACTTACCCTGATAATAGTATTGTAATTCCTTCTGGCAGTAAAATTAATTTCTATTACGAATACATGGGTGAGTTTAGACGCCTGGTTCTAGACTTGGATGGGAATATCCTTAGTAATGACCTGATCTCCACAAATTCTTTTCAATACATACAAAAATTTGATGGTGGGTTCTATCGTATAAGATGCTTCCAGGAAGCTATTGACATAGAAACATATTCCCTTACAGGCAAGTTACTCCTTACGAGAACCATTGATACACATATAGAATCAACAAGTCCCAAAGTCATCATTAAAGGGGACAAAATATATCTATTTAGCACCTCTAATTTTAATAGTGATTTTCCATCTTATTATGAATATTTCAGATGTGATGTTTTTGTACAAAACAGACTAGTAAATACTATTAATATTCCAACACTAGAGAAATATCCCGCAGAACACAGTAGCTTAGTATTCAATGATGGTACTATTATGATGCCCTTCACCTATGAAGATAATATAGGATTTCTTAATTATGAATGGAAAATTTTTGATCCTGTTTCCGGTAAAGAGGTCAAAAATAAAAAATTTGAAGCTTCATCAAATATTAGTGCTGCTATGATTAACACTAATGGAAATATAGTTTTTGCCGGAGGAAATCCCCGATTAAACGACAAAACTAAATGGTCACAATTTACTATTTTAGATACTGATCTAAACCAGTTATCCCAAAGAATCATTGGCAGTTATGACCAAGGTGAGCTCTTTTTCGAAATAAAAGAAACTCAAAACTATTATTATATTTCTGGAACTACTTTCGGTTCAGATGGAGACTTTGACTTACCTAATAATTCGACTGGTGTAGACATGTTTATTTATAGGTTAAACAAATAATAGTTATTCTTTAAAAAATCTCAATAGCAAAATTCTTTGCGTTACCAGAATAACGGAAACCATCCGTATAGCCCGAATATAAAATTTTCTGATAGCTCCCTAATAGTTGTTGCTTCCCATCGGTACTTCCTAGTGGATAAAAGGGAAAAAGCTTTGTGTCGATAGTATCTAAAAGTTGATACGTAGTATCATCAAAAACGTGAATTTTTCGTTCACCCTGAACCGCTGCATAAAGTTTACCCTCTTTATAATTAAAAAAAAGATAATCTTTACCGGTTATATCTTTTAATTCAATTTTCAAAGACAAATCATCCATGGAGATAAACCTACCCAAACTGGTGCTTACAAATTGTGAATTATCACTTTTAAAATGAAGAATACCTTTGTCTAGCCGCCCCCCGTAATCTATTGGAAAATCAGTTCTATGAATCATTTCCAGGTGATTATAAGTACTAACATCATAAATTACACCTCCAAAATTAGGGTACTGATACCAAAGCATAAACATCCTGTTATGTTCGAGATTCACCGAATAGGCGTAACTAACTGATGCATCTATAGTAACATAACCTGAGTTTTGGGTAATCGTATTAAAGTATTTCCAATTCTTATCATCACTAAAGTAAATTTCCTCTTCATTAAAACCAAAATACCTTAAATCATCTGCAACTGGTAATGTATAGCTCACATCTCCCAAATAGTCAGTAGTAGACAAACCGTAAAGCATACCATCCTTTTTGCCAATAAAAAGGGTATTCTGATGAGGTACTATTTTATCATAAAAATCATATCCCTCATCAAAGCTTTTATTTGCCTCTATTTTTGAAGTCTTGGTATTATAACGATATAAGTTTAGATTTTGATCAACAGTCATTATGTGATAGCTATCCTGATCAGCTATATCGGCAATTATATGTCGAGGCATCGTCGAAAATTTAATGATATCACGTTCATATACTTTTTTCTCCGACTCAACGGAAGAATATTCAACCCCATCATCATATTCCACAAAATAATCGATTCGTATAAAGTAAGTAAGATCTCTCAGATAAGGTATTTCGTTGTCAACAAAATACGTTTGATTGGAAGCAACAGTTTTCAATTCCTGGGGTCCCCAGGTACTGGAATCTTCATCTTCAGAAGATCTAAGTATAGTTATGTTTTCTATTATTACATCGTTACTGAAGCGATCAAGATCCCAGGAAATTTGAACCGCATCGTAAGAGGTTTCAAAATTTGTGATTTTTACTGTAACAACCTCTTCAATTGGAGGCATATCATCATTTTGGTTACATCCCTGAAACATACAGGCGAATATTAAAACTATAAGGTAATTATAGAATTTCATACAATTCTTCTTTTTTCAACCTAAAGGTTGCATTGTGAACACTTCCATTATAAAATGGCGCTATCATGTTAAAATAAATCTCATTATTTATAGAAAAAAAGCTGTTAACAGAACTTTCTTCTCTTCCAAATTGTAATTCGACACCTGTGTAGGGATCCCCCAAAGTGTATAAAAGCATTCTACTATTAACAATGTTTGCTCGCTTACAAATGATAGATCCCTTATAAAGAAAGAGCATATCGTCTACCTCTACATGGGTTAACTGGTAATTGGAATCCAGTCTAAATGTTTCTTTATCAAAATACTCAAAGTACAGTTCGTTATTCAGGTAAATAAAATGATAAATGATTCCGTTTTGCCACTCATATCCACTAAATAAATCGGTCGTTATTTTTTCCCATTCAGACCTGGCTTTAATATATTTATATCTTAAAGAGGATCGCTCTAAGCGATCCTCTTTAAGAATTTCACCATTAAGAACATACAAATCTCCGCCATGAACCAAAAGGGTTATATTTCTAAGAGCAGGATCAAAAGGTGTTTCAATCTTAGTTTCTTTAAAAGTATCCAGATTTAAACGAGTTAACTCATTTACCTCGTCACCGACAGTTTTATAAAGGTATATACTATTGCTATTGTCAAAGACAATATTGTTTAGGTATCCAGAACAACTAAATCCATCAATTTTCGTCCACTTCTCCGTGACAGGAGAAAACTCGTTCAAATAATATACAGTGCTTTCATCTTCGAGATATTCAAAGGAAAATGCATAAGCTTTATCCTTATAAACAATTATTTCCCTCCCTATAAAATTTTTAAAACCATCAACCATAATACCTACATTTCCAATTTCTAAATTCAAATCGAAAGATGTTGTTAGTCCGGCAGTCTTATAGGTTATATTATGAATTTTAAATTCAGAATAGGGTCCGTGAGGAATTTGAATTTTCAACCCCTTAGTTGAGGATGTATAGTGCGCGGGCACACCATTTATATATACTTCACCAAACTCAATATTAGGATTAAAATGGTTGCCGGTTACATCTAAATACCCTCCCAACCAGGCAATTTCATTACTTACTTCATTTATAATAGGATCTTTAAGTTTTAGACTGAGGGAACTCGTTATGGATTGTAACTGTGCCTCTATGGTAACTTCAAGTGCTGAAACCCTGATTTGTTCAGGGATATGGAGTTCTAATCTGTTATGTGTAGCATTTAAAACTGTTGCTTGTTCATCGTTAATTAAAACCCGTATCTGGTCTTTGCGATTATCAAAATTTGCTCCGTGTACTACCAAAACTTCCTCAAATGAAATTTCATCAGTTTCATAACTTTCTATATGTGGCTCATACAGAATAAAGGTTTCATTTAAAATGTCCTCATTAGTAATGAGATCTACAACTTTTAATGTTGGGTTAAATCGTTCTATCGTTCTGGGTACTATTACCTCAATAGCCTCATTTGAAAAAGCAGTGATTGAAGCCTTTTCTGTATCAAAGAAAACCTGAAGTTTACCAGGTTGCAAATTTTTTCCCTTAATTAAAATACGCCCTCCCAATAAACCTTCAAATTCTGAATTTAAAATTTCTTGTTGAGGAATAGCATCGTCATCACTACCGCAGGAGCTAACTAGTATAGATAAAATTAGTAGCCCAATAAATTTTAGTTTAAAAAATTTCATTAGAAATGGTGTTCTTGAAAAACAAAAATGGTCATTTTTTTTGTTTAAAGATTAAATAATAGGCCTATTTAAAAAAATAGATGGGCTAAGTTAACTATAGAACTTAAGCAAATTCATCGGTTCCAGCGCGATTGTATCGCGCGCTCTTGGTTTTAGACTTTTAAGTTTTAGTAACGCCACCTCTAATCCAAATACGCAAACAAATCCTCCGCATTAAGCCCGCAATAGGTTGCAAATTCATACACCGTAACAAACTGATGAGGCTCCTTGCGTAAAAACACCTTGATATCCGCCAGCAATTGCCGCCCATAGCGCTCACTCTTTCCGGTGATACACTGCACATCTTTGGGAAATACACACAGGCGTTTGGTTTTCATAATAGGCTTTAATCTATAAGAACACCACAAACCTCCGCAGAAAAAACCACAATCCTTCCCTACCTGTTTCGTACTACCGATAAAATTTAACATAACCCGGTATCCCTAAGCAGATTTTGAAAACCTAAATATTGATTTAAATTTGGAATCTTGAACCTGATTTAACATCCCTCCAAACCTCCCTT
>CAYNMH010000126.1:0-8062 GCA_964398145.1 uncultured Flavimarina sp. | reverse complement strand
AACTCCCAATCAAACGCATACATCTGAAAATCAGCATCAACCACATTGCCGGCTTTGTCTAAAACAATGTATTGAGGAATCCCATTAAAACTGAATAAATCCCTGAAACGGTGATACGTGCTCTGATCTACCCGATACACATGTTCCAGCTCCTGATCAGCGATAAATTTATCATAGGTTTTCTGAGGGGATTGGGATTCATCGGTGATAAAAACAAATTCAAAATCAGGATTATCTTTATATTTTTCACGGGTTTCTTTCATATGTTTAATGGTGGCCACGCAGGGACCGCAAGAAGTAGCCCAAAAATCAACAAACAGGATTTTCCCTTTAAATGAGTCTGTAATCTTACGAAAGGCCGTGGTACCCATACCTTCAGGAAGAACAAGGGTATTTTCTTTAAAGACTTCGGATGCAGGTAGATCTCCATCAACAAGCTTTTCGTTATCGGACACTTGAGGATAGATCTGGTCATAAATACGCTGTCCTTCAGCCCTTAAAAATGGGTGACCTATGTCTTTTCTAAGGTTCGTCCAGACCAGCTCTGAAGTTTCTTTTCCCCAGAAATCGAACCAAAATTTTAAACTTCGTACTTTAATAATATCACTTGCCAGACCCTTTTCAATACCAAAATAATTTATAAGCAAGCTGTCTTTTTGCTTCCATTTTTCCAGTTCAATTGGGGCTTTATCTTTTGGGAGGGGCTCTGTGTATTTTTTACTAAAATTCTGTAACTCCACAAAGTATTTTTCATTAAACTCATCAGATAGCTGCCTGCGCTGCAATGAGTCTAGTTTTGAAGCTTCATCTTCAGTTATTGGTTTTAAAAGTTCTTTAAATTTATCTTCCAAAAGAATTCCTTCTTCTTCAAAGTACTCCTGCAAGGTTTTTTCAGATTGACGATATTTAGGCCTTTGAGAATTGCGGTCTATTTCCTGAAGAGGATCTGCATACTCCAGGCGGTTTATTAAAATTTTATATTGATTAGTTGCTAAAGCGGCGGGATTATTAACCGGCAATAAATCTTCCATATCTTCATAAAACGAGTCTGGAATTTCGATATTTGAAACTAAAAGGGTTGAATCTTTTCTTTTTTCAAAAGCCCTATCCTCGACAAAATCTAGCAAATTTGTACTCGTAATCATTTTAACATCAGCCTGAAGGAGCTCCTGTGCCTTGGTTGAAATATTTTTTTCCAGTATATACTGGTTCAATCTATTCCTATTATTTTCGTAAATGGCTAGTAATGAATCCTTAAATACCAACGGCTCAATGGTAGTTGTCATTTTTAAATATTCTTCATATTCCTTTCTATTATTGTACTTCGCCCTGTTTAGATCAAATTGACTTAATTCTTCATTTATCTGAGCTAGCGGACCATAGAATTCTATGTTTTCCAATTCGTAACGACGGTCACGATAACGATCTGCGAGTAAAAACTCTTCCCAATCCAGAACAAGGCCCAGAGTAGTACCGGGTTCCAGATAAAAGGTAAAACCTTCTTTATTAATCACCATATACGTTTCTACAGGTTGAACTAAAGGTACTTCCACATCAAACCGTCCATCAGGAGCAATTTCTATTACTGTGGGATATTCTTCTCGGGTAAGCTCATTCCCGATGTAGATCATTCCGGTTTCAAAACCAAGTCTGGGATCATAACCTTTGATATAACCCACAACCCGTCCCATTTTTCGACTGAAAAAGGTGTCAGGATCAAAACTTTCTAATGCCGGATTAGATTTGGCTAACTCTTCTTCAAGCCAAGTCATCACCTCTACAGGTATTTCGTTTGTAGTTTCAGAAGCGCTATCCGTTAGTGAAACACCGAATATCGTATTTGCTTCATTTATATAATCGATTTTTTGTGTGGAACGGGGAAGCGGTTCAAAAATGAGTTCAGTGAATTGTTCGCCGGAATCTGGTGTCCAGAGTTTTTCATCAAATTCGGCACCTATCACTTCCTTGATCGTGTACTTTTTATCGGTAGCTACATCCCGCAGATACGTGTCTTTGGTAAAATTGACCCACCAACCGGGAACAAATTTAGAATGAATGGTAATTCGGGTTTCTTCAGGAGTTCTTTCTATTCGGCTTATATAGGTGATACCACTAGTGGTGACTTCATACGCCGGGTTATCGATAACCTGAACTGCAGTTTGAGAGTTACACAGGCTTAAAGCCAGAAAAAAGAACAGAAATGTTAGTATGTAATTGTTGATTTTCATGATTGACGAATTTGTTAAAAAGGAAAATTAGTCAATTCATTTTTAGCATCATACAATTTCAAAACAAAATACGTGTATCTAAAAAAATTAACGGAAAAACTTATTCAAACGTCTGCAACAAAATCTCTAAAATTGAAATCGCCGCCTCGCTGATCTTTGATCCCGGACCAAAAACCGCCACAGCACCCGCGTCAAACAGAAACTGATAATCCTTACGCGGTATCACACCACCCACGATCACCATAATATCTTCGCGATCCAGTTTTTTAAGTTCTTCAATCACCTGGGGAACTAGGGTTTTATGACCTGCTGCGAGGGAGGAAACGCCCAGAACGTGCACGTCATTTTCAACTGCCTGGCGGGCAACTTCTTTTGGAGTCTGAAATAAAGGGCCGATATCAACGTCAAAACCCACATCAGCATAACCGGTTGCGACTACTTTAGCCCCTCGGTCGTGCCCGTCCTGGCCCATTTTGGCAATCATAATACGGGGACGACGACCTTCCAGCTCTGCGAAACGGTCTGCCAGTTCCTGTGCTTTCGTGAAAGCGGGATCCGTTTTAATTTCTTTACTATACACGCCGCTAAAGGATTTGGTTTGTGCTTTATGCCTGCCAAAAACCTGCTCTAAAGCTGAAGATATCTCTCCTAAAGTCGCCCGTTTTCGGGCAGCCTCTACGGCTAAAGTTAGTAAATTCCCTTCGCCGGTTTGGGCACAGGTTGTTAAATCAGTCAGGGCTTTTTTAACGGCTTCAGCGTTTCGGGTTGCTTTTAAGACATTGAGACGTTCAATTTGCGATTTACGTACGGCATCGTTGTCAACCTCAAGGGTAATAAGGTCATCTTCGTTGTCCAGGCGGTATTTGTTTACGCCCACAATAATGTCCTGACCACTGTCTATACGTGCCTGTTTGCGGGCCGCAGCTTCCTCAATTCGCAATTTGGGAATTCCCTTTTCAATGGCTTTAGTCATCCCACCCAGATCTTCAATTTCCTGAATATGAGCCCAGGCTTTTTCTGCGATTTCGTGTGTGAGATTTTCTACATAGTAACTCCCCGCCCAGGGGTCTACCGTTCGGGTAATTTCAGTTTCTTTTTGTAGATAAATCTGAGTATTGCGGGCTATACGCGCCGAAAAGTCGGTAGGCAGGGCGATAGCTTCATCCAGGGCATTGGTGTGTAAGCTTTGGGTTCCTCCAAAGGCCGCCGCCGCTGCTTCAATAGTGGTACGCGCCACATTGTTAAACGGATCCTGCTCGGTGAGGCTCCAGCCGCTGGTCTGGCAATGCGTACGCAGGGAAAGGGATTTCTTGTTCCTAGGGTTGAATTGCTGTACAATTTTTGCCCAAAGCATACGAGCCGCGCGCATTTTGGCAATTTCCATAAAATGGTTCAGGCCAATTGCCCAAAAGAATGAAAGTCGTGGAGCAAAATCATCTACATGCATTCCGGCGGCAATACCGGTACGTAAATATTCGAGTCCGTCTGCCAGGGTATAGGCAAGTTCAATATCACAGGTCGCACCAGCTTCCTGCATATGATAGCCTGAGATGGAAATCGAATTAAACTTCGGCATCTGTTTAGCCGTATACTCAAAAATGTCTGAAATGATACGCATAGAAGGGGCAGGAGGGTAGATGTAGGTATTCCTAACCATAAATTCCTTTAAAATATCATTCTGAATAGTGCCTTGCAATTGTTCGGGTTTTACGCCCTGCTCTTCAGCTGCAACAATATAAAAAGCCATTACAGGAAGTACAGCTCCGTTCATCGTCATCGAAACGCTCATCTGGTCTAGCGGAATCTGATCAAACAGAATTTTCATATCCTCAACGCTGTCAATGGCGACACCAGCCTTGCCTACATCGCCTTCCACACGTTCGTGATCGCTGTCATAACCGCGATGCGTGGCCAAATCAAAAGCCACTGAAAGTCCTTTTTGCCCTGCCTTTAAATTACGACGGTAAAAAGCATTGCTTTCTTCGGCCGTTGAAAAACCGGCATACTGGCGAATCGTCCAGGGTCTGCTCACATACATCGTGCTATAGGGACCGCGCAAGTAGGGCGGAATCCCGGCTGCAAAATCCAGATGACCCAAATGATCGATATCCTGAGGAGTATAGTGTTTCTTAACCGCAATTTCTTCGGCGCTAAGCTCAGAATCGCTCGAAACGCTATTCTCTTGAAATGCTTTGAGTTTAAGATGTTGCAGGTTTCTACGCATGTTTAGTGTTTTGAATTTGACCTAATAATCTACTCATCTTTAAGCCTCTTTTGCTCGAGTTCTTCAGCAAGTCTTTTAGCGATTACAGGCTCTATTAAGGTTTTACGCGGTTTGATCTTGACGAATGGATACAATTCCAGCTCATTTTTCATCCGATCTTCGGGATTTTGGTATTTGTTTGTCCCTACCAGAATTTTTTCGCCCGCATCAAATTGTTCCTGCTCCTTTGCTGCGGCTTCCTTGATTTTCTTTTGAATTTTACCCTCTATGAGTTGCGTTAACAAACCACCACCGGCTTCAATTTCCTTGAAAAAAGCCAAAGCCTGCTGTGCAAATTGCCGGGTAAGAGATTCGATATAATAAGTTCCTTCAGCAGGATTAGCTACCAGATCAAAATAACTTTCATGTTTCAAAATCAGGAGTTGGTTGCGTGCAATGCGACGCCCAAATTCATTGGACTTATGATAGATAGTATCGTATGGCAGACTACTAATGCTGTCTGCACCCCCCAGTACGGCACTCATGCTTTCGGTGGTGGTACGCAGTAAATTGGTATTGTAATCGTAAAGGGTTTTGTTGCGCAAAGCAGGATTTGCAAGGATGTGGCAGGTTTCCGGCAGATTGTATTCTGATGCCAGACTTGCATAAAGCAGGCGCAGAGCACGAATTTTAGCGATTTCAAAAAAATAGTTTGATCCGCAGGCGACTTTAAATGTTAAGGTTTGATTCTTCAAATTTTCCCCAAAATGATTCAGGTATTCATGTGCGTGTGCCAAAGCATACGCCAGTTGTTGAATGCTGTTGGCTCCGGCATTGTGGTAGCCTGTGGTATCAACACCTATAACGTTATCGTGCCCGGAGTTAAAAAAAAGGCTTTTGAGCGTTTGGAAATCACTTTTTTGATCCTGAAACCAATTTCCTGAAAAAGCGAGATGCCCAACCGGATCCAGATTGAGATGAGTTTGAATAGGTTGAGCTTGGATTTTTTCGCAAAGCGAAAGCAAAAAATCAGGCTCAAAAAAATTCAGGTTAAAATAGATGCGCTGAGGAGTTTTGATAAGCTTATTTAACAACTGTTGAATTTCGAAAGGCTTTTCGACTTTAAAAATTAGACTTTCAGCCCCATTTTCTAACGCCTGATTAGCGGTTTTACCCGCCTGTTTTTCATCTAAAATATAAATTTCTTCTGCAATATTCCAGCTTTGCGGTTGACCGGGAATAGCGGTTACTTCAGTAGTTTCCCGGTGGTAAAAAGGTTTGATATGAATGCCCTCGGGACTTGACCAAACAAGAGTCTCGTTGTAATCTGCACCCTTTAAATCGTGTTGTATCTGCTGTTTGAATGCTTTTTCACTTACAGCTTCAAAAGCTACAAAAATTCCGTCACCGGAAGTTGCTTCTGCTTTTGAAGCTTCAAATGCTTCATCCAGAGCTGTTTTTTTTGTAGCTGATCTATTTTTGGGTGAGTGATCACTCATGTTCTTTCAGTTTAAGACTGTCTTCGTATTCGATAATAAAAATCTCTTCCCCGTCTTTTTTCATATAATATTCTTCGCGGGCAAAGCGCACCAGCTCATCACTGTCCTTTAGCTTTTCAATCTGGCTTCGGTCTTCTTGAATTTGTTCTTTAAAATACGCCCGGTTGCCCTCGAGCTTGTCGATTTCATCATTCAACTCCTGATGTATAAACCAGGAGTTGGTGTCAAAAAAGAACATCCAGACCAGAAAAATCAAAGCGATAAGTGCATACTTATTGCCTAAGATGCGAAACCACTTTTGTTGTCTGAGTTTTTTGAGCCGTGACATTTCTATTCTTTAAACCAGTCGTTCGTTAATAATACTGCGCACAATATCTATAGCTACCGTATTGTAACGGTTATAAGGTATGATAATATCTGCATACTCCTTAGTAGGTTCAATAAATTGTTGATGCATAGGTTTTAACGTGGTTTGATAGCGTGTGAGCACTTCATCCAGGTCGCGGCCACGCTCTGCAATATCCCGTTTCAAACGGCGAATGAGACGCTCGTCTGAGTCGGCGTGTACATATATTTTAACATCAAAAAGATCACGAATCTCAGGGTGAGTGAGAATCAAAATACCTTCAACGATAACGACCTTTCGCGGATGCGTAATGACTTTATCACTGGTACGATTATGTTTTACAAACGAGTAAACCGGTTGCTCAATAGTTTCACCGGCCCTAAGCTTATTGAGATGCTGGCAGAGGAGTTCAAAATCGATAGACTTGGGATGGTCAAAATTGATTTTGACCCGCTCATCATAGTCCAGATGGGAGTTATCCCTGTAGTAGGAATCCTGAGAGATTACCGTTACCTCACCCTCGGGTAATTCCTGCACGATTTGATTTACGACGGTTGTTTTACCGCTGCCGGTCCCCCCGGCAATTCCCATTATAAGCATTATCGATTCTTTGCGGTAAAAATAGGAAACTTACGGCATTAAAAAGCCTCCCAGAAGGAGGCTTTATCAACATCAAATAAGCAGAAAGGGTTTAGGGACCTTACACTAATTATATCAATGTGGAAGTTTATGTTTAATTAAACCATACAGGAATGTTCCTGCCAGAGCACCAAGTATCACGATTAGAATAGATATATACCCGGAGCCGGCAAGCACGTACATAGGACCCGGGCAGGCACCTGCCAATGCCCAGCCCAGCCCAAATAAGACGCCGCCTATCGCATACCGGTAGAAGGTTTTATTCTTGGGTTTTAAATGTACTTCCCGGCCACCTACGGCTTTGAGGTCGAAACCTTTAATGAGCTGAACGCCCACCACACCCACAGCAACTGCTGAAAGTATAATGCCATACATATGGAAAGAGCCAAATTCAAACATCTCATAAATGCGAAACCACGAAGCAGCTTCAGATTTATACATGATAATACCGAAAAACACACCTATGATCAGGTAAACTATAGATTTCATCGTCTAAAATATTAAGGGAAAAATAAAATGTACCATTATCAAACCTCCTGCAAAAAAGCCCGCAGCGGCAATCATAGAAGGCACCTGGAGGTTGCTGATCCCAGATATGGCGTGACCGGATGTACAGCCCCCGGCATAACGGGCCCCGAAG
Source organism: uncultured Flavimarina sp. (assembly GCA_964398145.1). GTDB lineage: Bacteria > Bacteroidota > Bacteroidia > Flavobacteriales > Flavobacteriaceae > Leeuwenhoekiella. The sequence continues at coordinate 507 of CAYNMH010000126.1, read as the reverse complement.
CCTACAAAGAAGCCACCAATAACCAAAGCAAAAAGGGTTGCCGGTTTAGAAAGTGCATCCAGGCTAAATAGTTCAGTGGGGAGATAGGCTTGATTGGCCGAATCTATACCATAAGTTTCTAATTTCTGAGCCACCTGCGCATCAATTTTAACCGTATTATCAGAAAGATATTGAGAAGCCAGAAAGCCTCCCAGGGCTGCGCCCAGCATTACCAATAAATTCCAGCGTTCTTTTTTCCAGTCAAATTTGAAAAAATCGGCAACTTTATTACCACCAGATACCGAACACAGGGTTCTGAGGTTTGAAGACATTCCAAATTGTTTTCCGGCAAAAAGCAGTATAAACATGGTTAGGGCAATAAGCGGGCCTGAAACATACCACGGCCACGGATCGTAAATCCAATTCATTTTAGGGGAACTTTTAGTTTTTCTTTTTCAAGCGTTTATTTAAGCTGGTCAAAGAACTTAAATCTTACAGGAAGTGTACGTAACACGGGTTACACAGGTT
>CAYNMH010000125.1:0-8414 GCA_964398145.1 uncultured Flavimarina sp. | reverse complement strand
TCACCCATCCCCTTTATTTTTTTTAAACAGGGGGAATCTTTACTTTTAGGCCATCATCACAAACGGCTTTATTCTAAGGCTTCGTTTGTATTAAACTAATAGGTCTGGGGCTAGTCAGACCATAAAACTCAATTGGAGTAAAACACTTATGTCAATGAACCTATTAAACAAAAGATTTGCTTTTGCAGCACTGCTATTAGGCGGTGTAATCGCATCGAAAGCACAGGAAACGCAGACCAATCAGCAGCTTTTTAATGAATTTCTGGACCACAATGGAAATGAATTCCGTACCGCTACCGGAAAGCCCGGCGAAAAGTACTGGCAAAACGAAACCGACTATGTCATTGAGGCAACACTGGATGACCAGGCACATACCATCACCGGTACGGTAACTTTAACCTATACCAATAACAGTCCGCAAAGCCTAGATTTTATCTGGATGCACCTGGAGCAAAACCGGTTTACCGCAGATTCCCGGGGTACGCTCACCACACCCATTTCCGGTAACCGCTATAATGGTGATGTAGACGGGGGTTATACCATAACCAATCTGGAAGCTAAAGTAAAACGAAGTACTTCATCCAGGCACCTGATTACCGATACCCGTATGCAGGTTTTCTTTAATGAACCTATTCCTGCTGACGGAGGAAAGGCAACCGTTTCTATGAATTTCACCTATAAAATTCCTGTAAAAGGAATGGATCGGATGGGGCGTTTGGAAACTAAAAACGGAACCATTTATGCTCTGGCACAATGGTTTCCGCGGGCAGCCGTGCTAGACGATATTGAAGGATGGAATATAGAGCCTTATTTAGGAGCCGGAGAATTCTATCTGGATTATGGCGATTATGATTTTAAAATCACCGCTCCCTATAATCATATTGTAGTGGCCTCGGGTAAGCTGCAGAATGAGCGGGAAGTTCTTGCTCCTACGCTGCGTGAGCGTATGGAAAAGGCTGCAAACAGTGAGGAAACCGTCATGTTGCTCAATGCAGATGAGCTTAATGACATGTCGCTTCGTGCGAAGCAAAGTGGCACCCTCACATGGCATTTCAAGATGGAAAACACCCGCGATGTGGCCTTTGCTTCTTCCAACGCTTTTATCTGGGATGCTGCGCGAATCGATTTGCCCAGCGGAAAAAAGGCGCTGGCACAATCGGCTTATCCTGTAGAAAGTGCTGGTCAGGAAGCCTGGTCCCGTTCTACTGAATATTCCAAGCATTCCATTGAGAACTATTCCAAAATGTGGTATGAATATCCCTATCCTGTTGCTGTAAACGTCGCAGCAAATATTGGAGGAATGGAATATCCCGGGTTAAATTTTTGCAGCTGGAAATCTACGGGGGCCGGTCTTTGGGGAGTAACCGATCACGAATTTGGGCACAACTGGTTTCCCATGATTGTAGGTACTAATGAACGCCGTTATGCCTGGATGGATGAAGGCTTTAATACCTTTATCAATCACTACAGCACGTTACAATTTAACAATGGAGAATACCCGTCAAACCTGAACCAAACCCGCAATTCCATCGGTTGGTTTACCAATCCCAACCGCGAAGGTATTGACACCTATCCAGATGTGACCAACCTTAGAAATTTGGGGATGATCGCATACGCGAAACCCGCTCAGGGCTTATTTATGTTGCGGGAGTATATTCTGGGACCGGAACGCTTTGATAATGCCTTTAAATCCTATATCAAAACCTGGGCGTATAAACACCCGCAACCCCGGGATTTCTTCAATCATATGGAAAATGTGGGAGGTGAAAATCTGGCATGGTTCTTTAAAGGCTGGTTTTACGGCACCGGAAACATTGATTTGGCCATAACTAGCGTGCGTCCGTATCAGGGTAATTATGTTATAAGTCTTTCTAACAATGGAGATATCCCAATGCCGGTTAAAATGAAAGTAACTTTTGCAGATAATACCACGAAGCTTATTGAACTGCCGGTTGAAATATGGCAACGCGGCAATGACTGGAATTACCTTTTAGAAGGAGATAAACAAATTGAAAGGGTAGAACTCGACCCTGATAAAATGTTGCCGGATGTCAATTTCTCTAACGATACCTGGCCTGTTGCCCAATATAAAAACTAAGTAAAAGCTTACTTTTTAGAGAATCCTGAATGCCTGACATTCAGGATTTTTTTATTCGTACCAAAGAGATAAACGGACATTAGTGGGCTTAACCCAGATTCATGTATAGTCCTCGAGCCTCATTTCTACAATTTGGGAAATACTAAAAAGCACTTCTTTCAGAGGAATTATTTTGTGTTGAAAATAGTATTAGCCGGAAATTTTACTTTTCAGCTTTCATGCTGCTTCAAAAGAGAAATAAGCTCATCGTATTGAAAAGATTTAGAAAAGGGCAATTCTTCACCGGTCAACGTATAGATGCTGTGGTTATCAATGGCCTTAACGTGTTCCGAATTTACAGCATACCGGCGATGGACCCGAAAAATACGTTCACTCTCTAAAGCGTCCAGTATTTCATTCAGTTTGCCGCGTACCTCATACATGGCGTCTGTAGTACACACGTGCACATAATTTCCTTCCGATTTCAAGTAGACGACCCCGGCTTTGTTTATTTTCACCATACTTTTTCTGGACTTGATAACGACAGCGTCTTCCTGAACCGGTAAAGGCTCTTTCTGCTTTTTATGAAGCTTGCGGCAGGCCATCGTTACTGCAGATATTAAGGTAGGGTTGTTAAAGGGTTTCATGATATAGCCATCGGGCTCGGTGTCATAGATTTGTTGCAAGAGGGCATCACTGCCATACGCGGTAAGAAAAATAATGGCACAATGGAGATGGGCTTTTATTTTTTTAGCCAGCCAAATGCCATTTTTGGTACCTTTTAAACTTACATCTATCATCACCACAGAAACCTCTTTTTCACGAAGCTCAATCCAGGCTTTTTCAGCAGATGCCGAACTACCCACCCAGGTAAAACCGGCGCGTCTTAAGACCGAAACAATCGCTGCCCGTGTAACCCCCATATCTTCAACCACATAAAAGGTTTGATTATCCATATCAGTCTTTGAAATATAAACTACATTGAAAACCCTCGTTTGTTTTGAATGTTACCGTCCCATCCAGATCCTCGGCTAACATTCCAATTAAATTAAGACCCGTATTGTAATAGGTGGCATTATTAACGTGTTCAAACCCCTTCCCATTATCGCGATAGTCCAGCAGATAGCCCTCTTCATGTTTTGAAAGTTCAATGTTTATGGTTCCTTCGTTCTTAAAAGCGTGTTTGAGTGAATTGGTAATTAGCTCACAGCAGATCAGCGCCAGGGGCGTTGCCTTATTAAAATTGAGCGGTAGGGTACTGGCATTAACCCGATAGTTGACATTCAGATCGGGGTAATATTCAATTAATAAATTACAGAGTTTGGTCAGGTAGTCCTGCATGTCCAGGGATGAGATGACTTCCTGATCGTACAGCAGTTCGTGAATCATCGCCATGCTTCGCAGATAATCCTGCGATTGATCAAAAAGCCGGGCATATTCTTCCGAGTCAATTTTTCCTCTTTGCAACTCCAGAATACCCGAAACGACCTGCAGGTTGTTTTTGGTTCGATGGTGTATCTCATCGAGCATAATTTCTTTTTCGGTTAAGCCTTTTTCTAAGGCATTCTTTTGGTTTGCAATAAGTTTATTCGACTTCTTAACCCGTATCAGCATTCCGCCAATGACAAGACCTAAGGAGATGACAACCCCCAAAAATATACGCTGCACTACACTGGCTTTCTCTATTTGTTGCAGTTGTTTCTTATTTTGTTCTAAAGCCTGTTCGGTCTGTACAAAATTATATTTGGCGGTCGCTTCTGAATAGTTTTTGGCTTCATTCTCGCTGTAGAGCGAATCCATCAACGAGAAGGAAAGATCAAAATACTTGAGGGCTGTGGTATTTTCATTTTGAGCCAGTGCGAGTTTGGCCCGCAGGAGGTATGCTTCTTTCCTGTTTTTAGGATCCGGAAACTGTTTTCTGAAGGCAAGGGTGCTGTCGTTATATTTTTCTGCGGTATCATACTTGCCGTTTCGATAGTACAAATCGGCGAGATAATGGTAAACCTGGGCGGTTGTTCTGGGCTCTTTGATGGCTTTACTGGAAGCAAGTTCCTCTTTAAAAGCATGTTCAATGTTGTCAAAGTTGCCAGTGTCCAGATCAATTTTGAACATATTAGACCGCACCACATTTTTAAAATGCGCCATATAGGAGTCTGAGTAATAGTCATCTTTAAGAATGTCATTCTCCAGAATATCCATCGCTTTTTTGTAATAGGCTAAAGCGCTATCGGGTTGTTCCTCTTTTATAAAAGTAAGGCCGATATTGTTGAGCATGCTGCTGGTTCGAAAATAATCATCTGCTTTGCGGAAAAGAGCCGCCTGTTTTTTAAAATTAACCCGGGCCAATTCAAACTGATTCAGATTATAATAAACCAAAGCCAGCTCATTGTAATACGCATAGGTGTTGGGCCTGCCAATATTATCAAAGCGTTGGTTTTGTTCAATAAGCTTATTGATGATGTTAATTTGCTGAATGTAATACCCCTTTCTGTCATAACTGGAATTGAGCGCAAACAGGGCAAAAATACTTTCGGGGAGATTTAGAAATTCGGGGTTAGAAACCAATGCCTCTCCGCGCCTGATGACCAGATCGTTATTTAACTGATTGTCATCATACATCAAAAAGAAATAATCCATTAAAAGTTTATCGGTGGCATTGCCATAGCGATTCACCCACCTTTCCGCACTGTTTAAGGTTACTAAAAAAGAGGCTCCCCAGGTGGTTTCCCGTTTCCGGGACGTATAGATGTTGTAAAAGTGACTCCGCAGGGCTTCAAATTCCTGTCGGTTTTCAATAGGGAATAGCGAACGGATTTTCTGTTCTTCGTTTTGGGAAAAAGAAGCCTTAAGGCCTATGCCAAACAAAAAAAGCGTGATAAGAATACCCTTCAAAAGTTGCTGTTTAGGTAGTAAAAAGAAGGACTAAAATAAGAAAAATTAAACGGGTCAATGGTAACGCAAGCCTGAAAAGCGTTACTTCCCAAAATAAGCAGATTACTTCACAAACTTTGTCTAATTAAGCCGGTTGTTTTAAAAATGCCTCCTAAGGCTTTAGGTTTGAATGTACAATAACGGGAATGTATGCCCGCGTTTAAAATATGCGACTCCTTGTAGTAGAGGAAGTTTGAAAACAGACAGGTGTATTTTAAGCGTCAGGGCCAAAAAGCAAACCCGCCTGTTCGGTTTAGAGTAGAACTAATCACTGAAAAGTGATGAGGATAAATAGATATAGAAAAATCCCGCTGCAGGGTCAGGAGATAAGCCCCGGCTTAAATCGTTTTTTGCTTCTCTGGGAGTTAAGTTGGGCCTTCTCTTAGCAAGTGATTGCGATGGAGAGCCGGAGCGCTGACTACAGCGGGTTTTTATAAAGGAGCTGTTTTGGGTTTTAATACCATGTTGGTTTAGATTGTTTATGCTGTAAGTAAGTCAAAGCCTTCCCGTAAATGGGAAGGCTTTTTGTTTTAGAGTAGAACTACCATGCGCTATAAAGCCTCTTCTGTAAGCGGAAGCAGTGCAATACTACAGCTTTTAGCATAAACCGGAAATCCCGGTTTTAAGGCGTTTGTCCACATGTTCCGCTTCCGGCTTAATTCAAAATTATAATCAGCTTAGAATAAATTCACAATACTGATTATCTGTTAATTAGTTCACAATTTGTAATTAAGTTTATTGTTTTGCATAATTTCGTCCTGGTAAACTATTTAAAATAAATTAGATAGTGTAAAGACTTGTAGTGTGTTATATACCTTGTGTTATGTAAGTAATCAGAATGTTTCGTTCAATAAGGAAGATATTCGTGATTTATTCAAAAGCAGTAGAAACGATAATGAACAACGTCAAATCACAGGTATTCTTCTTTATAATGAAGGAAGTTTTTTTCAGGTTTTAGAAGGAGAAAAGGATATTATAACGCCGTTGTTTCAAAAGATTAAAAAGGACCCCCGGCATAAAGACCTGATCGTAATTTTTGATAAGCCCGCCGAACCCCTATTTAAAACATACAAGACCGGTTTTAGTGTAATTCAAAACAACGAAGATCTGGAAAGCCTGAAAGCCTATATGAATGCCAGGAGTGACACCTCGGCTGTTTCAGCAAGTATTCAAAGTATCATTCAGTCGTTCTTAACTATTTAAGTAGATTTTAAAACGGCATTCGCAAAATCTTCATCCAAACGATCATGCCATTTCTTCGGCAACGCACCCCGCTTTATCCGGGAAGAGAGGCAGATTGGCCCAGGTTTTCCATATCCTGGAATGGCTCTATTTTTAGGGGAATAAGGAATTCCGTAATTAACTTTTCAAATAAAATGTTACTTTTATAAACGCTGCTAATGTGTTGATATCCCGTTAATTTTGAGGGAATTGTACGATTTTAAGCGGTGGTATAACGAGATGCAACATATTTAACGAAAACTCAAGTTCAATTTAAAATAATTGTATTTTTAATTTGTGGAAAAAATTGGTAACATAGAAATTAGAGTTGTAGGAAAGTCTGGAAATCTTGAATTAAGTCCAGAAAACTACGATATTAAGCAGATTGCATCCATTTTGCAGAATGTGGAGGATTTGTTGTATCCAAATAATAAAAAGGATAGACCTATTATCAGCTACGAAATAGAAAAAGGATCGGTTCGTCACATTTTTAAAACTTCCATTCAAGCAGTTATAGGATTTAGTGCTTTACTTTCTCAAGTTCAAGCGCAAAACAATATTGATTTTCTAGAATTAAAAACTGCAAGGGCCTTAGAGGACATTCAAATAATGTCTCGTCAGAAGAATTATGAGTTTCAAATTAAGACTTCCTTAGAAAAGGACTATGAGCTAAAGATTAATCCAAATACAAAATTCTTCAGAACAGAAAATATTTGGTCAGATGCAGAATTTTATTTCTATGGAGAACTAAAAGATGCTGGAGGAAAAAGCAAGGCTAACATACATCTAGATACAAAAGATTATGGTTACTTATCAATAGAAACTGGAGAAGAATTTTTAAAAGAAAGAGAAGAAAACCTTTTATATAAAAAGTTTGGTGTAAGAGCATCTGGAAAACAGAATATTGAAACTGGAGAGATAGATACAAAATCTTTGAAATTACTAGAATTAATAGACTACAATCCAAAATTTGATAACGATTATCTGAAAACATTAATTAATAAAGCAAAGAATAATTGGAAAGGAATAAATGCAGATGATTGGTTATTAAATATGCGAGGAGGTTATGAAGCATAGCGTTCTACTTGATACTAGTTTTTTTATTAGATTACTAAATGACGAAGATTCTCTTCATAACAATGCAATAGGTTACTATAAATATTTTCTAGAAAACGATGTGACCTTAAAAATTTCAACAATTTCAGTCGCGGAATATTGCGTCTTGGGTAAATTAGAAGATTTGCCTTTAAAAAATCTCCAAATTATTCCATTCAACCTAAAAGAAGGAGAAAAAACTGGCGAATTTGCCAAGATCATTTTCAGTGAAAATAAAATTGAAACTGAAAAATTAAGCCCTAGGGCTCTTATTCCCAATGATTCAAAATTATTTGCCCAAGCTGACCTAGATAAAACAATATCTCACTTTGTAACATCAGATGTAAGATCTAAAAACACTCTTGCATTATTGAAAAGAGGAGTGACTCCAAAATTTTCCATTATCTCAATTGATGTACCTCATACAGAAGCTTTCGGCATTTTAGATATATAGAAAAAATACGTTGCACAATCGAGTAGGCGGCCGTGAGCGGTAAGGCCACGGTGCATAACTGGAGTCTTGCATGAACATCCCGAACCGTCGGGATTGACTGAACCGGTTCTCTGTCGGTCAACCTTCTGTAGGTTTAGGTAGTTTTAGAATGGATTTTTCAATCCCTTCACCATTTTGGTTTTAAGTAGCCTGGCTTGCAGTCTCTGTATGAATCCATTACCTTTCCGTAAAATAAAACAGGCCCGGGGCGGGGACATCAACATCTAAACACTAATGCTTTTCGCAGCGCTGTTACTTAGTGCAGGACTGTAAGGATACATTTCATCGAAAATCTGGCCCATCCTCCCGGCAACAGATTAAAATGGCGGAAACACGAAACGAATACTTTGATAGCTATCTCAAGCATTTACACTATGCTACCCGGGAAGAACAGGAATTCATCAAAAAGCACTTATCGATAGCCTCTTTTGATAAAGGCACCTATTTTTTGAAATCCGGAAAAGTTCAAACGCATATGTGCTTTGTATGCGAAGGCCTAATCCGGAGGTATTACATTAATGAAAAGGGTAATGCCATTACCTCAGGATTTACAAAAGAATTGGAATATGTTACCGATTATCCGGCTTTTATAAGGCA
>CAYNMH010000124.1:0-8738 GCA_964398145.1 uncultured Flavimarina sp. | reverse complement strand
ACAGAGATTGACCCGGTTGCATTAGTAGCTTCGATCAAAGCTTTTGGCTAATCCAAAATCTTCAATTTCGCAAAGCGTAATAATAACTTTTTAATTCCCCCGGTTTGAAAACGGATTTCTGCCTTTTGATCCTGACCTATACCTTCAATACTCAAGACCTCTCCCTGCCCGAAACGACTGTGCTCCACACGCATTCCTTTTGAAAGATTATCATTCAAATCATCAGTCTGAATACTTGGAGTTGACTGAGGTCTTAATTTACGCAGCTTTTGCAATTGCTCTTCGGTAGGTTTACCCACGGTAGGTGGCGTACCACTAACCGGCTTTTTGAGTCTCAGTTTACTTTTATCCGGTTCCCCAAAAATATCGCTGTCAATCATGGGTTTGTAGCGATAGGTATCAAGAGGAGTCTGTATATCTAAAAACTTCTCGTCAATTTCTTCAATAAACCGGCTGGGTTCTGCATCGATGAGTTTACCCCAGCGGTAACGCGATTCGGTATAGGTTAAGTACGCCTGCTTTTCTGCACGGGTAAGTGCCACGTAAAATAAACGACGTTCTTCCTCGAGTTCGCTGCGGGTGTTCATACTCATCCCGCTTGGGAATAAATCTTCCTCAAGACCTACGATATATACATAGGGAAACTCCAGACCTTTAGCCAGGTGAATGGTCATCAGCGACACGCGATCCACATCGTCGATGTCCTTATCCATATCGGTAGCGAGGGCTACATCTTCCAGAAATTCCGAAAGGCTTCCGGTGGCATCTGCGATTTCTTTTTGTCCTTCCACAAAATCGCGCATCCCGTTAAGCAATTCTTCAATATTCTCAATACGCGCAATCCCTTCGGGCGTGCCGTCTTTCTTGAGTTCCTGCAACAATCCGGTTTTTCGGGCAACCTCCTCGGCAACCACAAACGCATCGGCATTTTCCGCAGTAATCTGAAAACTGCGAATCATATTTACGAAGTTGTTCAGCTTATTTTTGGTGCTGGAGTTGATTTTAATTTCCAGATGCTGAATATTCTCCATCACCTCAAAAATTGAACGCCCGTATTGTTTGGCCGCAATCACAAGACGATCTATGGTAGTTGCCCCAATCCCTCGCGCGGGATAATTAATCACCCGTTTAATAGCTTCTTCATCATTTGGGTTCACCAGCAACCGCAGGTAAGCCAAAACGTCCTTGATTTCTTTTCGCTGATAAAAAGACAAACCACCAAATATACGGTAAGGTATTTCGCGCTTACGCAAGGCATCTTCCATCGCCCGGGATTGAGCATTGGTCCGGTACAAAATAGCAAAATCACTATGCTTGAGCTGGTTGTTCATCTTATTCTCAAAGATGCTGCTGGCCACATAGCGACCTTCTTCCCCATCGGTGAGGGATCGGTGCACGATAATTTTTGGCCCTTCATCATTTGCCGTCCAGACGACTTTGTCCAGCTTGGTCTTGTTGTGCTCAATAACCGAGTTTGCGGCTTCTACAATGTTTTTGGTAGAACGGTAATTCTGCTCCAGGCGGTACACTTTTACCTCTTCATAATCCCGCTGAAAGTTGAGAATGTTATTAATATTCGCTCCGCGGAATGCATATATACTCTGTGAGTCATCCCCCACCACACAAATATTCTGAAAGCGATCTGCCAATGCCTTAACAATTAGGTATTGAGAATGGTTGGTATCCTGGTACTCATCAACCAGGATGTATTGGAAGCGTTTTTGATATTTAGCCAAAACCTCTGGAAAACGGGCCAAAAGTTCATTGGTACGCAACAGCAAGTCGTCAAAATCCATCGCGCCGGCTTTAAAGCAGCGGTCTACATATTCTTTGTAGATCTCACCCATTCGTGGCTTTTTAGACATCGCATCAGCTTCCTGCAATTCCGGGTTCTGAAAATAAGCTTTAACGGTGATCAGGCTGTTTTTAAAAGACGAAATACGGCTGTGAACCTGCTTGTACTTATAGATATCCTTATCAAGCCCCATTTCTTTGATAATCGCCGAAATAAGCCTTTGTGAATCCTGAGTATCATAAATGGTAAAGTTGGGCGGAAATCCCAAATGATGGCCCTCAATACGCAAAATCTTGGCAAAAACCGAGTGAAAAGTTCCCATCCACAGGTTCTTTGCCTCGCTGTTACCCACAATCGTACCGATACGGTTCTTCATCTCCCGCGCCGCCTTATTGGTAAAGGTCAGTGCCAAAATATTAAAGGAGTCTACCCCCTGCTGCATTAAGTAAGCAATACGCATCGTGAGCACCCGGGTTTTCCCCGAGCCTGCACCTGCTATCACCATCATAGCGCCGTCCTTTTGCAATACCGGCGCGCGTTGTGCATCATTCAATCCTTCTAAAAGTGCCTCCAAAACAATCTTATTTTTAAAAATTTACTGCCGTTTTTCGCAGGAGCGGAAAATTAAGGAAACTTCCTATTTTATTAGAGTCACAGGCTGTTTAGTTATTAAAAATTTATTCAGCATCTATGATAGTGACATTCTCTTGATTGAATAGGATTTCAAGCTTTCCGCTTGCGCATTCGGGCTTGTCCAATCTATTTAAAGAATTTTAGGATTATAATTGGATAGGCTTAAATGATGATGATTTGAAGTTATCTACATGCCTTTAAAACCCTCCAAATGTATCCTGGTATTTCTGGTTTAGCGTTTGGGAAAGCTTTACAAAATCGCGTAAATACAAGGCGAATTCATTAAATTGCCATATAATTTTTACCAAATGAAAAAACTACACCTTCTTACCTTTCTCGGCTTTGGTATAAGCGCATTTGCCCAATCTCCTGACTCTGAAATTATGGCAGCAGCAGAATCTATTGAAGATCAGGTCATACAATGGCGCCATGAGATTCACCAGAATCCCGAACTCAGCAATCGCGAGTTTGAAACCGCAGCAAAAATCGCTGCCCATCTAAAATCTTTAGGCATCGAAGTTGAAACTGAAGTTGCCAAAACCGGTGTAGTAGGTATTTTAAAAGGTGATCATCCCGGTAAAGTGGTCGCCTTACGTGCAGATATTGATGCACTGCCTGTAACCGAGCGCAACGATTTGCCTTTTAAAAGCCAAAACACTGCTAATTTTTTAGGTACAGAAACTGGCGTAATGCATGCTTGCGGACACGATACCCATGTAGCCATTCTTATGGGTACTGCCGAAATCCTGTCTCAGCATAAAGACAAAATACACGGTACGGTAAAATTCATTTTTCAGCCGGCAGAAGAAGGACCACCGCCCGGAGAAGAAGGTGGTGCCGCTTTGATGATTAAAGAAGGTGTACTTAAAAACCCGGATGTGGATGCGATTTTCGGTCTGCACATCAACAGCGCGACACCGGTAGGGCAAATCAATTACAAGCCCGGCGGCACGATGGCGGCTGTAGAGCGCTTTGTAGTTAAAGTAAAAGGAAAACAAACCCACGGTTCACAGCCCTGGGGCGGAGTGGATCCTATTTATATTTCTGCGAAAATCATTGACGGTTTTCAGTCGATTATAAGCCGGGAGTCTAATCTTTTAGTGGAACCCGCGGTTATTACCGTTGGAAAAATCACCTCCGGGGTACGTTTTAATATCATCCCGGAAGAAGCAGAACTCATAGGAACTGTGCGCACCCTTGATCCTGATATGAAAAAACTCATCATCCGTCGTATGACCGAAATGACTGAAGGTCTCGCTAAAGCATACGGCGGAAGCGCTACGATAGAATTTCAAAATAATACAGCCATCACCTATAATGACGAGCAACTCACGGCTCAAATGTTACCTACTCTTCAAAACGTTGCGGGTGCGGAACAGGTGAACCTGGTAAAAGCTACCACCGGCGGGGAAGATTTCAGCTATTTTCAGGAAAAGGTGCCGGGCTTCTATTTCTTCTTAGGAGGAATGACTCCCGGAAATACCACACCTTATCCCCATCACACTCCCGACTTTATGATAGATGATGACGGTTTACTACTCGGAGTAAAAACTATGAGCCAGCTCACTCTGGATTACCTAAACGCGCAATAAAGATTTATGAACGAAATACTTAATTTCCTTGGTTCAATTCCCTGGTGGGCCTGGGTACTATTTGTCCTTTTAATCATTGCTATTCGCGATGTATTTTTCAATAAAAAACACATCATTACCCACAACTTTCCGGTGGTTGGGCATATACGTTATATGCTTGAGAGCATTGGGCCAGAACTGCGCCAGTATATTGTAGCGAATAACCGTGAGGAGCTTCCGTTTAACCGCATTGAACGCGGCTGGATCTATGCTTCGGCCAAAAATCAAAACAATTACGAAGGTTTTGGTACCGATCAAAATATCTACGAGGCCAACTATATTTTTATCAATAACGCGATGATGGGCTTCCGCGTTCCACCAGATCATCCCAATGCCAAAAACCCGTATTTTCTGCCTTCAGCTAAAGTTATGGGACTTTACAACAAGCGTCGTAAACCCTATCGGCCTGCTTCGGTGATCAATGTTTCTGCGATGAGTTTTGGATCGCTTTCTGCGCGCGCGATTGAGTCTCTTAATAAAGGGTGTAAACTGTCAAACGCATATCATAATACAGGAGAAGGCGGTGTTTCACCCTATCATAAAAAAGGAGCAGATATTATTTTCCAAATAGGAACCGGCTATTTTGGAGTACGTGATGAACAGGGTAATTTTTCAATGGAAAAACTGGTACAGCTGGTAACAGAAAATCCTCAGATCAAAGCTATTGAAGTGAAACTTTCTCAGGGGGCAAAACCGGGGAAAGGAGGTGTGCTTCCGGCTTCTAAAATAACGCAGGAAATCTCAGAAATTCGCCATGTACCTATGGGAAAAGATGTGATTTCTCCCGCCACCCATACAGCTTTTACCGATGTTGAAGGCCTCGTCGAATTTGTAGAAGCAATCGCCGAAGCCACCGGACTTCCGGTTGGGATTAAAGCGGCGATAGGGAAATTACACGACTGGGAAAAACTCGCCCAGATTATGGTCAAAACCAATAAAGGCCCTGATTTTATTCAGGTTGATGGTGGTGAAGGAGGTACCGGCGCCGCACCGCCCAGTTTTGCAGACCACGTTTCCCTTCCCTGGGTGTATGCTTTTAGTGACCTGTATAAAATTTTTAAAAAGCACCATCTTACTGAACGCATCGTCTTTATAGGCAGCGGGAAACTCGGTCTTCCGGCCAAAGGCGCCATGGCATTTGCAATGGGTGCAGATATCATCAATGTAGCCCGTGAAGCGATGCTTTCCATTGGTTGTATTCAGGCTAAAGCCTGCCATAACAATACCTGCCCCAGCGGGGTAGCGACTCAAAACAAATGGTTACAGGCCGGTATAAATATTGAAGATAAAGCGGTACGTACCAATTTTTATTTTAAAAATTTCCGAAAAGAACTTCTTGAAATTACGCACGCCTGCGGGTATGAACACCCATGCCAGTTGACCACAGAAGACGTAGATTTGACCCTGGGAGATAAAAACCTGACCCAGACTCTGGCAGCCTGTTTTACATATCATAAAGTAGAAGTACCTTTCAAGTCCATGCAGGACCTGATCGATTGCCCGCATCTAGGGGGTAATTATGATAAGAGTACTGCTAAAACTCCTCAAGAAATTCAAAACAAACCTGAAAAAGTACGTTATTAACTTATGGACGAAATCATTGAAATTGCATTATCTGTAGGTCCCGCTATTGTTGTAGGTGTTATCGCTTACTATTTTTTTGATTCCTTTTTAAAAAACGAAGAAGGACGCAGGAGGTTTCGTTTGCATATGGAAACCCAAAAAGACGTTATGCCGGTACGTCTGCAGGCTTATGAACGTCTCACACTTTTTTTGGAACGAATTAATCCTAATCAGTTGTTGATTCGCGTAAAACCTATAACTGACGATAAGAAAGCCTATGTTGATCTGCTGGTTGCAACGATTGAACAGGAATTTGAACACAATCTTACCCAACAAATCTATGTAACTGGTGACTGCTGGGCAGCTGTCAAATCGTCTAAAAATACGTTGATACAACACTTGCGAAAAGGATCTGCGAAAAGTGAAATCACTACGGCCCAGCAACTACGCGAGCACCTTTTACAAAATTCCAATGGCCAGGATAATCCTACCCAGGTGGCACTGGAATATTTAAAAACCGAAGTTCAGGAATTGTTTAACTAAAACCGAAGCCTATGCGAGTTACTCTTTTTTTCATTCCTGTCCTGCTTCTGGTGTTAGCTTGTGACAATACCAGGCCGACTTCAAAATCTTTAGATCCTATAAACTGGGAAAAACGGCGAACGGAGATTCCCCTTCAGGATTCGCTCGTGCCCGCAAAAACCTATCTGGGTATTTATTCTGAAATCTACAGCACTTCAGAGCATAACACTCATGATCTTACCGTAACGGTAAGTCTGCGCAATACCAGCGAAAGTGATACGGTTATTTTGACCAAAGGGGTCTATTACGATACAGCAGGTAACCCCATACGTACTTATTTTGATTTCCCCATTCAATTAAAACCTCTTGAAACGGTAGAAATCATCATTGAAGAAGGCGATAAAACGGGCGGAACCGGCGGGAATTTTATCTTTGACTGGCTGGACGATCCTGAAGTGACAGACCCGCTTTTTGAAGGAATTATGATATCCACCCGCGGAACTCAGGGACTCTCCTTTACTGCACAGGGAAAACGCATTCAGTAACTTTTCCAAGCCTTCCATTTTATGGTCTTAACCACCGAAAACATAGTACTTATTGGCTCCCTCCTGCTTTTGATAAGTATTCTGGTGGGTAAAACTTCGTATAGATTTGGAGTGCCTACCTTATTGCTTTTCCTGGCCATTGGGATGCTGGCAGGTTCAGATGGAGTGGGTAATATTCACTTTGATGACCCGCAGCTGGCTCAGTTTGTGGGAATTGTTTCGCTCAATTTTATTCTTTTTTCCGGAGGTTTGGATACCAATTGGAGTGCGGTAAAACCCATTTTAAAAGAAGGTTTGGTTTTATCAACACTGGGTGTCTTACTTACCGCTGTAACTCTGGGCTTGTTTGTATTTTATTGCACCGATTTTACCATTTATGAAAGCCTGTTGCTCGGTTCTATTGTTTCTTCTACAGATGCAGCTGCGGTATTTTCCATATTAAGATCAAAAAGCCTTGCGCTTAAAACCAATTTACGTCCCACCCTCGAACTTGAAAGCGGGAGTAACGACCCGATGGCTTACGTTCTTACGATTGCCTTCCTTACTTTGGTCATAAATCAGGATCAGGGCCTGGTTTCCATAATTCCTATGTTGCTAAGGCAAATGATCGTAGGTGGAATCGCCGGGTTTTTATTTGGTAAACTCAGCAAATTCACCATAAATAAAATTGAGCTTGGCTTTGAAGGTCTTTATCCCGTTTTGGTAATCGCACTGATGTTCATCACCTTTTCAGGTAGCGAATTTATTGGAGGTAACGGCTTTTTGGCGATTTATATCTGTGCCGTTTATCTCGGAAACCAAAACCTGATTCACAAACAGACCATACTTCAGATGTTTGACGGTCTGGCCTGGCTGATGCAAATCGTACTCTTTTTAACTTTAGGCTTGCTTGTTTTCCCCTCTCAGATGGTACCGTTTATTGGAATAGGTTTACTTATTTCACTCTTTTTGATCTTTGTGGCAAGACCCGTAGGCGTATTTATCAGTCTGATGTTTTTTAAGATGAAGCTTAGAAGGCGGTTCTACATCTCGTGGGTCGGGCTGCGCGGTGCTGTACCTATTGTATTTGCAACCTACCCGCTTCTGGCCGGTATTGAAAAAGCAAATATGATCTTTAATATCGTATTCTTTATTTCGATCACCTCGGTATTAATACAGGGAACCACACTTTCACTGGTGGCCAAATGGCTAAAAGTGGGACTACCCGAGGCTGCAAAATCTCAAAAAAATATGGCAGGTGTGATCTCTGAAATCCCCAAAACAGCCCTGAAGGAAATTTTAATTACCCCGCAGTGCTATGCCGTAGATAAGAAAATTGTGGAGCTTGACTTTCCTCAAAATGCGCTTATAGCCATGATCAAACGCAACGATCGTTTTTTGACGCCTAAAGGCTCTACCGTTATCAACGCTCACGATACGCTGGTAGTACTTTCTGAAAATGAAGAAGGGCTTCAGCAGGTGGTAGATTCGCTCAAGCGCTAGCCACTTAAAGACTTTATTCCGTTTCTGAAATTTCCCGCAATTTATTTTCCTGAGCCTGTTTGGCTTTCGCGGCAGCGTAATCCCAACCCTGCTGCCACCAGCTCGTCATCAATTTTTTATTGAAAATCAGACTGTTTTCAGTAAGTTTTGAAGGCGTGTAATACAGATTAAGCGGGACATCTTTATTAATGGCTGCCAGTTTGCCCACGATCACATCATGATACTCCACCTGATCCATCAAAAAGCCGAAGAGATTGACCATCAACGAGAAAGGGTTCTTACCCAGCACCTTGTTGTACTCCATATTTTCAGACTCCAGAATGATCGCGTCAACCTCGGTTGCACCGCGGCGTATGGCTTCGCGTATGGGCACGATGCAGCCAAAACCGCCATCGGCATATTCAAATCCGTTTTTATTAACCAGACTCATAAAGGGCACGTAGTTGCAGCTAATCCAGATCCACTCACAAAAATCATCGTACTCCCAATTTTTGATTGACTTATATTCTACTGTGTTTTTGGTGAGATTAGACACGGTCACGACGACATCTGCCGTTTGCCTTTTAA
>CAYNMH010000123.1:0-8745 GCA_964398145.1 uncultured Flavimarina sp. | reverse complement strand
CAAACCGCAAACCGCAAACCGCAAACCGCAAACCGCAAACCGCAAACCGCAAACCACTTGTAAAATTAAACGCATGCTTTCCAAATAGCATCAGCTGCAGGAGGCGGCGCGATAAAGGTCATTTCCTCTTTTTGAACTGGGTGGGTGAGCACCAATTTGCGAGAATGCAAGTGTATGCTTCCATCTGCATTGCTTCGGTCGAAGCCGTATTTTAAATCGCCTTTTATGGGGCAACCAATCGCAGCCAGTTGGGAGCGAATCTGATGATGCCTGCCCGTATGCAAATCGATTTCCAGCAGGTAATAATTATTCAGTTCTTTGATCACCTTATATTCTAAAATGCCCTTTTTGCTGTCGGGCACCTCGTTGATATGGCTGTAGGATTTATTTTGCTTCGGATTGCGTTTTAAATAATGCACCAGCGTATCCTGAAGTTTTGTTGGCGCATTTTTAACTACAGCCCAATAGGTTTTTTTAGCCTCCTTTTTAGCAAATAACTTATTAAGCCGTGGTAGTGCTTTAGAAGTGCGGGAGAAAATAACAATCCCGCTGGTAGGTCGGTCAAGGCGGTGTACAACGCCGAGATAAACGGCGCCGGGTTTGTTATACTTTTCGGCTATATAACTTTTGACTACCTCGCTTAGCGGTTTATCTCCGGTTTTATCTCCCTGCACAATATCTCCCGCACGTTTATTGACCACAATAAGGTGATTGTCCTCGTAAAGGACCTGCAGGTTGTCTTTAGTACTGTGCATCTTCGGGAGTTAAGAGTTAAAAATCAGGAGTCAGTAGTTTAAAAATGAAGATTGAATGATCTAAATATGAGACATTGAATACGATCTTCCAGTTACTCAAGTCTCCTATCTAAAGTCTCATATCTCAAATCTTAATACTGCTCCTCTTCATTAGGGAAATCCACCGCCTTAACATCTGTGATATACTGCTCAAAGGCACCGGTCATTAGTGTATGTAAATCGAGATAGCGTCTTAAAAAGCGCGGACTAAACTCTTTACTCATTCCCAGCATATCGTGCATCACGAGTACCTGCCCATCAACGCCATTTCCGGCACCGATCCCAATAACCGGAATGGTAAGACTTTCGGCAACTTCTTTAGCCAGTGCGCTGGGCACTTTCTCCAGCACTATTGCAAAACAACCCAGTTTTTCCAGAAGCAGTGCGTCTTCCTTAAGTTTCTGAGCTTCGGCTTCTTCTTTAGCCCGTACGGTATAGGTGCCAAATTTATAAATAGATTGCGGCGTTAGCCCTAAATGTCCCATCACGGGGATTCCGGCATTCAATATGCGCTTAACCGATTCTTTAATCTCAGAACCTCCTTCAAGCTTGAGCGCGTGACCGCCGCTTTCTTTCATGATGCGTATTGCGGAACGCAAAGCTTCTTTAGGATCACTTTGATAGGTTCCAAAAGGCAAATCTACCACCACCAGAGAGCGTTTAATAGCTCGAATCACCGATGAAGCATGATAGATCATTTGGTCTAAAGTAATAGGGAGTGTAGTTTCATGCCCGGCCATTACATTAGAAGCTGAATCTCCCACCAAAATTACATCTATACCCGCACGATCTACAATTTTTGCCATGGTGTAATCGTATGCGGTAAGCATCGCGATTTTTTCACCGTGGCTTTTCATTTCGGTAAGTGACTTTACCGTGATTCTCTTATATTCTTTTTTTGCTGCAGACATATGCCGATTTTAAAATGCGGGTAAAAGTAGTAAATTACTCACGCATTCACCATAAAACTACATCTGCAGATGCGTAAACCTCTTTTAATTCTGTTTCTCAGCTTTTTCTTTTTTTCAGCAAAAGCCCAGTTTGTTTCTGAGCCTGAAGAAATTGTTATTGCTTTTTTTAATGCCTTTCACGAGCAGGATACCCTGGCCCTCCGTGATTTGGTTCATCCGCGTATATCGATGCAGTCTATTGGCACAAAAAATGACTCCGTCAAATTGACAACAACCTCTTTTGACAATTTCCTGAAATCAATCGCTTCTATTCCTGATTCTGTGATTTTTGAGGAGCGTATTCTGGACTATCAAACCAGCACAGACGGTCTGATGGCGAACGTCTGGACACCTTATGAATTCTATTTAAATGAGGAATTGAGCCACTGCGGCGTAAACAGTTTTCAAATGATTTACGAAGAAGATAGCTGGAAGATTTTTTATATTGTTGACACCCGTAAGACAGGTGGCTGCGAATAAATTTTTGGCAAATAAGAACAATTACCTATCTTCAACGTCCCTTAATAACTACCCCTGAAATAGAAACCTTTCAAAACCAGAATTGATCGTGGGGTCACGCTTTTGTCTCTTGATGTTTTTAATGGGATTGGGCATTTTTGCGGCCTTTCCTCAAGATAAATTGCCTTCAAATTTCCTGAAACCGGGATTTACCGTTGACATTCGTTTTACTGATGGTCTAAATTTAGAACAACCTTCCATAATCTCTAATACACGGGCTTCTGTTTTCAAAGAATCAGCTCTCCTTAATAATTCTTCCAAAAAACTTAAAACCAACAGTGCAGAAGAATTTCAGTATCTTTTTGTGAATACAGCCCGGGATTTTGAGCAAAAGGTGTTGCGCGTAGATACTTCAGATCGCGTATTTTCCGCCCGATTTACCAGGGCTTTTAATGCGCCCGTTGACGCACTTCAAAAAGACAAACTCCTTTTCGTGTACACTTTGAGAAAGGTGCCCCTATACGATTTACATCTGGAGCAACTGTCACTTTCTGAAGTGTTTAAGGATGCAGTAGCGCGCTTGGGCAGAGACCTTAGTCCGCAGGGGTTTATTTCCTGGTTTGGTACGCATTATAGCGACCACTTAACTTATGGGGGGCTCTATCTGGTTCGCAATCTGATTCCTAATTCAGATTACATTAATTCGCCCTACTCTGAAGACGAATTTAGAGAGGAAGTCTTGCTTACCGTTAAGCAACAACAGGAAGGAGATACCCTTACCAACCCTTATATAAATCCGGGGTTACCTCAGATTTTCACACGGGGAGGTCTTCGTTCTCAGATTCGTAAAAGCCAGTGGCTGGAGAGCCTTTCCATAGAAAATGCTGCGTTAATTGATGCGAATTTTGTTGAACTCACCAATCTATTGTCAACTAAGAATTTTCCGGATTTGCCAGATTTAGCCTACCGGCGATATATGCTGCAGGAGGCTATAGACAGCGCTAAGCAAAAATCAATTTCCTGGCACGCGGCTGAAGAAACAACCGGTTTTTTTAAAAAATACAGTTTGCAATTCAGGCAGAAAGTGCATTCGGTGGTAAAGGCCAGTGAGGGTGAATCAGAAACAACACAGAAATTCCATTACATCGGTGATCTATTCTACGGAAGTTTTAATGCCTATGGCGAACCTTTAAATACTTCGGCTCTCATCGAGTATCAGGGCATTGACTTAAATACCCTGCTTACCGAAGAACAAATCGAACTGAATAAGGTGATGGATTTTATTGTTTCGCCAGAAGAGCTTAAAGGAGCCTATGTAAGCGTTTGGGATGATACTAAAAAGCTGGAAAAAGGAAAGGGACGTACCTCGCTTTTTTGGTCAGGACCACCGGAAGCTCATACTTTTTTTAAAGACGCCCTGCACGGGATGGTGACCAAAGAAATAGAGCTCACCACTACAGACGGGAGTGTTTTTAAGCTGAATTACAGTTTAGAACAACTTAAAGACACTAAAACCATTACTTCGCAGCCCGATGTGTATAACTATGCCTTAAGCTCAGAAGTGGTTTCTGCGGCTGCCCGAGGAGATCAGCAGTTGCTGGAAAAGCTTTATTTTCAAGGTGTTGATCTTCAGGCTGCAGGAGTGATTAAGGCTGCGATACAGAATTTTGAAGATGCTTCAGTTCTTCTGACCTTATTTGATTTTGGCGTGCAGCCTACTACAGAAGATTTGGACCTGGCTTTTGATCCTGAATTTTTCAGCAAAGACAAAACTCTTACTTTGCTGGAGCGTGGGGCAAAGCCAAAGAATAATATGATTTATAAAGCTGTCGCTTACGGGCAGCCTGAAGTAATCTATGCGTTGCTTCGTGAAGGAGCTATTCCCCGCAATAATGATGTGGCTCTTGCTGTGAAACTCAATAATTATGAAGTAACCAAAGCATTAATGTCCCTTACGTATGAAAGCTTTGCTGCAAGTCGGGATATGCTTGCTTTGGCAATTGAAAACAAGGATGAAGACCTGATAGCAAATTTTATTTCCTATAATTTAGATGCTGATTCAGATTTACTGGAGCGGGCCATTCTAACCGGAAATCCGGCAATTATTAATCGGATTAAAGAAATCACACCTACTTCTTCACAGACTTTAGAAGTGGTCGCAGAAGGAGGAGACAGTGCGTTATTTCGGTATTTTTTAGAGAAAGATTCGGTTCAAATCACAGACAACATAATTATTAGCTCGATTGCGAAAAACAACCTTGAAATTTTGGAAATGGCTTTAAATGCCGGGGGTTCGGCAGAAGTGGCGCTTGCTAGCGCGATTCAGCAAAAAAATACGCCTGCGGTGCGCATTAGTCTGGAGCAAGGGGCACCTGCAGATCCGGTATTTGAATATGCCCTTTCACAGGAAGATGAACTACTTTTTCGGGATGCTTTAGACAAGTACAACGGTCAGGTTGAATCTGCGCTGGCCACCTCTGTTGCTTATGAAAAACTTCAATTGACTGAATATGTTTTGAATCAAAACCCAACTGCGTTAGATGTCAATGCCGAGCTGACCCGTGCAGCGCAATTAGGAAATTTAGAATTGGTATCCCTTTTAGTTTATAATGGAGGGGATCCGCAAACAGCTTTAGTAGAAGCGGTGCGTGGCGGGTATGGTTCAGTTGTTCATTATTTAATTGAGAAAGGAGCATCGGCAGAAAATCCTGATTTGATACGGTCTGCCATCCGAGCAGAAAATACAGACCTGGTCACTATTTTGCTGAACACCAAAGAAATCAATCCAGACTCGATAATGATAGATCTAATCAAATATAGAAATCTGGAACTCCTGAGTACGAATATCGCCTTAGGCGGCATAGTTGGCAGGGCAGAATTACAAACCGCTTTAGACACTAGGGATGAAACCATTCTTCTTTCTATATTTAAAAACGCACCGCCTGAAATTTTAGATAAAAGCGTGTTGGAAACCGTGATCAAGTACAGGTTAAATGACGCAACGCGGTATTTAACTGAAGAGTTAAATGCTTCAAAAGAAACCTTGAATGCGGCCCTTAAATTTAAGAATGCCGGGGCTCTAAAGATAGCACTGGAATTCCACGCAGAGGCTGAAGAGGAGTATTTACTTGTTGTGGTCAAATCGGGTTTTCTGGAAGCTGTTGAGCCACTTTTGGAATACGGTCTTAACCCTGCTGTAACCGATAATGAAGGCCATACGTTGCTTCATTTTGTGACCTATCGGTACGAGGAAGGTGACGAGCAATTGCTGGAAAAATTAGTAAATGCCGGAATTAATGTTAATGCTAAAAATAAAATTGGAGAGACACCTCTGCACTGGGCTGCCCGGGTAGGAATGCCCGGAATAGCCTCGGTTAAGACTTTACTATCTTTAGGAGCTTTGCCGGAGGCACGAACTCAGAAAAATCAAACTGTTCTGGATTATACGGAAGATCGTGAGCTTCGTCAATTTTTAAAAAGTGAGATTCTACATTAGCAGTCGCTGAGAGCGACATTAACTGCCAGACCGCCTTCGCTGGTTTCCTTGTACTTAGAGTTCATATCTTTTGCGGTTTGCCACATCGTTTCAATCACTTTGTCTAAAGGCACTTTTGCGTTACGGGCATCGGTGTCGAGCGCCATTTCACAAGCATTAATAGCTTTTATAGCACCCATTGCATTGCGTTCAATACAGGGAATTTGTACGAGTCCGCCAATGGGGTCACAAGTAAGCCCAAGATGGTGTTCCATTGCAATTTCACTGGCCATTAAAACCTGCTCGGGCGTACCGCCCATAAGTTCAGTAAGGGCTCCTGCGGCCATCGCGCTTGATACGCCTATCTCGGCCTGACAACCGCCCATTGCTGCGGAAATCGTAGCTCCTTTTTTAAACAAGCTGCCAATCTCCCCGACGACGAGCATAAACTGGCGTACATCGTCAAAGTTAGCATCGTGATTTTCAATCACCATGTAATACATCATCACCGCTGGGATTACCCCGGCGCTCCCATTTGTAGGTGCCGTGACCACGCGTCCCAGAGAAGCATTCACTTCATTTACAGCAAGGGCAAAACAGGAAACCCATTTCAGGATTTGCCTGAATTTTACTTCGGTACCCCGAATGGCAGTTATCCATTCTTCCGCATTGGAGTAAGGTGTATCGCCAATCAAGGTTTTATGAGTGTCAAAAGCTCTGCGGCGCACGTTGAGTCCGCCGGGAAGTTTTCCTTCGGTATGACAACCCGTGTACATCGAATCGAGCATCACCTTCCAGATGTCCTTCAATCGCGCATTGATTTCCTCTTCCGTACGCAAGGATTTTTCGTTAGCTAATACCAGTTCCGAAATTTTAAGTTTATGTTCTGCGCAAAACGCAAGAAGTTCCTTCCCAGACTGCACCGGATAGGGAAACTCGGCCAGTTTTTGCTGTTGCTTTTTACTGTTCAGGCGTTCTTTTTGAACCACAAATCCACCTCCGATTGAATAATAGGTTTCTGAAGTGCGTTTTCCATTTTTAAGTTTCGCCCGAAACGTAATACCATTAGGATGAAACTCTTTAAATTTTTTATTAAAAACAATTTGGGTGGAAGCATCAAATGCAATTTCGCGTTCTGAGTTAAATAGTAACAGCTGTTGATCCTGAATGCGACTGGTAATTTGTGGAATCTCTTCCACCGGAAATTGCTGTGGATCGAGACCTTCTAAACCTAATAATACAGCAATATCTGTGGCATGACCTTTACCGGTTAAGGAAAGAGAGCCATATAACTCAACCTGAATTTCGGTTACCTGATCAAAATATTCTTTGCTTTTCAGTTTCTCTATCCATCGCATAGCTGCTCTCCATGGACCTAAGGTATGAGAACTGGAAGGACCAACGCCAATTTTCAACATATCAAAAACACTAATGCTTTCAATCTTACGCATAACTTCAATTTGGGCTGCTAAGTTAGTTTTTTTCGAAGAGCTACAGCGTTTGAGTACCGATGTTAATTAACAGGATTATTTCCGTAAAATAGGATTATTTCCATAATATTGACCTATGGAAATAGATTATGTAGCGCCTATTACGGTACCTGATGAAATACATCAGGCAGGAAGTTCAGAGCAAACGGGCTTTCCCAGCCCCGCAACGCATTATTTGGAAAGCCGTATTGATTTAAACCGCATTCTGACCCGTAACCGGGATGCCTCCTTTTTTATTCGGATAAAAGGTGATGGGTTTAAAGAATTTCAAATTCTGAATAGGGATGTGCTCATTGTAGACCGATCACTGCCGGCCATACCCGGAAAACTGGCTGTTGTGGTCGAGTCCGGAAGTTTCAATATACAGCGTATTAAAAAATACCCGACATCAGATAACTTCCGGGAAGAACAAGTACTTTGGGGGATAATCACATTTATAATTCACGATCTGCGATGATTGCTCTGGTAGATTGTAATAGTTTTTATGCGTCGTGCGAACAGGTGTTTCGCCCGGATTTGTGGGGAAAACCCGTAGTTGTGCTGAGCAACAATGACGGCTGTGTTATTGCGGCAAATAAGGAAGCGAAGGCCCTTACTGAAATCCCTATGTTTGAACCGGTGTTTAAAATTAAAAATCTTTTGATCGAGAATCAGGTCACTTTTTTTTCATCAAATTACACACTTTATGGCGAGATGTCCCAGCGGGTGATGAATACGTTAAAGCTTTTTTCACCACAGGTAGAAATATACAGCATTGATGAATCTTTTGTGGATTTAGCCAACATGCGTTTTGTAAACCTGCAGCAGCACGGTCTGGATATAAAAGAAACGGTTTTGAGATACACCGGGTTACCGGTAGGGGTGGGAATTGCACCCACAAAAGTTTTGGCAAAACTGGCTAACAAAATGGCCAAGAAACAAAAAAAATACAATCACGTTTGCGTTCTGGATACCCGGGAAAAATGGGTGGAGGCGTTAAAAAATGCAGATCTTAAAGACATCTGGGGAATTGGTAGGAAGCACCGGCAACGGCTTAACAATAAAGGGGTTTTTAAAGCCTACCAATTTGCCTACGAAGTATCTTTAGACTGGGTGCGCAAACACATGACAGTAGTAGGCGAGCGCATCTGGCGTGAATTGCGCGGTGAATCCTGCCTTTCACTGGAGATGCTCCCCCGCGCTAAAAAGGCCATAGGTACTGCAAAATCATTCGGCTCAAAACTTACGAGCCTTGGTCTGATTGAAGAAGCCTGCGCTTACTATATTGCTGAGGTTAGTGAAGTGTTGCGGAAGCAACATTCGTGTGCGCAGTACGTTCAGGTTTTTTTGCAGACCAATTACCACAGTGAGCGCGACAAGCAGTATTCCAAAAGCGTGACAGTTACTTTGGCCACTGCTTCTAACGACACTTACGTGCTTACGCGAGAGGCTAAAAATGCCTTACACAGCATCTACAAACCCGGTTACCGCTACAAAAAAGTAGGAGTGAACCTCTGCGGACTCATTCCTCAGGAATATGTGCAGACCAGTTTGTTTGATGCCGAAATCCCGGTCTGTAGTTCCAATCTTATGAAAAC